>JBCDAA010000089.1:0-25052 GCA_039186435.1 Myxococcota bacterium | reverse complement strand
TGCGGCTCCGCTCGAAACGCGCTGGGGTTGTTCGCGTCCGGATAGACTTCCGAGGAGACGACGGCCAAAGGCGTCTCGGCGGGGGCGCCGAGCTCACTTCTTCGATCGTCAAAGCCTTCGTCGAAGACCGCAACGTAGGCCTCGTACTCATGAAACGCGGTGACGCAGCTGAACACTTCAACCGGCGCGCCATCGAGGTCCCCGCGTCCGATGGGATCCTGGCAGTCCGAGAACCCGAGGCGAAATTGAACGTCGAGAAATGCCAGGATGGCCACGGTGGGAAGGGCGAGCGTGACACCGATCGCGGTGCCCCAATGGTGCCACGGCGGTGAGGGGCGCCGGGGAAGCACAAACCAGGTGACGCCCAAGAGAGGCGCGGTGCAGACGACAGCGTAGACGAGCGGCGAGAGCGACGCGTCCGAACGCAGGAGCCACCGGGTGAGGAAGAAGATCCATCCGGAACTCGCGAGCGTAGCTGCGGCAATCGGCCGGTAGAACACGGCCGTTTATATTTTGGCGGATCTCAAACCCTTCCCCTTTGCGGAAGTATTCTCAACGCGAACCGGTTGCCGCTCGATTCCGTGGCGCTGAGAACGAAGAGAATTTGGGCCGCAAGAGAGCAGGTCGGGAGAATGAAGTTCGTGCGCTCGTACGTTGCTAGGCGATGAAGCGATATGCCTGGATCGGAGAGCCCGTGGAGCCGTGGAACTCCCTTGCGGCGCTCCCGACTTCGCTGAAGGAAGCAAGCGCCCTCCTCCGCCACATCCTCCGAGAGGGCCAGGTTCTCGAGAGCGCGCAGGGATACGGATTCGTCGACGAGCAAACGCTTGCGGTCCTCTTCAGCTTCGCCGAAGAAGAACGCCGGGGCGCCGACATCGTCGAGCGGTATGCCGATTACGGCGAGCTCGGTGCGCTTTCGACGGAGTTTGGCGAGGAGATTCTGCGAAGCGCACCCGCTGAGCAAAGTGTTGACCCAACACCCGTCATCCAACGGTTCGAGGAACGCATGTCCGTCGTTCCCTTCGACCGAACCCGTCACACCTCCCTACGCGGTCCATCGCTCCTCATTGGACGTGACTTTTCCTAGCGCCGACAGAGCGAACGCGTACGTTTGCTTCGTCCTGGTGCTTTCCGCGTGCGCCCGACCGGCGACTGGCCGGACCAGCGCGCGCGTTCAGGCCGCTCCCGCGTTGTCCCTCTCGGCATCGCCGGCGACGGATCGCTGCGGACGAACGGTTGCGAAACTAGAGTGGCCGCGAGAACAGTGGGGCGGAGAGCGCTGTGTGTCGACCGAGGAGCACGGAGAAATCTGCCAACGCCTTTGGCGAGCGGACGGCGAAACACAGTTTGTTCTCGAGCGCCGAGATGGCGCACTCACCCAAGAGCTGCTTCGAGGCGAGGTGTTACGACCCTGGGTTGGATCGGTGCGTATATTCGCCGCTCCCCTTCGAGACGGGCGGGAGCGACTCGTCGCGACACGACTTGCGGTGATTTCCAACGGGCGTAACTACAGTACCTACGATGCAGCGGTGGAATTTGATTCGGGGATGACTCGATTTCGTGCGCTGGATGTCGACGGCCTGGAGCCAGCGGTGGCTCTTGTCCGCACCGCGGGCGAGTGTGCGCTCGCGGTGCGCGATGAGGCGCAAGACGACAGAGACTACTTCGTGATCCGCTACTACAGTCTCGCGCAGGACGCCCTGGTTCCCCTATCGACGATGCACCGAGTTCGCCTGGGGGCAGGGACGCGAGCGGCCGTGCACCAGGTCGAAGAGCCCGAACAGGGCGGCGCCGTTCGCGTGCGCTCGGTCGAAATCCTCTCCGTGACAGACTCCTTCGTTCGACTTCGAGACGGCACAAGCGAACTCGAGTTCCGCGCCTCCACATCTTACGGGGCGGGTCCGTCGGCGATCGATCGTTTTGGAGACGCCCATCACCGACGTTTCTTCCCGCGGATGCTGCGGGTCGAGGACGGGTGGCCGGCGGGTCAGTCGGGAACGCTGGCGGAATACCCAAAACCGCACGGCCGGACGTTCCGCGTCCTGTGGGTTCGCTAGCCCCTTTCTAAATGCTGTCCAAGTCGCTCAAGCGCCACCGCGGGCCGATGTGGCCGCAGCCCTCGCGACCGATGTCGACGCGTCCCGGGCAGTCGTCTTCGTCGCCGGCGTCGTTCGGCGGTCCGTTGCCGCATTGAATGTCGTTGTACACGGGGTTGTCGCCGCGAGGCGGGGGGTCCTCCGCGGCGAGCGCGTCGCAAACCTGGCGAACGGTGCGCGGTCCAAAGGGCGTGTCTACCATGAGGGGGCCGATGTTGTGGTCGAAACTCGAGTCGCAGTAGCACGCGTTGCCGACGGAGTAGCTGTCGAACCAGCCGGAGCCAGGGTTGCGTCCAGGGACGTCGGCGACGCGAACGATGTCGGGATGGGTTCCGGGCGGTGAGCTGCAGACGTCGTCGTCGCAGTTTCCACTCTGGCAGTCGTCGCTGGTTTCGCAGGCGAGGAAGTTCGCGCAGGCGTCGCAGGTTCCGCCGCAGTCGATGTCGGTCTCACTGCCGTTTCGAACGCCGTCGTCGCAGCTTCCGGCGCCGGTGTCTGCGGTACCGGTGTCTGCGGCGCCGGTGTCTGCGGCGCCGGTGTCTGCGGCGCCGGTGTCTGCCGCGCCGGCGGTACCGGTGTCTGCGGTACCGGTGTCTGCCGCGCCGGTGTCGCGTTCCACCGAACCGTCTCCGGTTCCTGTCGAATCATCATCGCCGCAGCCGACGACCAGCAAGAGCACAAGCAGAGCGGACCTCATGGATCCCAGCGTACGCCCAGGTGCGCCGCCGCCCGTTACGAACGCGTCGCCAATCGGACGGCTACTCCGCAGGATCGAGGTCGGGGGGCTGCGGGACCTGCATCAGGCTCGCGTCAAAGTTCCGTTGATTGCCGGCAAACACCACGTCGGCCGTGAGTCGATCGAAGTCGTAGTCGGCCACCTGAACATTCACGCCGATCGGATGCCCGCTGATGACGCCTCGTTCGAGATCGAGCTCACCACCCACCGTGAAGGGCATCATGTTTTCGTCGGCGCCGAAGGCCACCTGCGCGCCGAGAAGTTCGTTGTCGGCGATGCGGAAGTCGGAGAGCCGAACCTGCGCGCCCTCGTACACCCCGACGCCAATCCCGCCCAGGAAGGATGTGCATCCCCGATCGAGGCATCCTGCCGGGATCGTGTTCAGGATTTCGAGGTTCTGAAGGATCACGCGGGTTGTCTCACCAAAGACCGTTAGCCCGCTCGACTGGTTGGTGTCGATGAGCACGCGATCGAGCTCGACGGTCGCGTTCTCGGTCGCCCAGAGTGCGCCGCCGCCTCCGGTGGTCGGGTGCGTCAGCGTTCCGGTGATACTTAGGTCTGAACCCGACAAGGTTCCGTCCTCGACGGCGAGGCTGAAGATGTCGTTGTTCATCAACGCCACTCGCGTTGCGCTTGCCGAAGCGCCGCCAAGAATCACGATCCCGGTTGCGGAATCATCGTCTTCGTAGTCGGAGATTCCGGTGGCTTCGATCGCGACATCGGTGAGACGAATCGAGGACTGATCGATCGCGGCGATGCCGCCGGTTGCGGCTTCGATCACGACGGCGCGGCTGACCTGGGCGTCGCTACCGTCCTCCCCAACTTGAATGCCGTACCCGTCCGTCCCGTCGCCATCGCCGCCGGCGAAGAGGATGAGGACGTCTTCGGCGACGAGGGAACCCCCACCGAAAACGCTGATTCCGGAAGGAATGGAGGCGAAGAGTGTTGCGCGCCGCAGGGTGGCGGTCGCCTGCTGAGTGATCGCGAAACTCGCGCCGATCTCGCCCAGGACGTCGAACATAAACACGTCCTCGAAATCGATGTGCGTGCCTTCTTCGATGGAGAGGGCGCCGATGCCGTCGTTTCCTTCGAACACGACGCGGCGGCCCGTGACCTGCGCGCCGCCGCTCGCGTCGATGCCGCGTCCGCCGAAGGGGATGAAGCCGCGGAAGCGAGCGCCGAAGACCACATCTTCAAAGAGCGCGGCCGATCCGCTGTTGATTTGCGCCTCGAGGTCGAGGTGTCCCCGAAACACCGCCCGCCGAACTTCGAGGTTGGCGCTGTCGTAGACAGCCACCCCCGCGTTGAACTCGCTCGCGACGCGATCGTTGATCATGCGCGAGACGATGTCTTCGGCGCGAAGGGTTCCACCAAAGCTCGCGAGGGAGGCTCCCGCGACGTCGACGAAGGCGACCCCGCGAACGTCCGCGCTGCCGCCCTCGACCACGATGCCGTTACGCGGTCCGCGGAGCTGCAGGTCTTCGATGACGACGCCGTCGGTGAGAACGGAAAAGATGCCCCCTCTCTCGTTGAACGTCGGCGCCACGATGCGAACTCGTTCCGCGCACGCGCCGCGAATCGTAACGGCCACGCGGAGCTGCAGGTTCTCCTCCGCGTAGGTGCCCTCCTCGATGAGGATCGCGTCGCCGGCTCCGGCGATTTCGAGCGCTGCGCCGATCGTTCCAAAGGGCGCGGCTTCGCTTCCGTCGCCGTCACCTCCCTCGCGAACGTAGAAAACTCGTGCGGCGTCTGCGGGCGCTTCGAGGGTTCCGCACGCGCGACCCACAGCGTGGCAACCCTCTTCGCCCGGAACGTGCGCTTCGTGGTCGAGGCACTCTTCGACACCTTCCACGTAGGGATCGCAGAAGGGCGGAACGTCTCCTTCGTCAACGCGCGTCCAGCCGCCAACACACTCGCCTTCGTTCGTGAGCACCGGCGGGTTCGGAGGTGCGGGCGCTGCGATGGACACGCCGGCGTCGACTTCCGCGTCGGTGCCTGCGTCGGTTGCGCCGGTTCCGTCGTCGTCCCCGCAGGCCAACGCGAGCGCGAGCGCGCAGAAGCCAACTCGTTGCGCGATCCCCCGCATAGCGCGCTTATGTCGCCGAACCTAGCGTCGCGCAACGCGAGTCAAGAGGTCGATCACGGCTCCCGCACGGGCACCGCAGGATGCAGCAGGTAGGCGCCGCGACGCGTGATGATCACATCCTGGAGGCCAAGCTTTCGGAGCGTCGAAATCGCGACTCGAAGGCGGTTGGCGGCGGCTTTGGGGAGCATGCGCTCGCCGGGCCAACCTGCCGCGACCAGCGCTTCTCGGCCGAGGGCTTCGTCCGCCGTGTGCAGGCGCGCTTCGACAAGGGCGCGAAGCGTTCGCCGAAGGGCGTGCCGTTCCTCGAGCTCGATTCGCTTGCCCCCGGGAGGAACAAAATAGCTCGCGTCCTTCGCCACGATGAGAGCGTCTTCGGTTTTGGGTTCCTCTCGCACCTGCGGTGCATCGTCGCGAAGCGTACGGGCCGAGAAGAGGACATCCGCATTGCGTTCGATAGGTGCGTCGCCGGTGCTGGGGTCGACTTTGTTCGCTTCGGCGAGGCGCTGCGCGTTGGCGGCTCGAAGCGTTTCTGCGCGGGGGACGTCACCGTCCTCTTCAGCGCGGCGAGCTTCGGCAAGGTCGAGGTGTCCGCGCTGAAGACGGACCGCCATGCCGAGAAAGGGATCACCGGAGGCTTCGATCTGTGCTTCCGCGCGGGCCAGCGAAGAAGTTGCACGCTCGAGGGCGCCGGTCTCCGCTTCGCACCCTCCGAGGTAGGCGAGAAAGAGCGCCTCGAAGCGTTCGTCTCGCGCTTCGCCGAGCTGCTGGACGGCTTCTTGAAGCCGGCTTCGAAGTTCGATCAGGTTGGGCTCGACCGCATGGGTCGCAAGCGCGAGGTAGCCGCGAAAGGCCCCCTCGTAGCGCCGAGCGCCAACACGGCGAAAGGCGTCGACGGCTGCGGTGTACGCCGCGACCGCGTCCTCGAGACGTCCCTGCGCGTGATAGAGGATGCCGCGATTGGCGGTGGTGAACGCTGCGCCAAAGCGGTCGCTGAGTTGATCGTGTATCGCTTCGGCCTGAGCGAAGTAGACCAGCGCCTCGTCGAAGCGTCCCTCGTCCGTGAAGAGGTTGCCGACGTACGCTGTGACAAGCCCTTCTTCGCGCAGCGCGCCCGCTTGTTGAAGGAGCGAGAGCGCGGCTTGTTCGGCCTCGAGCGCCTTTCGCGACTGGCCGAGCGGTGCGAGCGCCGCACCGAGCACGCTGAGCGTGAGCGCTTCGTGGACGGCGTCCGCCGCACGCCGATGAAAGGGGAGCGCTTCTTCGTAGTCTTTCGCCGCAGCCGCCAGATCGCCGCGCACGAGGGCGACGTTGCCCCGGGAACGAAGCGCGCGCCCGTGGAGAGCGGCGAGATCGTCCGTTTGCGAGAGCGTGAGCGCTCGGTCGAGGTCGGCGGCCGCATCGTCGATTCGTCCAGCAAGGCGCCGCGCATCGCCCCGATGAATGCGCGCGAGGACTTCGAGATCCGTCGCGCTTTCGCGTTGCAGGCACGCGGTGAGCGTTGCGTCGTATTCCTCGTACGGGCCCTGCGCGAGCATCAGCGGCGCAAGGCTAAGGGCGGCACGAAGCGACACGTCGCCGAGCTCTGCGCGGGATGCAGCCTTGAGGTTTTCCTTTTCTTCGCGGAGCTGATCCCAGGCGGCGACCGTTTCCGGCCCGTGGAGTTCTTCGAGGGCGCGCTCGCCGAGGGAGGCGTAGTAGGTCGCGTGACGGAGGGAGGTTTGCGCGTCGGCGAGCTGTTCAGCCGCGAACTCGCGAATACTCAGGTAGAGACCAAAACGCCCGTCGCCCTCGGCGCGAAGAAGCGACTTTTCGAAGAGCGACTGGAGCAGATCCATAACCGGCGGCGCGTCCGGCACCGAAAGGACCGCTTCGGCCGCGTCGAGGTCAAAGCCGCCCCGAAACACCGAGCACTGCGCAAGGGCCTGGCGCTCCGCATCGTCGAGAAGGTTCCAGGACCACTCGATCGCGCCGTGAAGCGTGCCCGTCGAGGTTCGCAGGAGCGCAAAACGTTCTTCGAGGCGCGCGAGGAGCGTCGACGCCCCAAGAAACACGAGCCGAGGCGCGGCGAGCTCGAGGGCGAGGGGAATCCCGTCGAGCTGTTCGACGATCCGCGCGACCGTTTGCAGGTCGTCGCCACGAAGTCGAAGGCCGTGGCGCAGCCGCCGCGCACAGCCGAGGAGCATCTGCACGCTCTCCGCTTCTTCCGGGGAGTCCTCGTCCGGGAGTGCGAGAGGACCGAGCTCAACGATGCGCTCGCGCGGAAGGCGAAGAATCTCCCGCGAGGTCACCAGGATTCGAAGCTCCGAGGCCGCTTCGCTCCAGCGCGCGAGAGTCGGCGCGGCTTCGAGGATCTGTTCGAAGTTGTCGAGGACGAGAAGCGCTGGACCGAGCGCATCGAGGGCGAGCTCGACGTTGCCCGCGTTGCCGAAGGGGCCGCCGGCGGGAAGTTCGAGCGCTTCGGCGACGGCGGCCACCATGGCGTCCTCGTCGCGGGCGTGGGTGAGATCGCAGAAGTAGCCGCGGAGATTACTCTCCGAGAGGAGTTCGGTGGCGAGGCGCGTTTTGCCGATGCCGGCGGAACCGGTGAGCGTGACAAGGCGCGCGCCTTCCCCCAGCGCTCGCAAGAGCTCACGCAGTTCGGATTTGCGGCCAACGAAAGCGCTCACCGACACGGGGTACCGCACGCATCCGAGGGTTTCAACGGCGCTAGAGTTCGGTCGTGTCGACGTCGGGCAGGTTGCCGTCCGAGAGTCCGCCGCCGAGGTCGAGGAGTTCCCCGCGCGCGGCGTCGTTGTCGCCGACGCCCCCAATGCGGTTGACCTGATCGTCCCAGCCGCCGAGCGGGATCAACCCGTCGATGGTTTGCGCGAGGCATCCGAGCTCGTCGCCCTGCACCGTGACGTCCGTCAGGGAAACCTGGTCGAGCGCGGCCATGTCCTGGAGATCGAGGAGCAGACCGATCCGAGGATGGTTCTGCAGCATGACCGCGCGGAGGGTGTTCGGTCCGGTCGGCTCGACGAGCTGGACTCCGTCGCCGGTTTCGACGGCGGTGATCTCGCCAAAGATCGCGAGCTGCGAGACGGAGGATTCGATCAGGGTTCCGTCGAGGGTCACGTTGGAGGAGCGTACGCTCGCGACGCTGGTGACGCCGTTTCGTTCGAGGACGCCGCCCATCAGGGAGACGTCGTCGCTTCGCTGAATCCACACGCCGCCGTAGCGAATGTCATGAGCGGCGAGGTCGGTGTGGGTTCCGGAGCTCGCGTCGTGGAGGATTCCGAGATCGACTTCGCTGATGTCGAGGCCGCTGGTTGTCGCGAGCGCGTTTTCGGTGAACACCGCGCCGTACGCGGGAAGGGGCTGAAGGCCGGAGCCGAAGCGGCGAAAGGTGACGTCCTGAAGGTCGGCGCTTCCGCCGTCGACGTAGACGCCCGTGCCGACGACGTCTTCGAGCAGGCCGCCAACCCAGGTGAGCGTGGTGTTCGCGAGAATCGCGCCCCAGGGGCCGGCCTGCGCGATTTCAAGATCGGCGATCGCGACGTTACTCGCGTCGACCGAGACGAGGCCGTACGCGCCTTCGGAAGGTTCCGCGAAGGGAGGAAGGTCCTCCGCGTCGTCGGGGCCTTCAATGCGAACGCGGGTGATGGCGATGTCGCTCCCGCGAAGGGTGATGCCGATGCCGCGCTGAAGTTCGACGACGACGTCGGTGAGCTCGCCTCCCGGGCCGGTTTGAATCCCCACTCCGTCCGCGCTGCGAACGCGTAGCGACTCGATCGCCGCACCGTCCCCAAGCTGGACGACGGTGCCCGAGCCTGCGAGCACGCTCCCGTCTTCGCCTCGCAGCGTGACCCCGGCCGGGACCGTCACCGAGACGTCCGTAATCTCGCATTGCCCCACCGCAACAACGTCGCCCGCGGCCGCGGACGCGAGGGCGTCTTCCAAGGCGCCGACGTCACAGATGGCGCTGCTTCCGCCGCAGCCGAAGGCGAGAACGAGCACGGCGCGAAAGAAGGGACCGGGGCCTGCGATTCGCTGAAGCATGGTCCTTCCATAACTCGCGAAGGCGAGCGCGTCACTGGATCCGCGTTCGGATTAATTGCGTTAAAGCCCCCGAGATCATGGGTGATTAACTCGTCACTAACGAGCCCGAGGGCCATCTCCTCCTCCGTGGCCACGGCCGCAGGAGGAAATGAGATGCATACGCTTCGACACACTTGGCTCGCTTTTGGACTGCTCCTTTGGGTTGCCTGCGGAGGCGGCGGAAACGGCGGTGGCGAAACTCGTCCCGGCGTTCGACCGCCAGGCGGCAACAACCTGCCTTGTCGCGCTGCAAGCTGCGGCGACGTCCGCTTTCGGAACGCGATTCCGACGCGCGACTTGGTTCGAATCGACTTCGGCGCGAACACGCCACCGGCGGGCGCCCTCGCGGATTTCTCGCCCTACTACGACGAGACCGAAACCTACGTCGACGACATCAACGCGATCATCGACGGCATCTTTTCGGACCTTGAGTTCGCTGCCGGTGCGGAGCCGGAGGTTCTCGGCGACGAGCACATCTGGCGTGCGACCGAGGATGGGCTCGACGTCGTTCTCGACATCGAGGAAACCGCGCCCGGAACCTTTCGGCTGACCTACTTCGAAGGGCCGCCTGGCTTTTCGCCAGAGCTCGACGGAGCCCAGCCGATCATCGACGGCGAGATCGATCTCGACGGCGACGACTTCGTCGACAGCTTTGAGCTCTTCGTCAATCTCGACGCGTGGAGCGACGCGGATCCCGCGGTGGATGCGACGGGCGACATGTTCCTCGCCGCGTCTCCCTTCGGCGGCGGACTTCTCGAGGTGGCGTTCGATCTCCGCGACGTTTCCCTCGAGGGCGAGACGCCCGAAAATAGCCAGACGACCTACTGGATCTTCGGTGAAGACGACCACGCGCTCGAGTACTTGGCCGAGGTCGAGGACGTGCTTCTCACGGCCTTTGTGCGCTGGGACGACCTCGGAGGCCGCTGGGACAGCCATGCGCTCTTCGACCACCCGGAGCTCGGCCTCACCGACTACATCGTGACGAACTGCTGGGACGAGATCGCCGCGGAACTCTTCGACGGCGAGGCCTGGATTCAGGATTCGACCCTCGACTTCTACGGTGAGCTCGACGGCGACGAAGCGAACTGCCACTTCGCCCCGGTCGACGGCCATCCGAATCCCGGCGACGATTTCGACGACCTTCCGGCGGAAGGCGAGTGGGACGCGATCGACTTCCTCGGATGCGATCCGGCGGACGAGCTCTGTGAGGACGTGTGCGACCCCGCGGTCGAAGACTGTGGCGACGTGTGTGACCCGGCGGTTGAGGACTGCTGCGACCCGGCCTTCGAGGACTGCGGCGATGTGTGCGACCCGGAGATTGAGGACTGCTGCGACCCGGACTTCGAGGACTGCTGCGACCCGGACTTCGAGGACTGCTGCGATCCCGACTTTGAGGACTGCTGCGATCCCTTCTTCGAAGAGTGTCTCTGAGGTCGATCGTGCGATTGTTCCTCGGAGTGTTGGGAGTGGCCGCGGTCCTTGGGGGCTGCGGCGATTCCGCGTCGTCGATGATGGACGATGCGGGAGACCGCCCGGACGCGCGACGGCGTCGGGACGTGGGGCCGCGCGATGCGGGGCCGGGCGATGCGGGGCGGGGCGATGCGGGGCGGGGCGATGCGGGGCGGGGCGATGCGGACTTCGATGCTGCGTTTCGGGACGCCCGTGCGGATGCCGCGATGGACGCGTCGCTTTGCGCGGAGGAGTGCGACTCGCCTCCGCCGACGGAGTGTGCGGACGAGACTTCCCTTCGGCGCTATGCGCGGCGAGGAACCTGCGAGGCCGGCGAGTGCCTCTACGAAACGCGGGAGGAAGCGTGCGAGGCGCCGGCGCCCAGCTGCACGGACGGAGTGGCGGTCGACTGGACTGCGCCCGCCTGTGCCGACGGCGAGTGTGTGTCGACCGAGCAGCGAACGACCTGCGCCCAGGGGTGCTGCGACGATCGCTGCTGCGAGCTGATTCCCTCGAACGACGAGGACCTTGGCCGCCTGGTCGACAACGGGCTGACGGTGGAACCGCCAGACGGCTTTACCTTCGACACCGACGACGATTGCGACGGTCGCACGCCGATCGGGGAATGCACCGCGGTCGATGTTTTTGACTCGCCCGATGTCTGCGTCTGTCGCTCGCGACGCTTTCGGGTGGGGGGACGCCTGAACGTCACCGGCTCTCGCGCGCTGGCGATCTTTGCGTCGGAAACGCTACTGGTCCGCGGGATTCTCGACGCCTCCGGAAACGGATCGGCCTCGGGTCCGGGCGCGGCGTTTCGTTACGCGAGCGGCGCATCGGGACAAAGCGGCGGCGCGGGCGGAAGCTACGCGAGTTCGGGGGCGGGACCTTCGGCGAGCACCTACGGCAGCGCGGCCTTGATTCCACTTCAGGGAGGCATGGACGGTCAGGGCGGCTGCGGCGGAACCCTCGGCGGCGGGGGTGGCGGCGCACTTCAGCTCGTCGCGGGGGAGCGCCTGGAAGTCACTGGCGTCATCAATGTGGGCGGTGGCGGAGGTCGCGGCGGCAGACTCAGCACCAGCTGCAACGGCGGCGGTGGTGGGGGGAGCGGCGGCGCGGTATTGCTCGAAGCGCCTGAAGTGGAAGTGACGGGAACCGTCGCTGCGAACGGCGGCGGCGGTGGCGCTGCAGGAACCGACGACAACTCGGGCCTCAACGGCGGCGGCGGAAGCGGGACCAGTCCCGGCTTTGGCGGGGACGCGGACGACTGCGGCTGCGCGCTCTTCGGAACGACCAACGGAGGCGACGGAGGCCGCGGGGCGTTCGGATCGTCCAGCGCGGTTCGAGGCGAGTTTGCGGACAGCATCTCGGGCTGCATCGGCACCTGCGTTGTCGGTGGCGGCGGTTCCGGCGGAGGGGTCGGGCGCATCCGGGTCAACACCGAGTCCGGCTGTCTCTGCGGGGGGACGTTTTCACCCGACGCGAGCTTTGGCTCGGTGGCCGTCGAATAGTTCGCCGTGTCTCGTGCCGGCGGGGAGCTCCGGTTCCCCGCCGGCCCTCCTTATGCGGAAGTACGGTGATGCGGATGTCAATAAATCAGGTAGGCTACAGTTTGAGCCTGCGGATCGTGCGATCGCGCAACGCGCTGACGTGCCCGTGCCCATGCCCGTGCCCTTGCCGGCAGACTCCCGGCGGCGCGAGGGCGCGATGTCAATAAATCAGGTCGGCTCCAGTTTGAGCCCGCGGCTAGCTAGTTGTGATGTGTGCCCGTGCCCGTGCCCTTGCCGGCAGACTCCCGGCGGCGCGAGGGCGCGATGTCAATAAATCAGGTGGGCTCTAGTTCGAGCTAGTTGTGATCAACCCATCTGGGACTCAGCACTAGTTGTGTGATGTGAGTCTGTACGTACCCGCCCTGGAGCCGCGTTTTTGGCACGGGCATGGGCGCGGGCATGGGCACGGGCGGTTTTGCTTTGGGTTTGCGTCGCGTTTGCGCGTGCGCTCTTTTGCGATGTCGCGGGCCTTAGATCGGCGCCGTCGGCGCGTTCGTCGTCACTCCTGCGCCGAAGAAGGTCCTCGCGCCTGTGTCGTTCGTCACGAGGTTCGCCGCTCCGGTCTCGATGTTGATCTCGTAGAGCCAGCCGAGGCTGTTGAATCCAAAGAGACGATTGCGCCAATAGCCGAGTCCAAAGAGCCGGGTGGTGCCGGTCGAGCCGATGGGTGTGACCGCGCCGGTGACGGGGTCGAGACGAACGAGCCAATCGCTGTCGAACCCCTCCCGCGATGCCGCCGCAAACGTGCCCGCGCCGAGGACCGAAACGACGTCGCCGCTCGAGCCGTAGCCCGGGGCAAAGTTGCCGACCAGGCTGGCCGTCGCGGTCGAGGTATCGATCCGGTAGTAGGCGCCTTCGGCCGTCGCAGCGACGAGGACCTCGGTTGCGGGATCGAGAACACCGGCGGGAAGAAAGGTGAGCGCGTTGAAACGGACTTCGGTTGGGATTCCGAAGGAACCGATCTCGGTGACGACCGCGGTGGCGGGGTCGACGCGAAAGAGTGCGTCAAAGGAGCAGGTGAAGAGATTGCCGAAGCCGTCGACGGCGAGGTCGGTCATGTCGGCGACGTCCTCGCCGGCCGCGTTTCGAAACGCCCCGACTTCGGTGACGAGGTTCGTCCGCGGATCAAAGGAGTAAAGCTCCCGAGGCGAGTGCGCCCAGACGACCACGTCTTCCGCCACCGCGGCATCGCGCGCTACTGCCGCGTCGAGTGCCGCCGCATCACGCCCCACACCCGCGTCGCCCGCGTCGACGTTTCCGCCCCCGTCGCGTCCGGAGGGGCGAGAGCTGCCGCTGCAGGCGAGGAGCAAAACCGCACAAACCAAGGAAAGGCGCTTCATGGCGGCGCAGTCTGAAGGCAACCCATCGCGCGCGCGCTTTCATTTGCTATCTCGCGCAAGTGAGCGAAAGAAGCGAGCGATCTTCACAGGATCAACGTAGGCTGGGCTCGTGAGCGCAAAGGGGATGGAAGCCTCTGCCGAGGTGTGCCCGGAGTGCGGCGCGTCCCTCACCGGTACGACGTTTTGTCGTCAGGACGGCTTTCTTCCACGCTCGTTCATGCTCGGAGGGCGCTACCGCATCGACGAGCGGATCGGCGGTGGTGGGATGGGCTTTGTCTTCGGCGGCACCCACGTCGCGCTCCAAAAGGAAGTCGCGATCAAAGTGATGCGTCCCGATCGCGCAAGTCGCGGGGAATACGCGCAGCGTTTTCTTCGTGAAGCGCAGGTCGCCGCGCAGCTCCGCCATCCCAACATCGTCGCCACCAACGACTTCGGTCACGACGAGGAGACGCGCCTCTACTACCTCGTCATGGATCGCCTCCGCGGCGATACCCTCGAGTCGCGCCTGAAGGGCGGCGCACTGTCGGCGGCGCGCATGGTTCCGATGCTGCAGCAGCTCGCACGGGCGCTTGCGCACGCGCACGAGGCCGGCGTGATTCACCGCGACCTCACACCGCGAAATGTGATGCTCGAAGGCGACCTCGTTCGTCTCTGCGATTTTGGACTCAGCCGGCAGCTCGAGAGCGAGGCGATCACCACGTCCGGCGAAACGATCGGCACCCCGGCGTTCATGGCGCCGGAGCAGGTGCAAGGGGACGACGCGCAGGGACCTGCGATCGACATCTACGCGTTCGGCTGCGTCGCGTATCTCGGGCTCAGCGGTTCGCTCCCGCATCGTGCGCAAACACCCGTGACAATGATCGCCGCGAAACTTGGTCAGCCACCGGAGTCCATTGCGGCGCGGCGGGGCGATACGCAGGTTCCCACCGCTCTCGACGAGTTGATCATGGCGTGTTTGGCGACCGATCCGAACGCGCGTCCGACCGCAGCGCAGCTCGCGCGGCGCCTCTCTGCGCTGAACGTCGCGCCGGACCTCACCGACTCGCAGGTCGGTAGCTATCGGGTGACGGGGTTGCTCGGTCGCGGCGGGTCGGGGGCGGTGTACGAAGGGGTGCATCCGACCATCGGGACGAGAGTCGCCATCAAGGTGCTGCGCTCGGACATTCCGCGCGTCGACGAGGCGATCGAGCGCTTCATTCGCGAGGCGCGCACCTCGAACTCCCTCGAAAGCCCCTACATCCCGCGCTATTTCGATTTTGGACGTCTCCCCGACGGGCGCGCGTTCGCGGTGATGGAGTACCTCGAAGGACAGACCGTCGAGGAGCATCTCGAGGAACACGGTGCGATGGATCTCGAGGACGCGAAGACGATCCTCTCGCAGGTCACGACGGCGCTCGCGGCGGCCCACGCAGCGGGGGTGGTCCATCGCGACATCAAACCCTCCAACCTCCTGATCACCCGTGACGCCGAAGGTCGCGAGGTCGTCAAGGTGCTCGACTTCGGTATCGCGAAGGTGATCGTCCCCGGCGAACACGACACGCGGCTCACGCAGGAAAATGTCTTCATCGGCACGCCGCTCTACAGCGCGCCCGAGCAGGTGGACTCGCAGGGGGTGGGTCCAGAGGCGGACGTGTACGCGCTGGGCGCGACCGCGTTTGAGATGTTGACCGGGGAGCCACCATTCTCCGCCGACGATCTCTCGTCGCTTTTTGCGGCGAAGCTCTCGTCGCCACCTTCGGTGCGTACGCACGTCCCCTCGCTCCCTGGCTCGATCGACACGACGCTGCGACGAGCGCTCGCGCCGCGACCGACGGATCGCTTTCAAACGTTGTCCGACTTTCAGGCGTCTCTCGAGACCTGGGGGGAGTCGCCGCGCCGAACGAAATACCTCGCGCTCGTCGCCGGGATCATTCTCGGGGTGCTCCTGGTGGGTGTAGGGCTACGACTGCGGGAAGAGCCGGCGCGCGCGGTGCCGCTGCAGCGAGACTGGCAGGCGCGACCCGTAGAAGCGCCGCCCGCTGAAGAAGACACCCCCGCTCCGGCGGTGGAAGCGCGTGAGGAAGTGGAGCCGGCGACCATGGAGGCCGTGCCGGAGCGCTCCGACGAAGCGCGCCGGGCAACCATGCGTCGACCACCGGTGATGCGAGCCGTGATGAGCATGGAAAGCGCGATGGCCGAGATGACCGCGGAGATGACCGCGACGCCCGGGATGAGAGAAAGGCCCGAGACTGCGATGTCGCCCGCGGAATCGCCCATGCGCGCCGTCCCGCGCGCGATCATTGCCGATCCCTTCGCGGACGAGTGATGCCGGTGCTACACCATCCTCGTGTTGCGGTGGGTGACGGGCTTGATGGTGGCGGTGGTAACGGCGACAACACCGGTCGCCGCGCAAAGCGACCGTGCTCGTGAGCACTTCACGGCGGGGAGCTCGCTGGTTGAGCAGGGCCTCTTCGACGACGCATATGCCGAGTTCGCGGCGGGCTACGGGCTGAGCCAGCGTCCGCTCTTTCTCTTCAACATGGGTGAGTGTGCGCGCCAGGCCGGACGCACCGAAACCGCTAGGCGCGACTACGAGCGCTACCTCGCAGTGGACCCCGACGGGAGCATGGCCGACGTCGCGCGTGGTCGTCTCGAGGAACTTCCGGTCGTCGAGCCCGAGGTCATTGCGCCTGAAAACGTCGCCAGCGCGCTTCCCCCCGAGGAAACCCAAGAACCGATCGTTGTCGTTCCGAATCGCCGGCCCCGGAGGATTGCGATCGGGGTGAGTGCAGCGGTCGTCGCGGTAATCGTGGCCCTCGCCGTCGGACTTGCAGCGCGGAGCGACGGTGGTCTTCAATGCTCTGGCGACTGCGAAGTCGCGGATCTTCGATGAAGCGCGTCGCCAAAGTCCTCGCGCTGGTGTTTGCGGGAAGCTGTAGCGCCGGCAGCAGCGACACCGCGATTCGCTTGCAGGTGAGCTACGACGACAGCTGGGGACTGACCTCGCTTCGCGTCGCCGCGCGAGATGCGGAGGTGGTGGTCGATGCCGCGCACGAGCTCTTGGTCCTCGTTCCAGATGCCTGGGCGGAGGAAGACCTTCTCCTGGAAGTAACAGGGTTTCGCGGTGATGAACGCTACGCCGCCGGACGCACGACAACCGTGCCGCGGCTCGGCGAGGAGGTCTCCGCAGAGGTGGTTCTCGCGCGACTGCCCTGTGGCGCCTGGTGCACCGAGGGGACGACAACCTGCGGCGTCGACGCCGTTCTCACGTGCATCGTCGGCGAAGACGGCTGCGCGGACTGGGGTCCTCCGACTCCCTGCGACTCGACCACACCTTTCTGTTCCCTCGGGGTGTGCACCCGCGACTGCGTCGACGAGTGCGCCGAAGGGGATCAGCGATGCGCTGGTGCGACCGGTATCGAGATCTGCGGTGAGGCCGACTCGGACAGCTGCCGCGACTGGCTGCCGGTCATGGCCTGCGGCGAGGGAACCGTCTGCAGCGCCGGGGAGTGCCGACCGGAATGCCAAGACGAGTGCGCCGAGGGCGAGATTCGCTGCCAGGACGGCGGACGTTCACGCTGCGGCGACCGCAACGTCGACGGGTGTCTGGAATGGGGGCCGACCGAGCAATGCGGGAGCGGCGACACCTGTTCCATGGGCGCATGCATTCCCGTGAGTGAGTGCACTGACGAGTGCACCGAGAGCGCCTGCAACCTCGACGGCACCTTCGCGGAATGCGGCGACTTTGATTTCGATCCCTGCCGTGAGCTCAGCCCGGGGCGAAGCTGCGACGCCCTCGACCCGTGCACGGTGGGCCGCTGCGGTCCCGAGGGCTGCGAGACCGCGCCACTGATCTGCAATATGCCGCCGGAATCCGAGTGCCTTGGCACCAGCGTCCTTCGCGTGTTCGACCCGGCCGGCACCTGCAACGGCGGGAGCTGCGACTACATGTTTCGGGACGTGGACTGCCCCGGCTGCCCTGCGTGCGACGCGTGCGCGGGAGTGGTCTGCAACAGTCCGCCGAACGAGTGTTTCTCCGTTGCTGGCACCTGTGCCGACGGCGTCTGCACCTACCCGCTTCGAGAGGGCGCGTCCTGCGACGACGACGACGGCTGCACGACCGGCGACTCCTGCGAGGCGGGGGTCTGCGCCGGGGAACCGGTGGTTTGCAACATGCCTCCGGCGCAGGAGTGCATCGACGGCGACACGCTGCGCCGATATCTCAGCCCCGGTACGTGCACGGCGGACGCCTGCGAGTACATGGAGCTCGACACGTCGTGTGCGATGGGATGCGCGATGGGGAAGTGCACGCTCGACTGCACGCCGATGTGGGAGCTCACGACCGCGGACAGCCGCGGGGCGACCGTGTGGTTCACGTCCATCGCGATCGATGACGAGAACGGCGTGCACATCAGCTACTACGACCTCGACTCACGAATCCTGCGCTACGCCTACCGTGCCCCGGGTGCGACGACGTTTACGACCCAGGCCGTCGACTCCCTCGGTCAAACCGGGCTGCTGACGTCGATCGCGCTCGACTCTCTCGGAGGCGTCCACATCAGCTATCACAACAACTCCTCTGGGGCGCTGATGTACGCGTACAAGGAACGCGATGACCTGCTCTTTACGACGATGATGATCGACGGAGCCGGAGACACAGGCGAGTACACCTCCTTGGCCATCGACGCGAGCAACGGAAGCCACATCAGCTACTACGACCGGACGCGCGGCAACCTACGCTACGCCTATCGCCCGGATCTCACCTCCGCGTTCACTCTCCAGACGGTCGACGCGAGTCGAGACGTGGGCCAGGAAAGCTCGCTCGCTCTCGACGCAGGCGGCCTCGTTCACATCGTCTACTACGACATCGACAACCGCGACCTTAAGTATGCGGAGCAGGACGTGGGCGGTTCGTTCACCGTCTCCACCCTCGACAGTATGGGGGACACAGGGCGGTATCCCGCGGTCGACGTGGACTCCCTTGGGGGCGTGCACATCAGCTATCACGACGCTGAAGTCAACACGCTGCGCTACGCCTATCGGGCACCGTCGGGTACGTTCGTGCTTTCGACGATCGATGGAGCGACCCCTACGGGCTTCGATACATCGATCGTGGTCGACGAGAGTGACGGCATTCACATTGCGTACTACGACGCGATGAACGACGACCTGCGCTATGCCTTCCGCGCGCTCGGCGGATCGTTTGAAACGCAGCTTGTGGATGCGACGGGGAACACCGGCCGCGAAACGGGTATCGCCCTCGACCGCTTGGGCGGCGTGCACATCAGCTACCACGAGCTTTCGACGGGCAACCTGCGCCACGCCTACAACGGCTGCCCGGAGTAGCGTCGCGGTGTTCGATCGCGGGGGGTTCTGATGGGCGGAACTGCGATCGGTGTAACGCTCGCCGGCCCGGTTGAGTCGCCTAGCGCTCTTTGGGATGAGTTTTGGACGGAGGCTTGGAAGGGGATCGAGTTTGCGATCCGTCCTTTTCCGGCGGCGTCTGAGGTGCTGGATCTCTACCTAGAGGACCTCCTCCCGGAGAACGAGTACAAGACCAAACGAACATGGGCTTTGGCTGATGGGGTCGAGCTCTCGTTTTCCTTTCACGACTTTGGCGGGGCGCTGTCGATCTCGTCGTACCTGGTCCGCCACTGGTTCGCGCTGGGTGTGTCTCTCGTCGGGCCGGTGGTCGCGGGTCGTCACGGGCTCGTCTGGAATGGGCCCGACGCGCATCGCCTGACTGCGCCACCTGTGCTTCACACCCGCGGCCGGCTTTTTGCGATCGCGTCCGATCTCTCCTTGGAGAGTGACTCTGGAAACCTCGACGATCCGACCGCAGCAGAGCGAGAGCGGGCGGACCGCTGCTTCGCGCATCACGAGTCAGAGGATCCGGCGTGGCGTGTCGTGCAGTTTGGGCTCAATGCCATCGAAGCGTCGCGGCGTGCGATGGAGAGCAACCTTGACGAACCGCCCGCGGTTCCTTCTCCCGAGGGCGTGCACGCGCTCCTCTCACGCGGAATCACCGTCTTTGGTGCGACTTATCGCACTGCTCGAGAGGGGGAACGCTCCCCTGACGCGCTCGCACCGCTGATCGCTCTCGGGTGGGCATGGCGGTCCGGCGTTCTTACAGCGGACGCGACGAGCCGAGAGCTCAACGCGGTGGCAGACCGAAGCTGGGCCGACGCGTCGTGGAGGCTTCGGATGGCCACCCTCGCGCCGTTCCGGGGTGAACCTCAGCTCGAAGCCGCGCTCCGCCGCGCCGAACGCAATCACGTCTACAACTTGGCGTTCGATCCCGACGTGGTTCTCTCGCCTGAGGAAGCCCGTTGGGTGTTGTCGCACCATGGCGATGAGCTCGCGCGCTCGGTGTGTCAGCAGTTCTATGAGGGCTCTGGTTTCGAAGACGACATCGTCACGTTCGCCACGCACAACTTCGCCACCCTCGAGGCGGCGGCCCGTACGGCCGAGGAGCGGACTCTGCTTGAGGAGATTCGCGCGACGATCGCGCGCTCGCTCTTTGTGCGCGACTACTTTGACGATCTCATTTTTCGCAACCCGAACGTGCTAGGCGCGGCGGCGGTCGCGAGGATTTTCCTCTTTGCGGAGACGTTTTGGGCGTGTCTGAACGAAGAACAAGGCGATCTGGATGACGACGATGCGGAGCCAAGCCGGTCCGTGTTCCTGGAGCGCCACGCAAGGGTGCTCGACGCGGCGCACGATCCTCGCATTCCTCGTCACGCGACGCTGCTGACGCACCTACAGGATTGCATGCAAAATCAGATGCGCGACGCTGAAGTAGACCATCAGCCCGAGGACATCGACGACCGACGCAATGAAGGGCGTTGAGCTCACGGCCGGATCGAGACCGATCTTCTGAATCCCCATCGGCAGGAGCGATCCGATCACGGTACTGAGGGTCACGATCGACACGATCGAGAGCCCCACGGCTGACGCGAGGCGAATCGGCTCCACCATATCGCCGGCAAACCACGCGCGGCCAAAGCCCATCGCGCCAAGGACGAGGCCGAGGGCGAGGCCGATCAGAACCTCGCGTCCCAAGACCTTCCACCAGTCGCCGGGCTTGGCCTCGCCAAGGGCCATGGCGCGAATGATCAGCGTCGACGACTGGGAGCCGGCGTTGCCGCCCGAGGCGATGATGAGAGGAATGAAGACCGCGAGCTCCATCGTGGCCTGCAGGACGCTTTCGTTCGCTTCCATCACCGTTGCGGTGAGTAGCTGCCCGAGGAAAAGCACGATCAGCCACGCGCCGCGCTTCCAGACGAACTCGCCGAGGCCTGTCGAGAAGTACGTGTCCTCAAGGGGGACGACGCCGCCCATCTTCTGCGCGTCCTCGGTGGCCTCTTCGATGACGACGTCGACGACATCGTCAACCGTGACCACCCCGAGCATCCCGTCGCGATCGTCGACAACCGGAACGGCGGTGAGGTCGTACTTCGCGATGACCGCGGCGACGACTTCCTGGTCGTCGGTGGGTTCAACGCGGACCACCTTTTCGACCATGATGTCGGCGAGGGTTTGTCCCGGGTCGCTCAAGATCAGATCGCGAAGGGAGACGACGCCGAGAAGTTTGTCGCCGAAGCCGATGATGTAGATGTAGGAGATGGTTTCGGCGTAGCCCTCTTTCGAGAGTCGCCGAACATCCTCGATGCCCTCCCAGATCTTCGTCTCGGGCGCGAGGCCGACGTACTCCGTGGTCATCAGACCACCAGCGGTGTCTGGACCCCAGCCGAGGAGCTCCTGGGTCTCTTCGACGATGTCCGGTTCGAGGTTGTCGAGAAAGGCCTTGGCCTCTTCGTCCTCGAGCTCCTCGAAGAAATCGGCCCGGTCGTCCGGGTCCATCTCCGTGAGGAGTTCCGCCGCGCTCTCCTGCGCGACGCCTCGCATCACGACGAGCTGTCGCTCGGGCGAGAGACGCTCGACAACATCGGCGCCAATCTCCGAGGGAAGCGCCTCGAGAAGATCGACCACCTCCTGCTCCGGAAGGTCCTCCAGCAACTCGGCGACGTCCTCCGGATGGAAGTCCTCAAAGGCTTCCCGAAGGGCATCCGGGTCCGCCTTCAGGGCCTGAAGATCCGGCCCGAGGAGGGTGGCGAGGCGCATGGCGCCCCTATTGTGAACCGACTCGCGCGTCAGGCCACGTTATCGGCACTCTTTCTGCCGCACGGCGAACGGAGCCGCCGAGACAGCTGTGGCATGCTTACGAGATGCGGCGAGCTTGGCTTTTGCTGCTCCTCTGGGGATGCGGCGACGCCGCAGTAGATGCCGCAGTAGATGCGGCAGTGGATGCGAGTGTCGACGCGGCGAATGCGGCGGACGCCTTCGATGCGAGCGTTCCAGCACGAGCGCGCCTTTCCTTTGCCGAAGACGCAGCGTTCTGGGATGCGCCCTTTCCGATCGCCCATCGAGCGCGCGACGATGGCAGCCTCGTCGTGGCGGACTTTCCAAATCCCCGCGGCGTTCTCGGACAGCTCCTCGAGCTTCTTGAAACGGGGACCACCGGCTTTGCCGACAGCGGCGCGATCTTTCTGCCCTTCGACGGTGCGCTGGATCCGGCGACGCTTCCTTCGTCCCTCGAGGATTCGCTCGACGCGGAGAGCAGCGTGGTCTTGGTGGACGTCGATCCCGACTCGCCCGAGCGGGGACGGCGGTTTCCCATTCAAACGCACGTTGCATCACGGGACACCTACACGCCGGAAGGCACCCTGGTTGTCCTGCCCTTTCCTGGAGTCGTGCTGCGCGCGACGACCACCTACGCGGCGTATGTCACCGATGCGATTCGTGGGGAGAACGGCGAGACGCCTGCTCCGCCAGACGCATTGATGGCGCTGATCGAGGGTCGCGCGCCGGACGGACGAAGCCGGGCGCAGGATGATTTTGCGCCGCTCTTTGGCTGGCTCGATGAATCGGGAATTGCGCGGACGCAGCTCGTGGCGGCGACTGTATTTACAACCGGTGATCCCTTTTCGGAGATGCGCGCCCATCGGGATCAGGTCGCGGCGATGGAACCCCCTTTGCTCGCGGAGCCCGCGCTGGTCGATGAGTACGACGGCTACTGCGTCGTTGCGGCGGAGGTCGATGTCCCTGTCTTTCAGGAGGGGCCGAAGCCGTACACGTCGTTTCCGGCGGGGCGCCTTTTGGTCGGCGACGACGGGCTTGCGATCGTGGAGAGAGACACCCTCACCGCCTACTTTACGATTCCGAAAGTAGCGATGCCGGAAGCCGGATTTCCCATCGTGCTCTACGCGGCCGGCAGCGGAGGGAAAGGGCGACAGTTCATCGACCGTGGTGCCCGCGATCAGGATCCGCGCGGCGAAGGTCCGGCCAAGTACTACGCGCAAGAGGGTTTGGCCGGGCTGGGTTTTCCGGCGCCGCTTGCCCAGGAGCGAAACCCGGAGGGCCGGGAAGGGACCTTCGACTTTTGGAACGTGGCGAACATCGCGGCCTTTCGCGGCAACCTTCAGCAGACTGCGCTCGAGATCACCGTCTTCCTGCGTCTTGCGCAGCAGGTGTCCTTCGACGCTTCCCTTTGCCCCGGCGCGACCACGCCCGATCGCTTTCGTTTTGATCCTGCGCGCGTTCTTCTGCAGGGACACAGCACCGGAGGCACGGTCGCAAGCGTCGCTGCCGCTCTGGAGCCCGATCTAAAGGCCGTGGTGCTCAGCGGAACCGGCGGTAGCTGGATCTACAACGTCGTGGATGGGGAGTCGCCGATCGTCCTCGCGGACGCAGCGCGGGCGATCCTTGCGCTGAGGGCCACCGACGAGGTCGAACACTTCGACGTGGAGATGACCTTTTTTCAGACGGCACTGGCCAGCGTTGAAGTGATGAGCTGGGGTCGCGTCACCGCGCGCGAGCCCTTTCCGGGTCAGGAGCCCACCGACGTACTCTTCATCGGCGGCGTGCGGGACACCTATCACATTCCGCGAACGCTCAACGCCCAGGGCATGGCGCTCGGAGCGGACCTTCTTCTTCCGGCGGCGGAGCCAACGTGGGAGGACGAGTATGCGCTCGTCGATCTCGAAGGCCTCGTTCCGCCAGTGCGCGCGAACCGAAACGGCGCGACGGTCGTTACCCTTCAGCGGGCTGCCCCCGATGGCGTCGACGGTCATTTTGTGCCCTTTGAGTGGGAGGATGTGAAGGCGCGCTACGCGTGTTTTCTTGGCACCCATGCCAGGGATGGCCGAGGCGTTGTCATCGGAGAGGGCGAGCCGTGCGTATCACCATAGTTCAGGGCGACATCACCACGCAGAAGGTCGACGCGATCGTCAACGCCGCGAACGAGCTGATGCTTGGCGGCTCCGGCGTGGACGGGGCAATTCACCGAGCGGCAGGGCCCGAGCTCTTCGAGGCGTGCCGCTCGGTGCCCGAAGTGGAGCCGAGCGTTCGCTGTCCGATCGGTGAGGCCCGCATCACGCCCGGGTTTGCGCTCCCCGCGCGCTACGTGATTCACACGGTAGGCCCGCGCTATCGCAACGCGCCGGACGATCCGGTGAAGCTTGCGTCCGCGTTTCGCTCGTCCCTGGAGCTCGCGGAGGCGAACGGGCTCTCGAGCATCGCGTTTCCGGCGATCAGCTGTGGGGCGTTTCGCTTTCCAAAAGAGGCAGCGGCGGCCATTGCGGCGCGGGTCGTTCGCGAAAAGGCATGGGCTCTCGAAGAGGTTCGCTTCGTGCTTTTCGACGACGAGCTCTACGAGATCTTCCGAGACGCGCTCCATCCGTCGTCTTAAAAGTCGCTCGGCTCGCTCGCCCTTTCGTCGAACGGTGTTCCACGTTCCCTAACGATCGACGAAGGCCATTCCGATATACCCCTAGGCGATGCCTCAATACGACAAAGCGTGGCTGGACGAGACCCTCGCTGCGATGAATGCAAGTGACGAAGTCGACGTGGAGGGTCGCCACCCGCCCAAGGTGGATGGTTGGGTGGAACCCGAGTGGTACGACTCGACGGTCACGAACACGCAAGGACCGGAGTGGGCGGCCCTCCACGCGCACCTCAAGGCGCATCGCCAGCGATGGCTGGAACTGCCGATGACCACGGAACTCCATTGGCGCGGAAAGTTCAGCGAAGAGGGCGTCGGCGTCTGTGGTGGCTTCTGCCTTCGAAGCCTCGCCGAAGCGTGGGACGCCCGAGACTACGACGGCTGGCAGGCGCCGATGAAAGACCCGAGTCACGGAGCGCAGCTCCTCCTCGACTTCGACAATTGGCATGCCACCGGTTACACGCTCGTGGCGGTGGGCGAAGAGCTCGAGCTCATCTACAGCGACCGCCACCGGTTCCTGCCCCTTACCCTCGACCCCCTCGAGTATTTTGAGGTGGCCTTGGAATGCCTTGGGTGGCCAGGCTGGCAGCTGCTCTTTGCGCCGCCCAGGTCGACCGATGCGTCCCTCGAACGCACTTGCTTTACGCCGATGGAGAAGTACCTCACGCGCTGGTTCCCCAACCGAGGCCGACCCAAGCTCAGCGCGGCGCTGAAGATCTGGCGCTCCCTGCTGTCGTCTGCGTGAGGGCCTGCTTTCTTGGGGAGGTCTATGCCTAGACCTCCCCCCACGGGGAGTGAATCCCCGCGGGTCCCCCCTCCAATGACGCTTCGCGCCTCGCTGCGCTCGGAGGTTCGCGTCGTCCACGAAGCTCATTCGGAGAGATCGGGGATGACGAAAATGCCCATCGGACAATGGGGACGCCGGACGTCGAAGGCGATGCCCAGACGGAGCACCGCGG
>JBCDAA010000088.1:0-25067 GCA_039186435.1 Myxococcota bacterium | reverse complement strand
GCGCCGCAGCGAAGCCCCCGAGGCGAGCGACGCGTCGTTGGTCGAAGGCTCCCTTGCGGGGGACCTTCGCGCGAAGGAGCGTCTCTACCGGCGACACGTCAACATGGTCACCGGCCTCGCCCACCGGTTGCTCGGAGGCGCCGAGGTCGACGACCTCGTACAGGACGCCTTTGTGACCGCCTTCGACCGCCTTGAGACCCTCCGCGATCCGCAGTCCTTCGCCAAGTGGATCGGCTCGATCGTCGTGCACCAGGCGCGCGCGAGAATTCGAAAGCGCCAGCGACGACGTCGCTTTTTTCTGCCGGTCGGCGAGAGCTCCCCGTCCCTCGAACGACTCATCGCCTCGGACGCGCCGCCCGACGTGCGCGCCGAACTCAAGGCCATCTACGCCCTCATCGAGAAGCTGCCCGCGGACGCTCGTATCGCGTTGGTTCTTCGCCGTGTGGAGGGCCTCAGCATTCCGGAGATCGCAGGACACATGCAGCGCTCTCCCGCCACCGTGAAGCGTCGCATTCAAGATGCCGAAGTGCTCTTGAGTGCGCATCTTGCTCGAGGTTCGTTATGAGTTCAGAGCCCTCCTTCGATCGTCGTGAGTACGTCAAGCCGGACCTTTCGGAAGAACGCGTCGCGTCGAACTGGAACGCCATCACAGCGCGAAAGCGTCGCCGTGGTGCGCCTTGGATCGCGGTCGCTGCGGCGGCTGCTGTCCTTCTTGGCGTCGGTGGCTGGTTTGCGACGCGCTCACCCGTCGAAGGCTGGGCGGGCACGACGCTCACCGCCGCCAACGAAACGGTCCGCGCGCACATGGAAGATGGCTCCGAAATCGTTGCCGCGCCGCACACCGCCCTTCGCCGGGTCGAGAGCACAGAGGACGAAACGCGACTGCGCCTCGAGCGTGGTGAGGCGCGCTTCGAGGTCACGCGCGATCCTAGCCGCACGTTCGTCGTTCTCGCCGGCGACGTCGAGGTTCGCGTCATCGGAACGCGCTTTACAGTTCGGCAGGGACCTCAGGTATCGGTCGAGGTTGAACGCGGAGCGGTCGATGTCCGGCACGGCGAGGAGACCCGCCGCCTGCGCGCCGGCGAGTCCTGGCAGCAGGGGACATCCGTCGCTGCGGTTGCGCCGCCCACGTCGGAGGGATCCGAGGTGGATACGCAAGAGGAAGCACCCCGAACGCGCATGCGGCGTCGTCGCTCGGCGCCGACCCCCTCCGAACTCTTTGAAGCCGCACGTGAGGCTCGCCGGAGCGGGGACGCGCGCGAAGCGGCGACCCTTTACGACCGTCTTGTGCGACGTCACCCGAGCGACGGCCGCGCCGGCCTCGCAGCGTTTGAGCTCGGTCGCCTTCGCATGGACCAGCTTCGGGATCCTCGCGGTGCGCTTCGCGCCTTCCGGCGCGCCCTACGATCAGGCGGTCCGTTCCGGGAGGACGCAATGGCGCGAATCGCCCAAGCGGAGGCCGCCGCGGGCAACGCGTCTGGATGTCGCCGTGCGCGCACCGCGTACCTCGATCGCTACCCCAACGGTCGGTTCCGCCGCGCCGTGGAAAGCGCCTGCGCGGAGTAGCAACGTAGGCCCATCGATCGCGTGTGCGACGAGGTATACTCGCTTCATGCGGGCGCTCGTCCTGGTCCTCGCGCTCGCGAGCACCCGCGTCGCGGCGCAGGAGATCTGCCACCCCGGTGGCCCCTACCTTCAGGTCGCCCTAGAGGGCGAATGGAACGAAGGGCAACGCGGCGCGATCGTCGCTGAGCTTCGCGCGGCCCTCGCCGTCCAAGACCTCGACCTTTGCCTTGACGAAGCGGCCTCGCGACGGCCCCTCGCCATGCTGGAGATTCGCGCGGAGCACCCCACCCGGATTCAGATTCTCGTTCGCGATGCGATCACGAACAAACGCGTCGAGCGGGACATCGACGTCTCGGAGCTTGCGGAAGATACGCGCACCCTGGCGATCGCGATCGCGGCCGATGAGCTGGTTCGCGCAAGCTGGGCGGAGCTCGCCATGGCCGACGCCCCGCCGCCGGCGATGCCGCCGCCGCCGCAGGTGCGATCGATCGTGGAGCGAAGCGTGGCCCCGATCGCGGACCCGACCCCCACGCTTCCTCTTTGGATCGACGCCACCGTTTCCCTGGAGCGCTATCAGGGTGAGGAACTTCACCTCGGAGGCGGCCTCGGCATCGAGATGTGGGTCCACGATCGAGTGGCTCTTCGACTGGGCCTCGGCGGACGCACGGGCCTCCGCCGCACCGGCAACCTCGGTTCGGTTCGAAGTCGCGCGCTCTCTTCGAGTCTCGACCTCGTGGTCTCGCTCGTCGGCGCGGGACAAGGCCTCCAGCTTGTCGCCCTCGGCGGCGGCTTCGTCGGATGGGCACGCTTTCGCTCCGAGGCGTTCGAAGGGGCGAGCGCTGCTGACGAATCGGGAACCTTTGCGGGTCTTCGCGGCGGGGTTGGTCTCCGCTTCGCGACCCGCCGATTGCGCTTCCTATCGGACCTCTTTCTCGGCGCGCCCATCGTCGGCGTTCGGGCACTGGATGGCGACACACGCCTCAGCGGCGCGGAAGGGTTTACGATCTTTGTACGGCTGGGAATCGGAGTCCGTCGATGACCCGTTCCGTCGCACTGGTGGCCAGCCTTGCGGGATGCATCACGTCACTTCCTACGCTCACGCCAGACGACGGAGGCGTGGATACAGCGATCGATAGCGGCGTGAGCGACGCGGGGATCGACGCCGGATTCGACGCGGGAACGCCTCTCCTTGGACGCTCGCTTCGGGCCACCACCGGACACACCTGCGCGGTGATCGACGAAGATCTCTACTGCTGGGGATCCAACAGCGATGGTCAGATCGGGCGGCCCGGCGGAGACGCCCTTCGCCCGACCGCGATCGAAACGACGCGGCCTTGGATCGAAGTAGCGGGGCGCGACCTCTTTACCTGCGCGCGGGACGCTCGCGGGGATGTCGCGTGCTGGGGCGGCAACGACTTCGGACAGCTTGGCGTTGGCGACACCGCCGCGCGTATGACGCCCAGCAACGTTGCCATCGCCGGCGTCGTTGCCCTCACCGGCGGCTACGATCACACGTGCGCCGTCGACGGGAGCGGCGGGCTCTTTTGCTGGGGTCGCAACAACGAGGGTCAGCTCGGGCTCGACGATCCCCCGCCGTTCCTTCCGGATCAGAGCGAACCGACGCTTCAAAGCCGCCAGGACTGGCTTCTCGTGGACGGCGGACAGGGTCACTCCTGCGCCGTCGACGCTAACAACGTCGGCCTTTGCTGGGGACGCAACACCTCGGACGAGCTTGGTCTCGGCGTCGCCGCGCCCGGTCAGCGGCGATCCCCAACAGAGATCGATGGGTTTCGATGGAGCCGAATTGCAGCGGGGCAAAACCACTCCTGCGGCATCACCCTCAGCCGCGACCTCTACTGCTGGGGGGACGGACGAAACGCCCAGCTTGGGACCGGTGATCGATCCGATCGCGCCGAGCCTGCGCTCATTGGTGACGGCTACGACGACGTTGACCTTGACACCTTTCACACCTGCGCGCTTCGAGCGGGCGTTCTCGAGTGCTGGGGACGCAACGCCGAAGGTCAGCTCGGGACCGAGGACCTCATGGATCGTCCGAGTCCGACCCCGGTGACGCCCTTTGCGGATTGGGTCGAGGTGAGCGTCGGCCGTTTTCACACCTGCGCAAAACGAGCGGACAACTCGATCTGGTGCACCGGCGCCAACGCTGAGGGCAAGCTCGGCACCGGCGACCGCGATCGACGTCGTGCATTCACGCAGGTATGGCCGCTCGACCCGAGCTAAACGCCGCCCTCGCAAGAAGTGCACGTGTTCAAAAACACGCATGTCCGATCCGAGCACGCACGTCTGAAAACGTTCGGACGTTCGTACGACGGTTCGACCGAAACGGTCAGCAAGCAACGCGCGTTCGGCGCGCTTCCACAACGTCCAAGAGCTCGGCAACGGTCGTTACGTCCGCCAGATCTTCGCTGTCGATACGAATCGAGAGAGTACGCTCAAACGTACCCACCAGCTCCAGAAGACTCAGAGAATCCATCCCTAAGTCTGCAATTGCCGTGTCTTCCGTGACCGAGATCTCTCTCTCGGTAATCTCAGAAGCCTCCGTCTGAAATCGTTCGAGTAGTTCTCCGCGCGTCATGATCTCTTAGACGCCTCGACGCGATTTTCGTTACAGCCTTCGTCACTGCGCGACGGGCTTGCGGTGCCGCGTTAGAGCGCTAACTGAAGTGCCGGAGACTTCGCGATGCTTCGCTACGTTTCGGATGTACGAACCTTGCTCTACATGGTGCTGACGACGCTCCTTCTCGTCGTGCAGTGGCGCCAAGCTGAGTTTGATCCCTGGCTCTACGTCCTCGCGCTCCACATGGCGGTTGCGGTCTCGGTGATCGCGCACAACCACAACCACCTCAAGATTTGGAAGAACCGTACGCTGAACGCGCTGACCGACTACTGGCTCACGCTCTTCTACGGCTTTCCCGCATTCGGCTGGATTCCCACCCACAACCTCAACCATCACAAGCGCGTCAACAAAGAGGGCGACTACACGATCACGTATCGGGTGTCCGAGCGAAACAACCTCTTCACGCTCTTGAGCTACCCCTCGATCAGCGCGTACCACCAGCAAAAGCCCATTCGCGACTACCTCGGCAAGATGCGACGGACGCAGACAAAGCGCTTTGTCTACTACCTTTCGCAATACGCCCTGCTGATCGCGTTCGTCGGTGCGCTGCTCTGGCTCGACTGGAAGAAGGCGCTGCTCTACGTCGTCGTACCGCAGCAGGTCTCACTCTTCGCGGTGCTCTCCTTCAACTACCTGCAGCACGTGCACGCCGACGAGGAGTCGAAGTGGAACCACTCCCGGAACATCGTAGGCCCGGTGATGAACTGGTTCCTCTTCAACAACGGCTACCACACGATCCATCACATGAAGCCGGGTCTGCACTGGAGTCGGACGCCGGCGGCCCACGCTGAGATCGCCCACCACATTGATCCTCGCCTCAACGAGCCGAGCTTCTGGTGGCTCGTCGTGCGCGTGTACATCCTCGGCCTCTTTAGCGCGCGCTGCCGAACCGATTCGATGCGTCTCGAACGCCTCACCGCGGAACGCTAGCGCGCTCGCTGGTAGGTGTTGCCGAGGTCGTCCGTGATCACGGTGGCCTCCCCGTCCACTCGCAACACCAGCGGCGCATCGAGGGTGCGCGTCTCGTAACTCCAGCCTGAAGGCAGGGTTAGCCGAGACCCGAGCGACGGCAGGTCCGTAAACGAAAGGGTCGGATCGGTGATCAGGGAAAGCGACTGCATCACATAGGTGGCTCCTTCGCCCGACGTCAGCTCGTACACCTCCTCGCCCGCGTCGAACGTGTACGTGGTGGTTCGAAGCACGGTGGTATCGGTGTACGCGCTCGCCATCGCACTCGGATCGACCGCAAGACTGGCGAGACGGATCATCGGCAGTTGCCCAAAGAGACGAAGCGAGGAAGGGCTCGCGTCGCCTTCGGTGGCATTCGGGATCCAGTGACGCGGACCGTTCAGAATCACGCGGAGCGACCCCGTCTCGGCCGCGAGCGCATCGAGGTCGAGTGCGTCGAGGCCCGCCTCTGGACAGTCGCCGGTTCCCTGCGTCCCCCACACCTCTACCTCCGCGCCGGCGTCACCCACACGAACAAAGAGCAGCTCGCAGTAGCGCGAGGCGCGCGTCAGTGGCGTCGGCTCGATGCGAAAGAAAGCGGAGAGTCGCCGCGCGATTTCTTCGCCCTGATCGTCCTGAAGAAAGTGGCTCGCCTCGGGTAGCCGCTCCGCCGGTAACCCGGCAGCACCGGGAACCGAATCGACCAAGGTCTGCTGCGCTTCGCAAGACCCGAGGCCGCCGGGATCGTTCGACGCCCAAATCGTCAAAAAGGGTCGCTCGAACGAGGTGAGGCCCGCCCACGCGTCCGCGTTCAGCCCCGGCAGGTCGTTGACGAGCGAGGGAAAGACGCGGGGACCGGCCATGTAGATCCGGCTTGGAAAGGGCGCGTCGTACCCGGCTTCTTCGTCCGCCGTGACCGGAAACCATGTGAGCGCTTCGACGATTTCCGAAGGACGAAAGGACTCCGCCGTCATCGCATAGATCATCCACGCCCCGAAGTTGTCCCCCGCCGGCACAATGCGCTCGCAGCCCTCGTAGAACGGGGCCTGCTGGTCCGGGAGCGGAAAGGGCGACGGAAGCTCCACCGCCGTATTCGGATCCGCAACCGGCGGATAGGGCTCGACCCCTGCAGGAATGACGGGAAGCGAGCCGTCTCCTACCGCGATGCGCGCGAAGCGATCGGGGTTGAGCCCTGCGACGCGAAGACCGATTAGGCTGCCCCAATCCTGCACGAAGAGATGGATGTCCGAGAGCTCGAGGACATCGAGAAAACGTAGAAGTCGATCCGCATGCCCGAGGTAGCTGTAGGCGGCGATGTTGACCGGCTTGTCCGAGCGCCCCATTCCGAGGTGGTCCATCGCGATGACGCGAAAGCCGGCGTCGACAAGCACGGGAATCATGTCGCGGTAGAGGTACGACCACGTCGGCTGTCCGTGCAGCAGTAGGACCACCGGCCCGTCTGCAAGCCCTTCGTCGACATAGGCTTGGCGCAATCCGTCGAGCTCGACGTACTGCGGCGCGTAGGGCCAGCCGACAAGACCTTCGAAGCACTCATCGGGCGTACGGACATACTCAACTCCCTCGTCGGTGGTGCGAAGGATGGGATCCGCTTCGCATGCCGAGAGCGTTGCAGCGTCCAACGCGCCATCCGCAGCGGCGTCGATGCTGTCGGCGTCCGTGTCGCCGTCGTCATCGCCACAGGCCAGCGAAACAGAAAGGGCGAAAGCAAAGAACAAGCGGCCGAACCTCATAGCGCCTCCTTCCAAGGGGATAGAGACACGCTAGGCACCGCCGCCCGCGGCAACGAGAGGTTAAGGGCAGCGTTTTGTAGCGAAGTGTAGCGCCCTCATACCGCGACCCTCACACCGCGACGAGCGTGACCCGCGTCAGCTCCGGGGGACATCCGATTCGCGCGGGCGCGACCGCCGTTCCAAAGCCGCGATTGACGTAGAGCTGCGAGCCTTCCTCCACGTAGAGACCTCGCACGTAGGGCAGGAAGAGGTCCGCCGGACTCACCCCGAAGGGGGCGAGCTGTCCGCCGTGGGTGTGCCCGCTGAGCTGCGCCGCCACCTGTCCCCGCACCTCTGGAAAGAACATAGGATCGTGCGCCAGAAGAATGCGCGGATGCACGGAGTCCACCTCGCGAATCGCGCGCGCAAAGTCCGCGTGGGCGCCGTAGTCCACCCCGAGAAGCGCAAACGCATCCTCGACGATGACGCCATCGTTTCGAAGCACACGCGCGCCGCCGTGACGACATGCGCGCAGCACCTCGTCGACGCCCGTGTAGTGGTCGTGGTTTCCAGGTATCGCCACGACTCCGTCGCGAAGACCGAGGCTCGAGAGGTCGCGAATGAGGCGACCAAGTTCCGGTACGTGGGCGGGGTCGTGGTCGACGAGATCGCCCGTCAGCACGACCATGTCGGGACGGATCCGCGCGACAAGCTCGACCATCGCACGCCGCTCCGGCTCTCCCACATGCGTTCCAAAGTGAATGTCGGAGAGCTGCGCGATTTGATAGCCGTCGAGCGCAGGCGAGAGGCCCGCGATCGGAAGCGGCAGCTCCACGACATCGTAGTCGCTCGGCGCAAAGACCACCGAGTAACCACCAACGCCGACGCCGACGCCGAGCGCTGTCGTGGTGCCGAGCTGAATCAACGCGTCCCGGCGGCCTTCGTCCGCGACCGCTTCTTCACCTTCCGCGTCATCACCGGCGTGCGCCTTGTCCCCCCGTGAACGACGCAGCAGGAGCGCGCGACCGACCCCGAGGATCGCCGCAGACGAAACCATCGCGAGCAGGACTGCGACAGCGAACGACCAACACGCGGGTGTGTAGGCGATCGTCTTCACGCCAACGAAGGTCACAGGCCCGATTCCGAGGAATGCTGCGACGAGTACCGCTTTTCGAACGCCTTGAAGCCGAAACGCGCCCGCCACCCGAAACCCGAGGTAGAACGAAACCAGGACGCTGACGGCAACGGTGCCGAGCTGAATCCAGAGCCACATACGTCTGCAGTACGCCTCAGCCCGAGCTCCCATTCCCGTAAGGGACGAACCCGCCCTCCGAGATCGGCTCAGAACGCGTCGTGACGCCAGGATCGGCGTGCCTCAAGAGGCGCGAAGTCGATGGAACACGGGCAAAAGTGGTCTAGGCTGCGGAGGCGTGGTTCCGACCCTCACCGAAGTCTTTGGACAGCCGCTCCCCGCGTACTTCGCCATGTTGGTCGTTGGCTTCGGCCTCTCGATTTGGCTCGCACAACGCCAGGCGAAACGCATGAACCTCGATCACGACACGATGATCGACCTCGGTCTCTTCGCGCTCATCTGGGGCGTCATCGGCGCCCGGCTCCTGCACGTGTTGGCCGACGGGTATTTCTGGGACTACGTGCACCTCTGTACCGATCCGGATCAGGTGGCGTGGGAGATCACCCAGGCGCGCTGCCAGTGGATCGAGGGACGCTGGGATGTCGACGCCGGCGTGTGTCGCCCTACCCAAAGCGATTGCTTCGCGTGGGCGGCCTTCTGGCGTGGGGGTCTCGCCTACTACGGCGGCCTCATCGCCGCAGGTCTTTACGGCGTGTACTTCCTCCGCAAGGAGAAGTTCCCGGTCCTCAAGGGCGTCGACCTCGTGGGACTCACCATTCCCATCGGGCTCTTCTTCGGGCGGATGGGCTGCTTTCTTGGCGGGTGCTGCTTCGGCAAGGTGAGCGATCACTGGGCAGCGGTCTCGTTCCCGCCGCAGAGTCCCGCGAGCGAGTCCCAGTGGAAACGAGACCTCCTCGAAAACGCGAACCTCGACTCGCTCGCGGTCCATCCAACGCAGCTCTACGAGGCCTTCGGATGCCTCGCCATTGCCGCGATCGGAATCGTTCTCATCCGTCCTCGAAAGCGCTTTGACGGGCAGGTCATGCTCGTCTTTCTCGGTCTCTACGCGGTGCTCCGCTTCGGCCTGGAGTACCTCCGCGACGACGACCGCGGCGCGTGGATCGGCCTGAGCACCTCGCAGCTGATCGGCATCGCGATGCTGGGCCTCGTCGCGTACCTCTGGACGCGACTTCAGCCGCGCACCGTCCCCGAGAGCGCCGTCCCCGAGAGCGCCGTCTCCAAGAGCGGCGTCTCCGAGAGCGGCGTCTCCGAGAGCGGCGTCTCCAAGAGCTAGGCCGTCGCTTTGGCTTTGGCGGCCTGCTTCGCCGCCTTCTCTTTTCGACCCTCGAGCCAACCGTCGATCAAGAGAAGCACGACCCCCATCGTGATCGTGATGTCCGCGACGTTGAAGGTGGGCCACTCCCGCATCCCGAAGATCTCACGATCCCAGTACACGCGTATGAAGTCGACGACGTAGCCGTAGCGTAAGCGGTCGACAAGATTCCCGATCGCGCCGGAAACGATGAAGGGAACCGCCGCGGCGAAGTAGGTCCCCCCTCGTCCGCGAACGAACATCAGCATGAGCGCGATGCTCGCGATGACGGCGGCCAAGCCAAAAACGCTGTGACGGACCCACGCCGGCGCTTCCTTGAGAAGTCCAAACGCAGCGCCGCAGTTTTCGGCGTAGCGGAGCTCCATCAGATCATCGACGACGACGATGGCGTCGCCGCGCGCGCGCTGCATGGACGTGTAGCCCTGCTCGTCCGGCTCGCAGACTGGAGGAGGATCGCCAAGGCGTTCCGCGCTGAGCGTCTCCAGGGCCCAGCTCTTGCTCCAGAGGTCGACCACCGTGAGCACAGCGGTCACGGCCAGACAGATGGCGAACGCTCGCCGGGACCGGGGTACGTCGTCGGGCTTGTCCACGAGCCGATGGCCTTAGCAACGAACGGCAGCGAAAGCCACCGGCGGGCTCGGAAGCGGCTCCCGCAGGAGGAAAATCCCCGGGGCCGGGAGGCAAAATGCCGACCGATCCGGCCTTGATCGCCGGCGGGGACCGATGGACACTCGCCGCGGCTCGGTCTTTCTACGAAGCGCACACATGGCCAATAAGTTCCTCAAGGCACTCTCAAAAATGAAGCTCGTCGAACTCGACGAGGAAGAAGAGGCGAAAATCGCCAAGGAGCCCGCGGACGATCTCTCCCTTGACGAGATCGACCGCATCCTGGCGGAGGAAGCCAAGAAGGCGCCACCGCCGAAAGCTGCGCCGCCACCGCGCGTGCAACCCGCGCCACCCCCTGCCGCGCCCGCGACCGGGTCCTCCGAGATCTCGGAAGATCGTCCCTTTGATCAGATCTATGCCGAGGCCGCGGTTCCGGAAGCGCCCTACAGCGCCGAAAAGCTCCTTCGGGTGCTCGACGGACTCAAGGCGATGGATCCGGCCACGCGAAAGGCCGCCGTCGTCGCGATGGACGCGGCCGACGAAGAGTGGACCATCGCGGACGCCGTCCTCGACGCACAGCGCAAGATCACGGTTCTTGAACAGAACATGCAGCAGGTTCAGTCGCAGCTGACGCACATCCGCGACACCGCAGAGCAAGAGAAGACAACCCGCGACGCCTACCTCGCGCAGGCGACCGAAACGATTCGGCAGAAGATCGCGGAGCTCGAACAAACACTTCAGACCGAGACCGCACAGATCGCTGCCCAGAAGGCAGAGATCGACGGCAAGGTCGAGGCGGCGCAGGCCGCCACCGCGCGGGAAGCCGCGCGTCTTCAGGGGGAGATCGAACGGCTGCGGGCGATTCCCAGTACGTTCGCGCTTGAGCGCAAGCCGCAATAGCAAAGCAAGGAAGAGAGAGACCACGAATGGCACAGGCACGCCTGACTCCAGTCGCGAAAGGACTGATCGTCCTCATCATCCTCGGTGGCGCGGGAGCCGCCGCTTGGCACCTCGGGCTGAAGGATCAGTTCGGCGGTGAAGAGACCGCCAACAGCGGCGACGGCGACGGGGACAACACCGACGGCAACAACAACGGCGGCGGTGGCGACTCGGGTGGACCCCTCGGATCGAGCGGCAATCCCCTCAAGGTCTCCATCGTCAGCTTTCATGGGTACGCGCCCGCGCTCCTTGCGAACGGCAAGTCGCTCACGACCCAGCCCGGGTCGATCATGGCGAACAACAACGTGAACGTTGAGTTCATCATTCAGGACGACATCCCCACGCTTCCGACCATCTTCGAATCGGGCACAGCGCACTGCGCGTGGCGTACGAGCGACTTCTGGGCCCAGGAGCAGCCGAACCTTCGCAACAACAACCTCGACGGTCGCGCCGTCATGGTCGTCGACAACACGCAGGGCGCCGACGCGATCATCGCGAAGGACCCGTCCATTCGGCGCGTGGAGGACCTCGTCGGAAAGCGCATCGCGCTCCTTCAATTCACGCCGAGCCACGGCATGACGATCGACGCGATCGAAAACTCGTCCCTGACCGCGCGGCAGAAGTCGCAGATTCAATACGTCTTCATCAACGCGGACGACGGTCTTGCGGGGGTGCGCGCCGCCCTTGAATCCGGAAGCGCCGACGCCGCAGCTCTCTGGGATCCGGACCTCTCTCTCGCCCTTCAGGGCATTCCCGGCTCCCGCGTGATCTACTCCACGCGCATCGCCACCAACCTCATCTACGACGTGATCGTCTGCGACAAGCGCGTCCTTGACGACAGCGCGAACGACGCCGCGATCTCCAACTTTGTTAAGAGCTGGATGGAAGGCGTTCCCGCTGCACGCGCGGACGAGGACGGCGCCGTCGAAGCGCTCGTCCGTACCGAGGACTTCTTCGCGCAGCTCGCGCGTGACGAAGGCGAGCCCTTCGTGAAGGGACTCTTCAGCAACCTCGTCTGGACCGGCCTCGAGGACAACATCCGTATTCTCGGACTCGCGGGCGGCACGAACCACTACGAGCGCGTCTACCGCCGCTTTGACGGCATCTACCGCGAGGCGGGCGCGCTCGCGAACCCGAACAGCCCCGTCATCAACCCGCAGCAGAGCTTCGAGTACAAATACATCCGCTCGATGATGGAAGCCGCGCCGCAGGCTCGCGAGGTCGCGCAGCGTCCCCAGTTCGAGTTCACCGCGCAGGAGCGCGATGAAGTCGCCGAAGCTGTCGAGCAGGAAACGCAGGTACCGGTCGTCACGCGCCCGGTCATCGTCAACTTCGCCACCGGGTCCGCCGAGCTCAACCGGCGCTCGCAGCGCACCATCGACACCGAGATGGTCCCGCTGATCGAAAACCACGGCTCGGCGTACTTCGAGGTCTCCGGCAACACCGACTCGACCGGAAGCCGAAGCGTGAACCAGCGCCTCTCCCGCGAGCGAGCCCAGGCCGTCGTCGACTACCTCGTTGCGCAATGGGAGTTCCCCACCGAGCGTTTCATCATCGTGGGCAACGGATCGAGCAAGCCGCTCTGCGATGAGGGAAGCCCCGACGAAGGCTTGAGTCTCGAAGACTGCCAGGCCCGAAACCGCGCGACGCGCGTCGCCATTCTTCAGCGCCACCAGCAGGACGCTGGCTGAGCGTTCAGAGAGGAGCAGGCGGAACGTTGTGGAACCCCTACGATGACCTGAGCACCTCGAAGCGAAGGCTTGTCGGCCTCGCTTCGGTGGCCACGGTGTTGATCATTTGGACGATCCTCACCGCGGGTTCGTTCGTCGCGCCGAGCAAGCTTCCGTCGATCGTGCAGTGCGCGGAGGCCTTTGGTCGCCTTGCGTGGGACGCGGAACGTGGCGAGAGCTTGCTCCTCGAAGCGACGCAGTGGTCGCTTCTCCGTGTGCTGGTAGCGGGCGTGCTGGTCGTGATGATCGGGGTTCCCATCGGCGTCCTCATGGGCGCCTCGCCGCGTATCAACGCGTTTCTTTCGCCGCTCGTGGACCCGCTTCGATCGGCGCCGGTCGTCGCGATTCTGCCCATCCTCGTGATGTGGCTTGGCATCGGCGAGGCGATGAAGATCGCGTTTCTCTTTATCGGCGCGGTGGTCTTTCTCGTGCCGATGGTGCGGGACGCGATGCTGGCCGTGAGTCAGCAGTACTGGATCGCCGCGCGGGATTTGGGAGCCACCCCTTGGGAAGCGGTCCGCCACGCCGTGTACCCGATGGCGAAGCCGCGCATCATGGACGCGATCATCGTCTCGATTTCGGTGATGTGGACGTACATCACGGTCGCGGAATACGTGAACGCGGACCGCGGCCTCGGACAGCTGATTTCGATCGCGCGCCGTCAAAGCGCGATGGACAAGGTTTTTGTGGGCATCGGCGTGATCATTGCCCTCGCCCTGATCACCTACTCGCTGATGACGGCGATCAAACGGCGTCTCTATCCGTGGGAGTCCGAGTAATGAGCGACGACGCGGAAACCGTTGAGGACGCGCCGGAAACGGCGGACACGGCCCAGGCGGACACAGCTGAGGCGGACACAGCTGACGTGCCGGCCGACGCTTTCCTGGACGTCGAGCTGTCCAAGATCGTGCAGGAGTACCCCAAGCCGGATGGCGAGGGAGTTCATCGCGTTCTCGACGAGATCGATCTCTCCTTTCACGAGCCGACGATCAACATGCTCCTCGGCCCCTCGGGGTGTGGAAAGTCCACGCTCCTGCGCATGATCGGCGGCGTTCGCCCCATTGGCGTGAAATCGCCCACGAGCGGTTCGGTGATCATCGGCGGCCAGCCCTGCGAAGGCGCGCACGACGAGTCGGTGATGGTCTTTCAGCGCTACGCGAACCGGCCGGACCTCACCGTGCGTGAAAACGTCGCGTTTCCCTTTCGGCTCAAGCTCTGGAAGTCGCGCGTCCCGAAAGCGGAGCAGGAAAAGCGCGTGACCGACATGCTTCAGGCCGTCGGCCTCGGCGAAAAAGGCGACCTTCGTCCCTCGCAGCTTTCCGGCGGTCAGAATCAGCGCGTCGCCCTCGCCCGCGCGCTGGTTCTTCGGCCGCGAATCATCCTGATGGACGAGCCCTTCGGCGCCCTCGACGCGCAGACCCGGGAAGAGATGCAGCGCCTGCTCATCGATCTCTGGCGCGCGCAGAAGTGCCTCATCGTCTTCGTCACGCACGATGTGACCGAGGCGCTCCTCCTCGGCGATCGCGTCATCGTGCTCTCCTCGAGCCCCGCGAAAGTCGTCGACGATTTCACCATCGACGAGCCGCGACCTCGTTCGGACGCCTGGCTGATGTCCACCCATGTCGTGCAGATGAAAGACCGCGTCCTCGAGCGTTTGCACGGCGCTGCGAGCGGCCACGGCCAGGTCCGCGTTTCCTTCTGAGCGCCATGAGCTGGAGGACCAAAAAGAAGGTCAGCTACTTCAAGGAGATGTTGCTCCACAAGTACAACATCAACTCGGGCCTCGGCTCGCTCGCGGCCGGTGTTGTGCTTTCGATCCCCTTTGGCGGCGTCGGCTTTCTTCCCGTGATCGCGTACGGCGCCGGGGTTGCCATCGCCTCTCTTTTTGTCCCCGGGTCCGCAACGTTTCGCGCCAACGTCGACCGGCGAAAGATGGTCGAGCAGCGCGAAGCCGCACGCCAGCACCTCATCGACGAAATCGAAAAACGCGTCGGCAAGGACCACGCCTACTGGCAGGTCTATGGCCGAATGCTCGAACGGCGCGACTCGCTCCGAAAGGTCGCCGAGCAACAGGAAACGGCCGTCACGCAGGAGGACATCGATCGCCTGGACGACGCGACTGTCGACTATCTCGGTCTCTGGCTGGCACGCATCGCCATTCACGAACGGAGCGCGAGCTTCGATGAGCGCACCCTCGCGCGGCGCATCGCGGACATCGACACGCAGCTGGAAACGGTCGGCGCGTCGAGCGACAAGCGGCGTCTCTTGAAGGCCAAGAAGGAACTCGAAAATCTCATCCGTCGCCGGGAAGAGATGAAGACCCGCGAGGCGTCGATGGAAGCGACCATGCTGTCCATGTCGGACACCTTCGACGAGGTCTTTCAGCGCGTGATGGCGAACCCGACCTCCCGGGAAGAGGTCGCCGCAGAGCTCAAGGTTGCGGTCGAACGCATGAACGCGGAAGAAGAGCTGGACTACATCCTCGAAGACGAGATCGACGGACTCCTCGAAACGTGAAAGGGATGCTGCAATGAAGATTACCGAGCAGAGCCTTCGGGAACTCCGCGACTTCGAAGCCGCCGGCGCGCGCGTGGAAGAGGTCGTTCGGGAAGCGATGAAAACACGCCTCGGCTTGATTCGTTTCCTCGCTCGCTACGCCGCCTGGAACGGGCTTTTTGGCTCGGGCGTGGCGCTCCTCGCGGCCGAGATCGGGCGTTCTCAGCATCTCTTTCACGAGGAAGGGTTTCCGACCCCCCTCGCCGATCGAAGCGTGCTCGTGGCGAGCTACTTTTTCGATGCCGCGCGCGACGAGTTCGACGATCGAGACACGGAACATCGCGACACCCACCGCTGCCTCGCGCAGGCAACCATCGCGGGACTGGTCGAGCTTTCCAAAGACGCGCACCCCGAGCTGCAGAGCGACGAGGCGCTGACGAAGTTCCTGCACTACCCCCTCTGGCTTCAGTCTCTTCGCTATCGCGTCGCCGCAGGTTATGGCGGCGGAAACCCCGACGATCACGGCGGCATCTTTCGCGCGATCGGCTATCACCTCGGAAGCGAGCTCCTCGCGGACCAGGAGTTTTCGGTCATCGACAGGACGTTGCGCGGCGTGGACGCGTCCCTCGTCGAGACCCTCAAGAACAAGACGATCACCATCGCCGGTCAGCCGCACAACTGCTACCAGTGGATCGGAATTCACTCCGGCCACGGGGGCGGTGCGGAAGCCGACCATTTCGCGTGGGCCGTCGAAGGCGCGGATCTCGCGTTTCGGTTTGTCCCGAGTGACCTACACGCGGAACTTCGCCGTGAGTTGAACGAGGGCTACCTCGAGTTTGCGCGCGACCACGACGGCTTCTTTGATCGGGTGCTCGAGTAGTACGTGGAAACCGTCGGCGACTACGAGCTTCTAACCCGCATCGGCGCCGGCGGCATGGCCGAGACCTTCGTCGCGATCCGTCGCGGACCGGGCGGTTTTGAGCAGCGCGTTTGCCTCAAGCGCGTTCTTCCGCACCTCGTCGGCGACAAGAACCTCACGCGACTCTTCGTCGATGAGGCCCGTATTTCCGCAACGCTCCGGCACGGAAATATCGCCCAGGTCCTCGACTTTGGGCACGACGGCCAGAGCCACTACCTCGTCCTTGAACTGATCGAGGGCATCGACTTGCGAAAGCTGATGCGAAGCCTCGCAAGCAAGAACGAGTCGCTCACGACTGGGCTCGTCGTTCACGTGGCCCAAGAGCTCGCGGCGGCGCTCGAGTACGCGCACGGGCAAGGCCTGGTGCACCGAGACATTTCGCCCTCGAATATTCTGGTGAGCCGCGCTGGCGAACTGAAGCTCACCGACTTCGGAATCGCGAAGGCCCTTGGCAACACCGGCTTCGCGCGCACTGGCGTGGTGAAGGGAAAAGTCCCCTACATGGCCCCCGAGTACGCGCGCGAGGGCCGCTTCGATCCACGGAGCGACCTTTTCGCCCTCGGGGTCAGCCTTTACGAAATCGTCGGCGGACGACGGCCCTTCGACGGCAAGAGCGACCCGGAGACGATCGAAAACCTCACCCTCGGAACGCGACCTGCGCTCGCCGAGCTTTCGCCCGATACCAACCAAGAACTCATCCACATCATCGAGCGGTGTCTCGAACCCGCACCAGAGGATCGCTTCGCGTCTGCGCGCGCCCTTCGCGATGCCCTTGCGGAGCTCTCACCGCCGCCCACGGCACGACGAATCCTCGGCAAGCTCGTCAAGGGCGCGGGGGATACCTCAGACGCTGCCCTGGTGGCGACGCAGGCGGGAACGCCAAAGGGTACTGCGGTGCTCACTCGCGGGACTGCGGAAGCGCCCGTCGAACCGACCCCGGCAGACGCGTCGGATGTGACGCGTACCCGAGGACGACCGCTCGATCCCCCGACCGCGCTCGACGCGCGAGCGCCCAACACGCAGGTCGAAGGCGCGCCCCAAACGCAGCTCGATGCCGCACCCAAGACACAGGTCGAAGGCGCGCCCAAAACGCAGCTCGACGCGGCACCCAAGACGCAGCTTGACGCGGCACCCAAAACGCAGCTTGACCCCGCGCCCAAGACGCAGCTCGACCCCAAAGCGGACGGCCCGATGCAGCGGGATGTGACGACGGCGATCACACCACGCGCGCAAGCGACGCCCCCGTGGGTTTGGATCGCCCTCGGGGTCGGGGTCGCAGCCATCGCAGCGATGGTCGTGCTCTTCGCGATCTAAACCGCTACTCGGCGTCCGCGCCGAGAACGTTCTTTCGCTGATCTTCCAAGAGCCCAAGGCCGATGGTCATCGCCTTGCGCGCCCGATCGAGAAGCTGGTCGTCCTGCGCGATCTTTGTACGCGCCTTTTCGAGGTCCGACTCGAGGTCTTCCTTCCCCGCCTCGAGGGCCGCGATGCGCCCGGTCAGCTCGCTCACCTTCTCTTCGAGTTCCTGGCCCTTCGCCTGACTTGCCGAGAGCTCCTCGCCCCGCTGGGCATGGGCCGCATCGAGCTCGCTTTTCGCGGTCTCAATCTCCGCCTTGGAGGTCTCAAGGGTCTCGATGCTCTCCTTGGCGGAGTTCAGCTTGCCCTCGGTGTCGGCGAGCTTTCGGCCCAAGAGCGCGAGCTCTTTGTTGTGGCTGTCCTCGGACGCCTTGAGCGCCGCTTCCTTGTCCGCGGCGAGCTCCGTTTCGCGCGCCGCAAGCTCCTCGTCCTTGGTTGCGAGGGCCGCGACCTTTACCGCGTCGAGTTCGGAACGCAGCCCGTCGAGAGCGGCAACCTTGGCCTCCTCAAGTTCGGCGACCTTGGCCTGCACCGCGGCGCCGTGCTGCGCCTCGAGGTCCTGCGTTGCGGCCTGGTGCGCGGCATCCTTCGCGCTGAGGGCGTCCGCGTGAAGTTTCCCTGCCTCTTCCGTTGCCTTCGCATGCTCGTCGCGAAGCGCCTGAAGTTCTTCCGCCTTCTGGTCTTCGGCGTTCGCCTTGGCGGCCGCATTTTCTGCTCGCAGGGTCGCGACCGCTTCCGCCTTCGACTCCTCGAGCTCCGCGACCTTCGCGGTGTGAGCGCTCTCCATCTCTTCGATCTTCGCGGCCGAAGTCGCGCGCGACTCCTCGAGGTCTGCTTCGAGCTTCTTCCCCTTCTCTTCCGCCCGTTCGGCACGCGCCTTCATGTCGTCGGCGCGCTTTGCCGCGGCTTCTTTGTCCGTGGTCACAGCCTGCAGGTTCTCGTTCGCGGTCGTGAGGTCGCGTTCCAGCTGCAGCGCACGGTCCTCCACGTCGGCCTTCGCACGCTCGACTCCGAGGCTGCGGTCCCGGAGCTCAAGGAGCTCCTTGTCGCGCGACGTTACCTGGTCGCGTAGGTCGAGAATCTCTTTGTCCTTGCTGTTGAGCTTCTCCCGAAGATCCAGGAATTCCCGACTCGAGATTCCGCCGCCCCCGCCCTGGGCCTTGAGCTGTGCGACCTCCTTCTCGAGCGAACCGACCTTCGACTCGAAGTCCTTCGCCTTCGCTTCGGCGGCCTCTGCCCGAGCGGCGTCTCCCTGTGTCGCTTCCCCGGCGGCCTTCGCGTCGGCGAGCTGCGTTTCGAGCGCCGCAATCTTGGACTGCGCATCCGTCAGCTGCTGGTTGGCATCGGCGAGCTGCGACTTCGCTTCGTCGAGCTCTGCCGTGTTCGCTGGGGCTGCCGAGGGAGCGGAGGGCGCCGCAGAAGGAACCGCAGGCGCACTCGAGGGAGCGGGGGGTGCAGGCGGCGGTGGCGCGGCCTTTTCAAAGTCTGCCGCGGAGACGATGGCGGTGGCATCGTCGTCGTCGAAGGAGTCGTCGATCACCTCTTCAATGTCGAGCTCTTCGACAACGTCCTCGGCCGCCTCCTCGTTGCCACCCATGAGCGCTTCAAACGCGTCGTCCGCAAACGCATCGATCTCGGAGTCGACCATGCTGCGGTCGACGATCATCGTGCGATCGTCCTCGTCCTCTTCTTCCACCGCGTCTCCCACGGAGACAAACTGCCGAACGGTGGCGAGAAGCTGCTCGAACGCGACGGGCTTCTTGACGTAGTCCTCGGCGCGTGTGCGGAGTTTCTTGTGCTGCTCGAAAATCTCATCCGCATTGGCGTCGGAGGAGAGAATGATCAGCGGAATCGCCTTCAGCCCGGCGTTCTTCTTGATCTTCTTGCAGACCAAGAACCCATTCATGGTCGGAAGCTCGATCGAGAGAAGGATCATGTCGGGAGGCGCCGCCCCCGCTCGTTCCAACCCCGATTGGCCATCGGCAACGATCTCCAGCTCAACATCGCGACCGGAGAATCCGGCGCGGAGCTCGGAGGCAAACTGACTGTCGCTCTCGAACGCGAGAATGCGGTGGGCCATGATGCTCCTTGCGGAGTGCATCCACCCCGCGTCCGCGAGGCTACCTGAGAGCGTTGGCTCGCGTCAATCTTCCGAAAGGCAAAACGCCTGTGTTTCCGGGGGCCTTCGCCTTCTCGCCAAGCAAATTCCTCGCGGTGCGCGAGACTTTTGGACGAGCGCCGATCAGAAGTTCAGTAGCGAACGCGCGCTGAGGTAGCGAGTCGCGCGAGGGTGTCGCGGTCCACATCGCCGGTGAAGGCGTAGGTCAGTCCCGCGTGCGTTCGGACGCCGACTGGGTATCCCCGGACATCTCGAACCACCACGCCCTGGTTGGTGGGCTCGGGTTCATCGACGCTCGCGTCCGTGACCACGACCGTCAAACGGTGTCCGCCCTGGACTTCGTAGTAGAGCGCCGCGGCGCGCCGCTCTCGAACATTGCTAAGCCGCGCCCCAACGAGACGAATGTCACGGCTCGCGAACTCCGCGGGCCGGACCGGAAACTCAACCTTGTCTCGGAAATAACTCGAGACCCGCTGGACCGGTGCCGCGGGGGCCTCCACGGTCACATCCGCGGGAAGCTGCGCGGACTGAAGACGAACCACGTCCTCCAGGGCAGCAACACCGGCTTGCTCAACGTCCGTGTTGACGGCTGCTCCCACCGCTAGCGCGACCGCTGCAGCCCCTGCGAGAGGAAGGGCGTAGCGGAGCCGAAGCGGCACGACCTGCACGACGTTGTCCGCCGCCGGAGATGCCTGGTCGAGATTGACCAGAACGCGTTCCCGAAGCGAGGCGGGCGCCGCCACAGGAGGCATCGCCGCTTGCACGTGCTTTCGGTAGGTCCCTTCGAAGCGCACATGCTCCGCGCAGTGCTCGCAGTTCGCGAGGTGCTGCTCGAAATCGATCTGCGTCGCCGGATCGAGCTCTCCGTCCACAAACGCGCCGACGTGGCGTTGGAAGAGCTCACAGGTGATCACAGCGCAACCTTCTTCTTGCGGTAGTCATCGAGGGATACCGGCGCGGAGGAAGTCTCCGTAGGCTCGATAATGCCCAGTTCGACGGCCTGCTCCACAAGTTTTTTCTGAAGCACCTTTCGCGCCCGGTGGAGGCGGCTCATCACGGTGCCGATGGGACAGCCCACAACGTCGGCGATTTCCTTGTAGGCGAGCTCCTCAACGTCGGCGAGGAGGATCATCATGCGGTAGTCCTCGGGGAGGTCGTCGATCGCCTTCTGAATCTCCTCGGCCAGGATTCGCCGCTGGGCGTCCTCGACGGGCCGACTCAGGCCTCGCATCGCGGCGCGGCTCATCACGCCCTCCCCGACCGGCTGCGCGAAGGCACCATCGAAGATCTTTCGCTCGCGGACCTTCCGCCGATAGCGATTGATGAAGGTGTTGGTGAGGATTCGAAGCAGCCACGCCTTCATGTTGGTGCCGGCCTCAAAGCGGTCGTAAAACCGGTAGGCCTTCAGGAGGGTATCCTGAACCAAGTCCTCCGCGTCGCTGGGGCTCCGCGTCAGTCGAAGCGCGGTGGCGTAGAGGTTGTCGAGGTACGGCAGGGCCTCCTGCTCAAACTCCCGACGCTTCTGCGTGCTTTTACCGAAAAGTCCCATGTTGGTTTCGACGCGGGAACGCCACAGACGTTCTGCCTATTTCGCACAAATCGAGCGAATTTCGAGTCTTACCCAAATTATTGGTGTTTTCCAGCGCTACCCCCCCTGGGCTCGGCCGTGATAGGGAAAAACGGATGGTACGCGGGATCGCGCTGTTGATGTGCGTGTATGTAGTTGGATGTGGGGATGATGCGCCGCCGTTGGAACCCACCTACGCAAATGTCGAGTTCGTGATTCAGCGGAGCTGCGGGACTGCGTCGGACTCGTGCCACGGCGGGGATCGAGGCAACGCCAACCTCAATTTTGAAGACCTCCTCAACGACGGGGAGCCCTTCACCAACGCGCTCGTGGGGGTCGAGAGCTGCGAGTACAGCTTTCTCAACCGCATCGAGCCGGGCGACCCCGAGAGGTCGTGGCTCTTTATCAAGCTGACGGCTGCCCATGGTCGGGACGGCCAAATCGAGTTCACGCCGGATCCTGCCTGGGACCCCGGCATCGAGCCGCGCGACGACGGGACCTTTCCACCCTCGGAGTGCCCGCGCGTGACGCGTGGCGAGCTGAACTTTGGGCTGCTCATGCCGCAGAACCCGGCCAACCCCCAGATGCTGCCAAGCTCTGAGATTCGACTTTTTCGGGACTGGATTCTCGCGGGAGCACCCGGACCCGAATGAACCGCTATCCTTGGCGGCGGAGGGTGGATGCGCCGTTTACTTCTTTGCTTGGTTCTCTCCGTCGGTTGTGACTTCTTCGATGGGGGCGACCCGCCCCCAACAGCCCGCGGCTCGCTCGGTGATCGCTGCTCGGACGAAGAAGGATGCCGGCCGGGCCTGACCTGCGATCCAACCATTCGAGAGTGCGTCGCAGCGCGAGACGCGATGCTGGGAGACACCTGCGAGCTCACCGGCGACTGCGTGGACGGGCTCTATTGCGCCGCGGACCGTACCTGCACGATGGCCGGGGCCGGCGAAAGTGGCGACACCTGCGGGACCACCGGTGATTGTGCAGCGGGGTTGCTCTGCGTCCTCGACGGCTTCTACGGCGCCTGCACAGATGCGGGCAGCGGCGACATTGGGGCGGAGTGCGAGGCGGCGACTGAGTGCGCCGCCGGCCTGAGCTGCGCCGCCGGGCAGTGCATCTCCGCGAACGCGGCGCCGCCCGGGACTTCGCTGCCTCCCTCCGTTCCTTTCTGGGCGGGCGAGGAATGCCCCGCGGACTCCGCGACGCTCGAGGCGTACTTCGAGGTTCCGCGTTTCGACGGAATGGACAACGACTTCTACCGGCTGCCTTTTCCAAACGACATTCGGCGCACGGCATCCGGGCTCGACCTTCGCAATCATCCAGCGCCGCCTACTGCGGTCGGTGGCGGCGTGATCGACCACTACCTTCGCGTCGCCGAAGAGGACATGCGCGGGTTTTCCCTCAACCCGGTCGCCTACTTTCGCATGTCCGCGCCCTACGACTGGGACACGGTCGGCTCGAGCCTCTCCCTCGTGAACATCGACCCCGACTCACCGCGCTTCGGGCAGGAGGTTGGCATCGCATGGCTCACCACCTTCGGGCCGATCACGAAGTACATCTGTGAGAACTGGGTTGGAGTTCGCACGATTCACGGCGCCCCGCTCGATCCGGAGACGACCTACGCGGTCATCGCAGACCGCACGCTTCTTCCGCGCGACGGTGGAACCTTCGCCCGCGCGTCCGACCTCGACGCTATTCTCGCCGAGAGCGCTCCGTCGGACGGTGTTCTGCGCGCCGCTTGGGAACGCTACGAACCGTTCCGCGCGTGGCTCTCCGATGGGGAAACGCCGAGCGTCGACGAAGTTCTCACCGCGGCGGTGTTCACCACACAGCCTCTCGTCGACATGAGCGCGGCACGGGACGCGATCCACGCGAGCACCCTCCCCACCATCACGGATCTCACCCTCTGCGAGGATGGGGTGACGTCTCCCTGCGACGACGGAACGCCGCAGCGCGCCTGCGGATCTGCTGCGGCCGACTACGTGGAGGTCCACGGACGGATCTCGGTGCCGATCTACCAGCAGGGGAACGCTCCCTACGAGCTTCCGGACGATGGCGGCGGCGTTCTCTTCGGATCCGACGGTGCTCCCGTGCCGGTGCGAAACGAAGACGTCTGCTTTGCGCTCACCCTTCCTCGGACGGCCGCGCCCGCCGAGGGCTGGCCGGTCGTCGTCACGCTACACGGCACGGGCGGGTCCTTTCGAACGGCCATCAATAGCGGCGGGGCAGAAGCGTTCGCGCGAGGTGACCTGGCGAGCGCCGCCGTACCCACGGCAACCATGGCAATCGATCTTCCGCAGCATGGCGACCGGCGACAGAGCGACGGAAGCCCGGACATTCTTTTCTTCAACTTTCGCAACCCGCGCGCCGCCTGGGGCAACAGCTTTCAAGGGGCGACGGACCTCTTCGCCGTCGTGCGATGGCTTGCGGAAGGAGGCGTCGATGCGGACGCGTCCCCGACGGGCGAAGCCATCTCGTTCGATCCCGCGCGCATTGCCACCTTCACCCATTCGCAGGGAAGCAACCACGCCGCGCTTGCCCTCCCCTACGAGCCGTCCGTGCTCGCCTCGATCCTCAGCGGAAACTCGGGCGACCTCACGCTCTCGCTCCTCAACAAGACCTCACCGGTCGACATCGCCGGCGTGGTTCCCTTCGCGCTCTTCGACGCCGACGCGGAAGGACGTCTTGCCGCGACGAATTTTCACCCCGTACTCGCGCTTTGGCAGGGCTACTTCGACACGGTGGACCCGGTGAACTACGCGCGGCCGCTCCGAGACCGGCCCGTCGCTGGCGTTCCTCTCAAGCATGTGCTGATGACCTTCGGCGTCGGAGACACATTTTCGCCGGAACCCAACATGGAGGCCTACGCGGCAGCTGCGGGACTTCCGCATGTGCAGCCCCACGCCCTTGAGCTGAACCTCCGCGGCGTGGACGCGCCCTTTTCTGCGAATGTTCGAGACGCGGACGACGCCCTCTACACCCACGCGCTTCGATCCTACGCGCCCACCGATGGAGAAGACGGCCATTTCGTGGCGACGCGAACCGACGCAGGGCGTGAGGACACCCGCCGTTTTCTCCTCGAAGCGCTCTCCGGGGAGATTCCCGTCGTGCCTTGAGGTACAACGCCACCATGTTCGACCTCGATCGGATCGGTGGCCTTTCCGCACTGCACGCCCTCGTGGATGAAGTTCTCGGCGCAGGGGCGCTCGCGCTCCACATCCAAGAGCGCGGTGCGGCGATGGAACGCAAGGACGACGCCAGCCCGGTGACCGAAGCGGACCGGGCGGTCGAAGCGCGATTGCGCGCGTACCTCTCGAAGACCTACCCGAAGGCAGGATTTCTCGGCGAGGAAAGCGGCGCCCAAGCGGGCCAAGAGTTCACGTGGATCGTCGACCCCATCGACGGGACGCGCGCCTTTGTTCGTTCCATTCCGACCTGGTCCGTCCTCGTCGGTCTCGAAGCCGACGGCGTGCCCGTGTTGGGCATCGCGTTTCTTCCCGCGGCGGAGGATCTCTTCGTCGCGTACACGGGCGGCGGCGCGACCCACAACGGACGACCTTGCCGCGTCTCGACCGTCGACCAACTCGGGGACGCCCTCGTGGGTCACGGCGCAATTCAGCAGTTCACGGAAACGGGCCACGAAGACGCGCTCCTTCGCCTCGCGCGCGGCACCTACACTCAGCGAGGCTTCGCGGATTTTGCAAACTACCGGGCGCTTCTCCTCGGGCGCATGGACGCCGTGGTCGATCCGGGCGTGCAGCCCTACGACGTCGCGCCGGCCGCCGTCCTTGTTCAAGAAGCGGGTGGGCGGTTCAGCGATCTCAAAGGCGCGGAGACGATTCACGGAGATGGCTTCGTGGCGTCCAACGGCGCCACGAAGCCATCTCCGTGAATCGTCTCCGCGCCTTTGAGATCGCTGAACCGCCCACCCGCTTCTTGAACAAGGACGGCGGCCGGCGCGACGTCGTAGGGCTGCACGCCCGGATCG
>JBCDAA010000087.1:0-25139 GCA_039186435.1 Myxococcota bacterium | reverse complement strand
TCGCGTTGATCAGCCAGAGTCCGAGATCGTCATCGATCGCGACAAGGCCGCAGAGCTTGGCCTCAACCTCCAGAACATTGGGCAGGATCTCGCGGCGGCGCTCGGGGGCGGCTACGTCAATCGCTTCAGCGCCTTCGGCCGCAGCTACAAAGTGATCCCTCAGCTGGCGCGACGACAGCGCCTCAACCCTGAACAGCTCGCGGATCTTCGCGTCGCAGGCCCTGATGGGAGGCTGATCCCGCTCGGCACCTTTGCGACCGTTCGCGACCACGTTTCGCCGCGCTCCCTCAATCGCTTCGAGCAGCTCAACTCCGTCAAGCTCAGCGGCGTGTCGATTCAAACCCTCGATCAGGCCCTCGCATTTTTGGAAGGACGCGCCGCCGAGATTCTGCCGCCTTCGTACTCCATCAACTACACCGGCGAGTCGCGACAGCTGCGCGTGGAGGGCGATTCCTTTGCGCCGGCGTTTTCCCTCGCGGTGATTTTGATCTTCCTGGTGCTCGCGGCGCAGTTCAACAGCTTTCGGGACCCCTTTGTGATCCTCGCCGGCTCGGTCCCGCTCGCGATGTTCGGTGCGCTGATCTTCACCTTCTTGAAGATGCCGAATCCGAATATGCCCTTTTGGACCGACGGATGGACAACCACGCTCAACGTCTATTCGCAGGTGGGCCTCGTCACCCTCGTCGGCCTGGTCGCCAAGAACGGCATTCTGATCGTCGAGTTCGCCAACGAACTTCAGCTGCGCGGTCAGAGCAAGCTCGAAGCGATTCAGAACGCGGCAACCACGCGACTTCGACCCGTCCTCATGACGACGGTGGCCACGGTCTTCGGACACTTTCCGCTCATTCTGGTGACCGGTCCGGGAGCGGCCGCGCGCAATAGCATTGGCCTCGTCCTCGTTGCCGGCATGGCGATCGGCACCATCTTCACGCTCTTCTTCGTTCCTTCGCTCTACATTCTTTTTGCGAAGCGACGAGCGCCGCGAGGCGCAGCCCAAGAAACGGACGAACGACCGGCGGAAGACGCCCCCGCTCTTGCGGCGGCGCCAGCCGAGTAACCGTCAGCACTCAATCGTAATGCAGCAGCCGAACGCGCAAAGCTCCGTCCCACTCGAGACGAGGAACTCGGCCGCAGCCGCTTCGTTCTCTGGCGAGAAGTCGCCGCCGAACTCGTTCTGAATTACGACGCTCTGCCATCCGCTGCATTCGTTGGCGTCTGGAAAACAGTCAGGTCCTGGAACGAAGCGAACACCTTCGGAGCCACAGTTGCACATCCCGCCGCCCGTCGTTGCGCCGTCGCGTCCGCCCGCGTCGACGCCAGCGTCCATTCCGCCATCCCCCATGGCACACTGGATCGCGCTGCTCGCCATGCGACGCTCGTCGCAGAACGTTCGATCGACCGCACCGGTCACGCTTCCAACGCACGCTGCCGTGCACGGCCACATGCCACCGGCAACGTCGCCGCAGGACATCATCAGATCGCTCGGAAGAAGAATGCGCGGATCGTCGAGAAGCCCACAGATGCGGTCCGCGAGACCCCGCAGCTGATCTTCGACGCCGGCGATGTTGAGGATTTCGGACGAAAGCAGACCCACGACATCGAAAACGAGCCCTGCGACCACGCCCGCGCGATCACGGTCGAACCGGCCGCGAAAGAGCCGCCCTACGCCAGGGATGGAGCGAGCCAGACGAAGGGTCAGCGCATCCTGAAGTTGATCCACGATGCTCCCGATCGCAGCGTCCGCTGCCTTCCCGCAGAGCTTCGTCAGGCTAACGATTTCGAGCTCGCCGCGAATCGGCGTTGCTTGGCCGACCGTGAGGTTGGCGCGCTCGACGACAACCTCGACGTCTCCAATCTCCGGGAGAAACTCCGCGACGATTCCGACCACATCCGTAATCGCGCCGATCGCCGACGACAGCCCGCTGAGGAAACGAATCACGGCGCCCACACCGGGAAGGAGGTTGACCGGAAAGAAGTCGAAGGAGTCGATGAACCCGGCCGCCGCTTCGTTGATCTCCGCGATGTCGCTCGAGAGGTCGGCGATGTCGAGAGCGGTGCAAAGGACATCGAGAACGACCTCGCCACGCTCCGGTGAAAGGGCGAGAGGCTCGAGGCCGCCAACCTCCGCCTCTAGACGCGTCAGGCGATCGAGAAGGGTGTTGTCGAGGCCATTGCCGCGCGCAATGCTCTCGTACGCCTCTCGGGCGGATGGCTCCATCGTCATGTACGCGTCGACGAAGGCCACGCGCTGACGAGTAAAACTCTCCGCCGCAACAGCGCTCAGACCACGAATCGAGACGCGTTCCTCAAGGGTCGCCCCGACCCCGCGCAGGTAGCGATCCACGAGCTCCGGAAACTCGGCCAGAAGATCGTCGGTTCGCTCGAGAATCGTGAGGTACCCGGCTCCGTCCGGCGAAGAGCCCCCCTCGGGCGCCACCTCGAAGGGAAAGGTGGACGCTGCGGTTCCCTCGATGAGGAGCTGAACCTGACGAATTCCAGGAAATCCGACGTCCGGCGGCACAAACGCAGTTCCATAGCCAGGCCGAACGCGCGTCACTGGCTGCGGCGCGCTCGCCCCCACGGTGACGGTCGCGAGCGCCGCCGGATCGAGGAGCGCTGGGTCCACGATCAGCAGGCGCGTGCCGAGTCGTCCTCGCGCGGGGATCAGGGTCGTGGGCGCGTCGTCTCCGTCACGCGCGGCCTGGTCCACGAGCGCCTCGTCCTCCGCGTTGATTCGTCCGTTGAGATCGACATCGGCCCGATCGAGAGCCTCCGCACCCAGCGGGGTCGTCCCGTCGAGCTGCGCCTGCAGCGCGATGACGTCGTCGCTGTCGACGCTGCCATCCCCGTCCACATCACCGACATGAAACGCGCCTGGCACAATCACAGTAATCAGTGCGCCTGCAGCGACAGGCATGTCGCGGTCGTCGGAAACCACAACCTCAGCCGTGAATTCTCCAGCGTCGGCATAGGTGACGGTGATCGTTGAACCCGATGTCGTGTCGGCCGTACCGCCACTCAACGTCCACGCAAAGGTCGGCGTTCCCATCGCGGCGGCGCGAACAACGCGTGCGGTGAGGGTCACCGAGCCTCCGGTCGCGACCATTGTTCGATCGGCCGCAACGTGAACCGCGTAGGGATCATCGGTGCGCGTTGGTGCAGCCAGCCCCTCCACGTCCACGCTCGGCAAAGGAAGCGGAAGCTCAAACTCATCCGCGTCGACCCCCTGGTCGCGGGCGGCGTCGGTTTCTCCCGCGTCCTCCCGCGCCGCGTCCGTCGCGGCATCGATGGCCGCAGCATCGATGGCCGCGTCATCTCCAGGATCGCTGTCGTCGCCACAGGCCATCGCGAAGATGACCAACCCCCAAGCAAATCGTCCGCGCATTCGACCTCCAAAATGCGAGATTTCAACCAAAACCGTATCAGACGATTATGGAATATTATAATACAACGGTATGCACACTCGCTCTGCAGGAATCGGCCAGCCAAAGCCCCTGCACGCCGAATCAAGCAGCCCGGTATTCTCCTGAGATGGCTCGTCTGCTCTGCCTCATCGTCGCCGGATGCACCGTCGTCGCATGCGCCAGCGAACCCACCCCGGAACAAACCTCGGGAGACGAGGATCCGATCGAAGAGCAGGAATCGGCCGAGGACGCTCCGGCGATGGCTCTTCGCGGAGAGGACGCCGTCGGCTTCGCGCGCATGGATCCAAGCCTCGAAGAATGCTCGATGGAGCTCGAGGTCGAACCCGAGACGTGGCGAATCGGACCCAACACGACGATGGTCTGGGTTCCCTGCGAGCTCGGTGCCTACCAGCCGACGGGCGCGCTCTTTCTGATCACGGACGAAGGAGAGACCGAACGTCTCGCTCTTCCCTATTGGGACGGCCAAGGGACGATGCTCTCCGAATACGCAACGGGGCTCTTTCAGTTCGACCCGAACACCGGCGTTGCCGAAGATCTCATTCGCTACCGCGGTGTTGGAGACTGCGGGCGCCGTCTCCGCTACGAAGTCAGCAGCGCAGGACTCACCCTCCTCGAACATCGCGAGCAAAGCTGCGACACCGAAGGCGTGCTTCCTGACGAGTGGCCGGTTCGCTACCCGACGCCGTAGCGACGTCGACGAAGCGCCACCACAAGGAGCATTCCGAAGGCACCTGCGCCGGAGCCGGCCGCGCTGCACCCTGAAGCGGCGGGCGCCATGTCGTCGATGCCCGGACCGGGATCCATCGGCCCGGGGTCAACCGGAACGGGATCCACCGGATCCTCTCGCGCGGCGTCGAGTGCTTCCTCGGCATCCTCGACGTCGCTAACGTCGTCGACCTCCTCGACTGGAAGCCCCCCACCGCTCGACTCGCGGCGAATGCCGATCGAGCACCAGGTCGTCGCGTCAGCTGCAACCTCGCAGCGTCGAGTCGCCGTCGCAAACCCCGGTCCGGACGCCTCCACAGTGAAGCTTCCTGGCAAGAGTTCGAGCCGCCAGAACCCGTCGCCCTCGCGGGCCGTCGCCATCGCGCCGGTCTCGACAATTCGGATCTGTGCGCCGACGACACGTCGACTGAGGTTGTCGCCTTCGAAGACAACGCCCTGAAGCGTGCCCGCGCTCGCCTCGGGAACGAGGCCGAGGGAACACCAGCTCTCCTCTCCTGCGACGACCGTGCAGGTGCGCGAGCCGACGCCGTACCCGTCGTGACTCACGGTGAGCGTGTAGGTACCGGGCGCGAGCTCGATGCGCCAGTTACCGTCCACGTCTGCCGCGACGCTCTCCCCCGTTTCGGTGATGAGAATACTCGCCCCGCTGACCCGTACAGAGGTGTCGCCAAAGCCGGCGCCCGTGTCTTCGAAGATCACGCCGCGCGCAGTTCCCGTCGAAACGCCAGGGTTGATCGACACCGAACACCACACGTCCCCGGTGCCTGCGACGCTACAGCGGCGCGTGTTGGTCACGTAACCGGGGGCCGACGCTTCGACCGTGTATTCGCCGGAAGGAACCTCGAACGCCCAGGATCCGGTTCCGTCCACGGCCGCGGAGTCTCCGGTTTCCACGATTCGCACGGTCGCGCTCGTCACCCGATTCGACGTATCGGCGCCTTCGTAGACCACCCCGCGAAGGCGTGCCTCCTCGGGCGGCGGCGGCTCGTCCGCGCATGCATCCGTGGAAAAACCCGACGCCGGCGAACCCGCGAGGCGGCTCTCCGTCTGCGGTCCATACACGCCGTCTTCCGAAATGCGATCGCCCGGGTGGTTGACGTTCCAAAGCCGCTGAAACGCCCGCACCGCGTCGGTCCGTTTGTCACTTCCCGGACAGTCGAAGTGCACCGGATCGCGAGAGCCAAGCCACGCACATCCCTGTGCTTCCATGATGCTTCGCACCGCGCTCCAGTTCTGTAGGTCCACCGCGCGACCGCTCTGATGGTTGCTCCGACCCGGCGCGGCTGCGAGCCCGCAGCCTCCCGAGGTAAAGAGCACGTACTGATCCGCGAGGGTACGAAAGGCGGAGTTCACGGTGATCGCGCTCCGGGACGCCGCGCGGTGAAGCGCATCCCGCGACGACGCCTGCACGTAGGGATGCACCCGCGAGCTCGACAGACGAATCCCCGGGTGGTCGTCGAAACGGACGAAGCCGCTGGGATCGATGCAGCGCTGTGCTTCCGCCAGCTGAGCGCTCAGGCCTTCTACGCCGGCGGTGCTGCAGGCACCCCGCGCGGCGATCTGCCGAACTGTCTGGGCCGAGGCGGCCGTGGAAAGAAGCGCGAGGACAAGGGGGAGGAACGCTTTTCGGAGCATCACACCCCGTTCATGTGCACGGGTCGTGCCTGCGTCGGCCGCACGCTTTCCTGAGCAATTTCAGAACAGTGAAGCCCCTTCGCGTCGGGCTGTCACGGCGTGCCAATCATCAGTTGAACAGGTTTTGAACAGACTCGTGGCAGTGCGGCGGAACCTCCGCGCCGGGCGGCGGTCCGATCGACAATGGCAGCTGCGTTTTCGAGTGCTACCCCCACGAGAATGAACCGCTCCTCCTCCCAGCGTCGGCGTCTTCGTGCACGCCGCGCGCGCATGGAGGTCCTTCGGGAGGCCGACAGCGGGTTCGACGCCACCGTGCCCGCGATGGGCGTGCGGATGACCGAAAACGTCGAGGGGTGGGTCGACCTCCTCCATCACGAACCGCTCGCCCCGGTCGCCACGGAAACGCTGCGTGCCGCCTTGCGCTTTGCCTTCGAGTCCGGCGACGCCGGCGGCATGCTGACAATGGCGGTCGACCAGGCCCCGGTCGCTCCATCGACGTGGGACCCGGAGGGGTTTCAAGGCGGCCTCTTTTTGGAGGAGCTTCTCGAAGCGAGCTTTACGATTTCGATCGAGGGGCAGCGGTACCTTCCAAGCGCCGCGCATCTTGGCCGCGTCCTCGCCCATCCGCCGGACGACATTCGTGACGTCGAGCTGCGCCAGGAAGTCCTTCGCGAACTCGTCGACAAACCCGCCCTTCGGACCGCCGTCGAAAAGACGTACATCGCGCTGCACACCCTGCGCAGTCTGCTCGACGAACAGCCGATGTCGCCCGGGGAAACGGTTCGCCGAAAGGTCGAGGTTCTCCAAACGCTGCGCCGGTTCTTCGACAGCGCCGCGGACGGTCTTCAGGGCGCAACCTCCGCCCTCGCGCGACTGCAGAGTTTTGCGGAACAGGCGCGGGGCCACGCGGCGTACGGACGTCTCCAGCAGATCCTCGACTTCGACGACAATATGGCGAACGTCGAAGTGCGCGTCGTTCTCGGCTCCGACGGAAAGATCCGCGACTTTCAGCTTCTCGAAGCGCGCGAAAACACCGCCAACCCGCTGGTTCGCTCGCCCTGGCTGCGCGCCTGGTCCCGGTTTCGCGCCTGGATTCGCGGCTATCGCTACGGCGAAAACGAAGTCCTCCTCAAGGTTATCGACGAGGTCTTTGAAGAACTCGAAGACATGGTCCTTCCGTGCTTTCGCCTGGTCGGGGACCTCGAGGTCTATCTCGCATCGCTCGCCTTTCGTGATCGCGCCAAACGCGAAGGGCTCGAGGTTTCGCTGCCGGTTCTCGAAGCCACACCCGCCGAAGATGCGCCGCCCGGTCCTCTGAAGCTCACCCAGCTTTTTAACCCGCTGCTCTTTCTTCAGGGCATCACACCGGTTCCCTGCGACATCGACGCCGCGGGCCACGACTCCATCGTGCTCGTCACCGGGCCGAACTCCGGCGGCAAAACGCGCCTTCTTCAAGCGCTCGCGTACGCGCAGCTCTTTGGGCAGAACGGTCTCTTTGTGCCCGCGAAGAGCGCGCATCTCACCCGCGCACCAACGATGTTCGTTTCGCTCGTCGAAGAAGCCGCTTCCGACCAAAAGGAAGGCCGCCTCGGGACGGAGCTTCTTCGTGTGCGACATCTCTTCGAGCGTCTGCAGCCGGGCTCGGTGGTCATCCTGGACGAGCTCTGCTCGGGAACCAATCCGAGCGAGGGCATCGCGATCTTCGAAATGGTCATTTCGCTCCTGCCGCGCCTTCGACCTCAGGTCTTTCTGACCACGCATTTTCTCGACGCCGCGCGCAAACTCGCCGACGAGCTTCCGGTGCCGCGCCTCTCGTTCCTTCAGGTCGAACTCGACGACGACGCGAAACCCACCTTCCAGTTTGTCGCTGGCGTTGCGCCGACTTCGCTGGCGCAGCAGGTCGCAGCGCGTCTCGGCGTGACCCACGAAGAACTCGAGGCGCTCGTGAAGGCCAAAGAGGACGCCTAAAAACTGGCACTCTCTGCCAATTTTGCACTTGCGTTTCCAGAAACGTTTCCAAGGATCGGCATCGACGCCGACAAACCAAGCGATCGACCGCCATTTTGTGCGGGATAAGCCTCACGTCGTCACGAGATCGTTCCGGTCCGCCCGGTGGGCGACTACACTCGTGATTGTCGATGGCCCCCCCCGAAGCGCAGCCGTCCCTGAAGCCCCGCCTGCCACAGGCGCTCGGACGCTTCACGCTGTGCGAAGAACTCGGCGCCGGGGGGATGGCCACCGTCTATTTGAGCAAGATGCGTCTCGGCGCGGGCCTTGATCGCCTGGTCGCCCTCAAGACGATTCACTCGCACCTGGCGAAGGAGCAGACCTTCGTCGACATGTTCCTCGACGAAGCGCGGATCGCGTCGCACATCAGCCACCCGCACGTCTGCGCGGTCTACGACTTCGGCCAGGAGGGCGACGTCTACTTCCTGGCGATGGAGTACCTGATCGGCGAGCCGGTCTTCGACTTCATCAACCGAGTGGCCAAGCTCAAAGACGAGAGCGACGAGTTGATGGAGGCGCTGCCCTTTCTCGCCGCGCGAATCCTCGGGGACGCCTGCGAAGGGCTGCACGCCGCGCACACGCTCAAGGGATCGGACGGCAAGGCGCAGAACGTCGTGCACCGCGACGTCTCCCCGCAAAACCTCTTCATCACCTACGAGGGCACCGTCAAAGTCGTGGACTTCGGCTGCGCCAAGGCCCTTGAGCGCGTCACGCAGACGAACACCGGCATCATGAAGGGCAAGGTCTCCTACGCCGCGCCCGAACAGCTTCGCGCGGAGTCGGTGGACGCCCGGGCAGACGTCTTCGCGCTCGGCATCTGCTTGTGGGAGACGCTCACGTTGCGTTCTCTCTTTCGACGCGACACCGCGATCAAGACCGCGATGGCGGTTCTCGAGAGCGACATCCCGCGCGCCGACGAAAAGGCACCGTGGGTCCCCAAGGAACTCGCGGACATCGCCGAAAAGGCGCTCCAGCGCGACGTGAACGAGCGTTACCAAAGTGCGCGCGAACTCAGCCGCGCGCTTCGCGGGTTTATTGCGCACTCCGGTGCTCCCTTCGAGTCCGCCGAGGTTGCGGACTGGATGCGCTTTCTCTTCGAAGAGCGTCACGCCAAAACCATGAAGATGGTGTCTGACGTCGAGGGCCTCGACACCTCGCGGATTGCGCGCATCGAAACCGCCTCGCCCCCGGTAATCGACAGCGCGCCGACGGTCCTCGCAACGCCGCCGCGAGCCACTGCGCCCGCGCTCGATGTTGAACCTCAGGCCCCCGTTTCGCTTCCCACCTCGACGCGAAAGTGGATGACGCTTGTGGTGCTGCTCCTCCTCGGGGGAGCTGCGCTCTGGTTCTTTCAGGGCGACGCGATCCTCGCAGCGATGAACGCGCCCGAAGAAGAAGTGGAGCCCCCAGAAACCACCGACACCGAGCCGGACGAGCTCGCGCCCCCGGACATGATCGTGGAGCCGGATGAGATTTCGGTCACCCCGTCGGAGAACATGGAAGCGCTCTCGCCTCGGGAGCAGGCCGCCGCGGAAGCGCGTCGCGAACGCCGTCGCCGGCGCCGGGAAGAGGCCGCGGAAGAAGCGCGCCTCGCCGCAGAGAGCATGGAAGCCGAGGAGTTTACGACCGGGTCCGTCCGCGTCCGCGCGATCGGTGGTACGGCGCGCGTGCGTCACGACGGCCAGGACCTCGGTGCGACCCCGGTGCGCGCCACGCTTCCCGTCGGTCCACAGGTGCTCGAGATCATTCCGGATGGCAACGCGCCGCGCGAGACCGTGACCGTGACGATCGAGCCCGGAACGCTTCAGACGATCAACATTCGCCTCGAAGATGTGCCGCCTCCGTCGATGAATCCCGAGCCGCTCGAGACACCGGAAGAGTAGCTACCAGGGCGCGCGATCATCCGGGGTCAGCAGCGCCTCAAGCTGGGCGATCTCGTCGTCGTCGAGCTCCGGCGCGCGGCAAACGAAGCGTTGAAGGATCCGAAGATCTTCCTTTGCCTCGCTGTCGCTCTCGTAGGCGCGGGTTCGCATCCCAGGTTCGCTTTCCAGCCGTTCGGCAAGCTCTTCGAAGAGGGCCTCAAGCGCGTGGTCCTTGTGAAGCGCCCGCGCCTCTTTCGCTTTCGCCTTTCGGACCGCGACCGCCTGCGTACGCGCAAAGCGGGCGTAGTCCGCCGTGATTCGCGAAAGCCCTTTTTGCATATCGACCAGCGTGTCGTCGGGGTAAGCGCCGTTACTCTTGAGCGCTTCCAGCGCATCGCGCACCGCAAGTCGAACACTCTTGATCAAGAGCGCAGACGCGACGTTGCGAAGCGCCGACTCCTTCTCCGCGGGCGTTGCCTCCAAGACGTCGCTCGGCGCCTCGTCCCCCTGCACCTCGACAAGGTGTGCGATCGACGCCAGCAAAACGCGCTCTTTGCCGTCTTCAAAGCGAAGGCGCAGCTTGTCACCGACCTCCTCCACAAGACGACCCACACCCCACGCGGGACGCTTGCCATGACGAAAGAAACGAGTCGTCACCCATCAACCTCCCGCACGAAGACGATCGAAGAGGTCCGCCAGTTCTGGACGCCCGCCAAGCGCTGCGCTGAGATCCTGGGAGAGCTCCACCAGCTTTACTTCCAAGCGAGTCCGTTCCTCACCGTTCTCGGTAAGCTCCCGGGAAATCCTCTCGCGCTTGTCGCGCGCTTCACCGTCGAGCGAACTCTGTCGCTTGCGAAGCGCCTCGAGCTGAAACCCCAAATCCGTGAGGCCCGTCCGCTTCTGCGCTTCCATCCACTTTTCATACGCCTCGGTGGCATCCTGAAGAGCCCGCAGTGCCTGGTCGGTGGGCGAGTTCGGGTGTCGCATATCGAAGTCAATGACCGCTGCGAGCGCCCGGCGATATGCGTCCGCCCAATTTCCGCCACCGGGCGCCGAAGGCCGCACTTCGTCGCGCTCCTTGCTCTTTGACCGCGAGAGATCCTCCGCGAGCGCTTGAATCGCGTGCCCGATCCGCTCGCGATCGAGTTTGAGCTGCGCGTCGAGCTGCCCGAGCTCCTCCTCCCGCGACTTCGCAACCTTGTGGAGCATGCGCAGCCGCGCGACCGCGGCGTTGAGCTCCGCGGCACGTTCCGCCATGAGCCGAGGGGCGTTTTCTTCTGGCCAACAGCGGTCGAGCATTTCGGAGTAGGTACGCGCGCGCGCTGCCCAGGCGTCCATCCGAAGCTGGAGGCCGCTCGCGCGAACCCGCTGCGAAAGCGCTGATACGCGACGGATTCGCTTCGCGCTCTCCGTGGCCACCGACGAGAGGGTTGCAACCACCGCGTGCGCGTCGACCGGACGATCCGAGGGTTCCTTCGCGAGGAGCTCATCCACCAAACGGTCGAGCTCCGGCGGGCAGTCCTTCACCAGCGACGAGAGTCGCGGCGGCGCCGTCTCCATGTGGTGAAAGAGATAGCCGGCCATCGACTCGGACTCGAAGGGGAGCTTTCCGGTCGCCATCTCAAAGAGGAGGATCCCGAAGGCGTAGAGATCCGACGCCGGAATGATCACCTGCTTGTCGCGAAAGCGCTCAGGCGCCATGTAGCGCGGGCTGCCAATCATCTGTCCGCTCGCGGTTAGGCGCAGGTCGTCCTGCTTGATGGCGATGCCGAAGTCGACAAGCTTGACAACGGGAACCCGATCGTCCGACCGGCAAAGGAAGATGTTCTCCGGTTTGACGTCGCGATGGACGACGTCGAAGTCGTGGGCGCGGCTTAGTCCTCGCGCAATCTGGAGACCCAGCGCAATCGTTTCCTGAGGCGCGAGCTGTCGCCTACGCCGGAGCACCTGGTCGAGCGGATGTCCATCGAGGAGCTCCATCACGAGGTAGGGCACCCCGTCATCCGTCTTTCCGAGATCGTAAACCTCGATAATGTTCGGATGCGCGAGCGACTTGGTCTTCTCCGCCTCGCGCGCAAAACGTTCGTGAAGGCTCAGGTCGTCAGCGAAGCGATCGTGCAGAACCTTGATCGCAACGTTGCGACGACCGAGGGAGTGGTGCGCCTTGTACACGGTCGCCATACCCCCGCGACCGATCACCTCGGTCAGCGTGTAGCGACCGCCGAGCACATGGCCGATGCGCGGATCTTGAACCGCTTCGAGGACCTCCCCATCCACCAGACAGAATTCGACGTCGTCGCCGTATCGAAGTCGGCAGCTGGGGCAAACCTTCACCGCCCGATATCATATCCTTGTGCGAAGCCACACGAGAAGGGCACGCATCGCTTTTCCGCGATGGCTGATCGCATGTTTCGCGTCCGGACCGAGTTCGGCCATCGAGAGCGTCTGGCCCGCCGCGAGAAAGAGCGAGTCGTAGCCGAACCCCTGGGTTCCACGCTCCTCCTGGAGGATTTCTCCTTCGCAAACGCCGTCGCTCTGAAAGAGGATTTCTCCCTCGGGCGACGAAAGAACGAGCACGCAGCGAAATCGAGCAGCGCGATCCTCGACGCCTTTCAGGGCCTCGAGGAGCTTGTGACGGTTCGCCTCATCCGTTGCGCCTTCTCCCGCATAGCGCGCGCTCCACACCCCAGGCGCACCGTTCAACGCGTCGACTTCCAGACCGGAATCGTCGGACAGGGACGGCAGCCCCGACGCCGCCGCAAACTCTTGCGCCTTCTTGGTCGCGTTGCCGACGAAGGTGTCGCGGTCTTCGACGACGTCGAGGTCAAGACCGCGATCGGCGGGAGCAACGACCTGAATCTCGAAGGGAGCAAGCATCCGCCGAAGCTCAGCGAGTTTGCCGGGGTTGCCGGTTGCCAGAAGAAGCGTCTTCATGCGTTCACCCGAGGAGCTCGGCGAGATCGACCCCCGCGTCGGAGAGCGCTTTGCGCTGCGCAGCGATGAGGTCCGGCATTGAACCGAGAGCGAGATCGAGTAGCGCGTTGAGCTGTGGTCGCGGCACAGGCGCCCCCTCTGCGGTCCCCTGAACCTCCACGAACGCCCCGTCTTCCGTGCCGACCACGTTGAGGTCGACTTCCGCGTCGCGATCCTCCGGGTAGTTCAAATCGAGGATGGGCGTGTCGTGAAGCAGGCCGACCGAGATCGCCGCAATCGGTGCCCGAAGGATTCCCGGCGCCACGAGCCCGCGCTTCTTGAGGCCGTGAAGCGCGATCGCAACGGCGATGAACCCGCCCGTGACCGAAGCCGTCCGCGTGCCTCCGTCGGCGTCGAGGACATCGCAATCCACATAGATCGAACGGTCGCCGAGGCGTTCCAGCGCGACGCACGATCGCAGCGCACGTCCGATCAAACGTTGAATCTCCGCGCTCCGTCCATCGATGGATCCCCGTCGACCATCGCGACGCCGCCGTTCCGCATTCGCCCTCGGGTGCATCGCGTACTCCGCGGTGAGCCATCCGTGACCCGCCTTGTCGAGCCAAGGCGGCGACCCTTCCGAGACCGACGCCGCGACCAAAACAGACGTTCCGCCGCAGCGATAAAGCACAGAGCCTTCCGGGTTTCGCTGCAGGCCAATCTCCACCTGAATCGGCCGAAGCTGGTCGGCCGATCGTCCATCGGGGCGCGTCGTCATGGGCCCGTTGTACCGGACCTGCCAGGCGGTGTCGCGCCTAGAGTGGCCACGAACCCATCGCCCGCGATATCCTTTGCCGGTGAGCCTTCGCCACGTCCTCTTTCTTACCCTCTCCTCGACCGTCCTAACCCTCGTGGGATGTTCGGTCCTCGACCCCAGCCTCATCGCCGGCGGAGAGGACAGCGGGGTCGACAGTGCGACGGGGGAAGACTCGGGACCCGGAATCGACGCCGGCAACGGCATGGACGGCTGCGACGACGGATCGCGCCGCCCCCCACCGCGTCCGACCATCGAGGACAGCGACGGCCCCGAAGTGATCTTCGCCCTCAAGGAAGTACGCCTGATTCAGATGGGCGAGGCATGGCGCGAGATCGGCTTCAACTTGGACCGCCTGTGTAGCGAAGCGCCCGCGCCCCTCGTCGAGTGTCTCCCTCCGGCATTCCCGGATGCCTCTCCGCTCATCGACGGCAACCAAGGAATCGACAACGCGTTTGGCGGACAGCTCACGCCCTTGATCGACATCGTCTTCCCGGATCTGGCGGACTCCGCCGTGAGTGCTGCCGAGGAAGGCATCGGCGTGGTGATCACCCGCATCCGCGGATGGAACGGCGAAGCCAACGACCCGCGCGTCGATGTGACCGTCACCCAAAGCGTCGATTCGACCCGCGGCGCCGCGGGTGATTCGGCACCGACAGCGGAGTTCCGCGACTTCCGCGCCATGATGCCGGGCACCGACACGGACCTCGCCGAACCGGTTTGGGATGGCAACGACTGGGTATGGGCGCGCGAGGAAACGTTCTTTCTCGGCGACCCGGAGCAGCCGCGTGTTCGCGACGACAACGCGTACATCGCGAACAACGAGCTTGTGGTGACGCTCCCGGACCGCGTTGAAATCGTGTTCGCGAACACGGCCGCAGGCCTCCTGGTTCGCCTTAGCGATGCCCTTGCCGTCGGGCGCATCAGCGACGACCGCACGCGAATGACCCCCGCGACCTTTGCGGGTCGCTGGTCGATCCTCGACCTCCTCGACACGGCGAACACCGTGGGGGTGTGCGAAGGCGACACGGAGTTCGACCTCTTGCGCAACCAGCTCAACACGATCGCAGACGTGCGGAGCGTGGCCGGAACCGGTGGCGAAGGCGTGAGCTGCGACGCCATCAGCCTCGGCGTGACGTTTGAAGGCTACCGCGTGCGTATTGCCGGCCTCACCCCGGGGCAGATCCCCCCCGACGGTTGCTCCGACGAATAGCTAGCGCTCGCGAAGAAGCTGCCGGCGCGCAACGCCCTCCGTCATGGGCCAGGTCATCGCCGCGGAGTTCCACGCCCACTCGATCCCCTCGAAGGGTGGAAGTACCCGTGGCGATGCGAGCGCTTCCCCTTCTTCCACAACGCGGTAGTCGGTGCCCTCCTCTTCGTTCACGAGAGCCCAGAAGTCCGTCTCGATTCCGAGGGCAAGCGAGGGGATCGCGCCGTAGCCGTAGCGCTGACCCCCAAGGGTGACGTGGCCATCGATGAGAAGCGCGTTTCGCTGGGTGACCACGCGGGTCTCACCCCCTAGCATCTCGATCTGCACGCCGGTGCGCCAACGTTGAAATCCGCCGGCTTGGTAGAAGTCGTTGACGAAGAGGCAGGTGACCGAGACGTCCAGCGCACGAACGCACTCCTCCGCGAAATCATCGACGCCGGCCCCGGGCGCACGAAACACCGCGAGCGTCATCGGAGCCGCATCCGGGACGACCGGGACCTTCGTTCGCACCCAAAGATCGACCTCGGGGACGCCTCGCAGCGCAGCGACGGCAGCCGCGGCTTTCCAGAGTTTCGGGAGCTTTGCCTCCGGGGTGTCGAGGACCGTGCACCCGAGTTTCATACCCATGTCCGCACCTACTCGGCGACCCGCGAAAATCTGTCTTCGTTTTCGCACAGAGCGCTTGAGACAGAGCACATCAGTGACTACGTTTCGGGTCCCTCGGGGTGTCGCACAGCCTGGTAGTGCACAAGCTTTGGGTGCTTGTTGTCGTCGGTTCGAATCCGGCCACCCCGACCGCTTTCCCTCGCTCTTCTAGGGTTCGACGGAGGCCGCCATCGCGTCGCCAATGCCTTCCACAAGGCCCGAGCGAGTCGCCTTGGTCGCAACCTTGATGGCGTTTCCAATCGCGCGCCCGCTGCTGCGGCCGTGCGCTTTGATGCAGAGGTGGTCGAAGCCAAGAATCGGCGCGCCGCCGTACTGCTCCCAGTCGGTCGCTCGCCGGAGCGCCTTCACCGCCGGCGCGAGAAGAGCGACACCCGCCTTGTAGCGAAACTTCTTCTCGATCGCGTATTTTGCAAGGCGCTTCACCGTATCGCTCACGCCCTCGAGCATCTTGAGCACGACGTTTCCGATGAAGCCACTCGTCACGACCACGTCGGCGGTGCCGCGGGGAATGTCGAGCCCTTCGATGTTGCCGATGAACTCGAGATCCGTACGCTCGCGAAGCCGCTTGTGTGCTTCGACGACTGCTGCCGGGCCTTTGTGGGCTTCGGTGCCATTCGACAAGAGTGCGATTCGCGGACGGGTGTTGCGGGAGATCCGCGCCGAATACGCCGCGCCCATCACCGCAAACGAAACCAGGTCGTCGGCGGTCGCCTCAAGGGTGAGACCGACGTCCAGAATCAAACTGAAGGGATCGTCCTTTTCGCCGCGTCGTCGCTCGGTCGGGTACACGGCACCGAGGGCGCACCGACGAACCCCCGCCAGACGCTGAAAGCAGGTCGCACACGCCAGCGTCACTGCACCGGTATTTCCCGCACTCACCAGCGCGTCCGCGTCGCCGCTTTTTACGAGCTTCGCCGCGACGAGGACCGACGCATCGGGCTTCGCTTCCAGCGCGCGACGCGGACTGTCGTGCATCGTGATCACTTCGCCCGCGTGAACGATGTCGATCTTCGATGCGTCGTGAGGCACCTCGGCAAGACGTTCGCGGAGCACCGCTTCGTCGCCAACAAGAACGATTCGAGGGGCGCTCTCGCTCAGGCTCGCGTGACCTGCGCCGTCCACGGTGGCGGCCGGACCGTGATCGCAACCCATGGCGTCGACAGCGATGGTGACGTCACTCATCCCCCTACTCTACCAGCCTTCGCTCGGTCGTGAACCGTCCGGGCGCGCTAGAGAATCTCGGCGATGGCCTCCGTCGGCCGGCCAATTCGTGCGCCTTTTTTGGTGATCACGACCGGTCGCTCGATCAGTTTCGGGTGCTCCGCCATCGCGTCGATCAACACCTTCGCGGAGCTTGTCTTGGTCAAACCAAGTTCCTTGAACACTGCTTCTTTGGTCCGCACCAAGGCGATCGCCTCGCCGCCGAGAAGTTCGATGACCTCCTTGAGGCGTTTCTTTGTCGGGGGCGTATCAAGGTAGCGCACGACCTCCGCGTCGATGCCCTGCTCCTCGAGGAACGCGAGGGCCTGCCGAGATTTTGTACAGCGCGGGTTGTGCCAGATCTCCACCATGCGCGCTGATCTGCCGTGGCGAGTCACGAAGGTCAAGAGTTCGCCCTTGCATGCGCCCAGACACGCCGCATCATAGGCGTAAGTCCCGGTAGCTCAGCTGGATAGAGCAGCGGTCTTCTAAACCGCTGGTCGGAGGTTCGAGTCCTCCCCGGGACGCCAACCGCTGCCCTTCGTCACCGGTCGACGCCAATCCCTGGCTCCCCATGAATAATTCCGACCGAGAAATGCTCTGGATTGAAGGGTGGGCAGAGCTCCAGGAGATCCTTCACGGGCATCTGGGCGCGGAGTGCGTCGACGAAAACGGCAACCTGCTCCCGGAAAGCAGTTGGAAGTCCATCATCCAGCGTCATGCCTACGACCATCAGGAGCGTGCCGTGTTCGAAACACGAGTGGGCGAACGCTTCGAGAAAGGTGTCCGGAAACAATGGGTCCGAGTGGTACTGCGATTTCGATTTGTCGAGAACGTCTGAAGAAAACGCCGCCCGTTCGGCGGCCAAGTTGTTGACACTCGACGAGATTCCAGGCTGATGGTCATCGGAGCGTAACGCACAGGGAACATCGGAGTACGCACCTCGGAAGGAGAGCACATGCGGCAACTAGTTCTTTGGGGATTCCTCGGCCTTGCCCTCGCCTGCGGCGGCGGCGGCGATGCGGAGTCGACAGCATCGAGTGAGACGTCGTCGGGCACGGAAGACGAGGTCGCTGTCGCGGAGTCGACCGAACCGTCCTGTCATCGAAACTCGTCCGAGGTCTGTGACTGCCCCGGGGGCGGGAGCGCTCTCCGCATCTGTGACGAGGGCACCTGGACCGACTGCGCGTGCGACGGATCGGAAGAGGATTTCGGGAACGACGACCTCGCCTTCGACGACGAGTAACCGCTACGCCGGGCGCGGCATTTGGGGTCCAGGCCGCTCCTCGTCCATCGACACGATTTCGTTGGACGAGTTGCAGAGCACAACCCTTGGTTTGTGAACGCGCGCTTCCTCGTCACTCATGTCCGCGAACGCAGCGATGATGACGGTGTCGCCAATCTTCATCCGATGCGCGGCCGCACCGTTGATGCAAATCACCTTGGAGCCAGCGGGCGCCGCTAGCGTGTAGGTCGCGAGTCGCGTGCCGCGGGTGACGTTCCAGATCTGCACTTCCTCATGCTCGAGGATCCCCGCGGCCTCCATCAACTCGGCGTCGATGGTCACGCTCCCCTCGTAGTCGAGGTCGGCCTGCGTGACGACGCAGCGGTGAATCTTCCCGAGAAACATTCGACGACGCATGGCGGCTCCTCTCACGGGGTTCGCTAAGGTCTAGCAGACTCGCCCCGAGCCGCATCTCGGTTTCGCCCCTCCGTTTTTGTCGTCAGATCACCTTCCGCCGACCCACGAGCGCGTAGGTCGCGCGGCTGGGAGGAACGATGCAACGGGTAGGATGGTGCGTCGCAGCGATGCTCACTAAGGCAGGCCTAGAATAAGCCAACCTGATTTTATTGACACACCATGTCGACGGTGAGCCAGCTCGAGCTACTTCCGCTCATCGAGTCGCAGGAGGCGGTCGTCAAACACGGCGGGGTCCGGCGAGCGGCCGAAGCAAGCAGCCAGCGTCAATAGCAGCCAACCTGATTTTATTGACGCCGAATCGGAGCGCTAATAGCAGCCAACCTGATTTCATTGACATCACGAACGTACCCAGCGGGTCGTCGGTTTTGTCGTCCGCTACCTCACGTCGCGAGCCCAACCTAGGAATCAGCGAGCCCAACCTAGGAATTAGCCGACCTGATTTTGTTGACATCGTATCGACCATCCTTGAGCCCGATCACCTCAGCCCAGCAACCCGGCCTCCTGGAGAACACGCTTCAGCACCCGCAGCTCCTCACGCTCGTGCGGATACACCTTCGAATCGTTCAGCATGAAGAACGTATCGGGGTCGAGGTTCGCGACCAACTCGAGGACCTCACTACGGAGCTTCGCCGGCATCTCGTCAAGAACGTGGAGTGGGTCCCCAGCGCGGCCAAGGACGCCAACCACAGCCGAGACAATCTCCCCCCACGTGTAGACGCCCTCCTCGTACTTCTCGAGGTACCACGCAACGTCGTCGTCGGGCATCACGCTACTCCGGCGGCAAAAGACGCATCTGCACGCGCCGGTTTCGCAGGTGGCAGTCGACCTCGTCGTCCTCGCACACAAGCCGCGTATCCCCGTACGACCGCGACTCGAGGCGCGTCGGCGACACCCCGCAGATCACGAGCTGCTCCGCCACCGCCCCCGCACGCTGCGCACCCAAGCGATGGTTGCCGGCCGCGGTCCCTTGCTCGTCCGCATGGCCGATCACCCGAAGGCGCGCGTCCGGGTTCGCCTGAAGGAGCTCACACACCGCGGCGATTTCCCCTCGAAAGCGAGGCGACACGCGGTCGGTTCCCACGCGAAAGAGAACCTGCTGCGGAAGAAGCTCTCCCTCGTCGCGCTCTCGTATCACGACGGGCGGCGCCTCATCCGGGCAGCCATCCTCGTCCTGAAAATCGTTTCGCACCTCCGCTTCAAGCGGGCAGCGGTCCACATCGTCCGGGAGTCCGTCGCGGTCGTTGTCGAGCTCCGGACAGCCGTCCTCGTCCTCGAACTGATCCCTATCCTCCGGCACGCTCACGCAGCGATCGTCGTCGTCGTCGATGCCGTCTCCGTCGCTATCCACAGGCTCCGGCGGAAGCGGCGGCAACACAGGCTCCGGCGGAGGAGGCGGATCCCTCTCAAAGCGCAGGGTGAGGTTTATGCCGAACGAAAGCAGAAACGCATCGTCGCGAGCGTTCTCGTTGTCCGGCTGAACGATTTGCTGGTAGCGCACCACCGGACCGAGGCCGACATAGTTGTGCACGAAGAAATCCCAGCCGAGACCGGCGTCAAAAACAAAGCGCGTGAGGTCTCCGGTCACGCCAACGCCCGCGTTGAAATCCACGAAAGGCCCGCCGACCGTCTCGCCCAATCGAAAGAACGCCCGCGCACCGATCTCAAACGCATAGAGGTTGCCCGGGTCTTCGCCCTCGACCGGAAACCACGCGTTGAAGAAGCTCACCTGCACCGCGAGCGGACCCACTACCTCAAGCCCTGCGCGAATCGCATACGCGCCGCCGAGATCGAAAGGCTCCGCGTTCTCACCGAGGGCGAGGTCGAGCCCTCCTTCAAGGTGAATCGTTGGCGTGACGCCCTGCGCCGAGGCCCTTGCCGTCACAGCGCCCAGAAGCACGCCGATGGTCGCAACGTATTTCATCGCGCGATCGCCAGACGGTAGCGACGGCAGTCCGTGCCGTTCGTAATCCTTCGCACGCGAATCAATGCCACGTTCGGCCAGCCGTTCCGTCGCGTCGAACAATCGCTCCGGCCCCTGCAGCTGTTGTCCCGGAAGGTCCACGACACGAGTCCGGTCGCGCGCCCGCCGCTCCCGCAGGGATAGCCCGCGGCACCGCAAGCCCCGAAGACATCAAAGCGAAACGCGGTGCCTTCGTTCGTCGCAAAGGAGAGCCGCGGCTGCCCCGTGCCATGCTGACGGAAGTTCGGCTGAAAGGGGAAGCGCACGAGGAACCAGTCTTCCTGCCCGGCCGACGGCAAACGCCGAAGCTCCGTGCTCGTCGATGCACCCGCCGGAAGCGTCCCCAGATCGATGCGGTTCCCGCAGGCGAGCGAGCCCCCGTCGATGCACTCTGCGCCGCACGCGATCTGCCCGGACGGGCACGAGAATCGGCACGTTCCACCGCTACAGATCTGCCCGGCCGAACACGCGCGGTTGCAGCCACCGCAATGCTGGCGGTCCGTCGAAAGATCGCGACAGACGCCGCCGCAGTTGTTGAGACCTCCGCCGCACGACACCTGGCAGCGCGAGCCGGTGCACACCTGACCTGCAGCGCACCGAACGCCGCAGCCGCCGCAGTTCAGTCGATCGCTTCGGAGGTCGCGGCACACCCCACTGCAGTTCGTGAGCCCGCCCCCGCACGACACGCGACAGGCGCCGCCGCTGCAAAGCTCGCCCACGGCGCAGGTTCGCCCGCACGCGCCGCAGTTCAGTCGGTCGCTGCTCAGGTCGCGACACACGCCGCTGCAGTTGCTGAGCCCCGCGCCGCACGAAACGGTGCACACCCCGCCGCTGCAAACCTCGCCAGCGGCGCAGCGTGCACCGCACCGACCGCAGTTCAAGCGGTCGCTGCCAATGTCGCGACACACCCCACTGCAGTTCGTGAGTCCGCCGCCGCAGGACACCTGGCAAACGCCGCCGGTACACACTTCACCCGCGCCGCACGAGACGCCGCAGCCTCCGCAGTTAAAGCGATCGGTCGTTAGATCCCGGCACGTTCCGCCGCAGTCGGTAAGCCCCGAACCGCAGCTCACGGTGCACGCTCCGCCGCTGCACACTTCGCCCGCGCCGCAGGTGGCGCCGCAGGTTCCGCAGTTGAGTCGGTCCGTGCTCAAGTCGCGGCAGACCCCGCCGCAGTCCGTTAATCCCGCGCCGCAGCTCACGGAACACACGCCGCTCGCGCAGACTTCGCCCGCACCACACGAAACACCGCACCCTCCACAATGCGCTCGGTCGGACGAGAGATCGCGGCAGCTTCCGCCGCACTCGGTAAGGCCCGCCCCGCACGAAAGCGTGCACGCCGCGCCAGCGCAAACCTCACCTGCGCCACAGGACACGCCGCACCCACCGCAGTGAAAGCGATCCGTCGAAAGGTCGCGGCAGGTCCCCGCACAGTTCGTCAGGCCACCCCCGCAGCTCACCTCGCACACGCCCGCGCTGCAGACTTCACCCGCGCCGCACATGACGCCGCACGCGCCGCAGTGGTTTCGGTCGGACGAGAGATCCCGGCACACCCCGCCTCAGTTGGTGAGGCCCGAGCCACAGCTCACCTCGCATACGCCCGCGCTGCAGACCTCTCCCGCGCCGCAGGAAATCCCGCACCCGCCGCAGTGGCTGCGGTCGGACGAAAGGTCCCGGCACACCCCGCCGCAATCGGTAAGCCCCGCGCCGCAGCTCACGGCGCAAACGCCCCCATCGCAGATTTCGCCCGACCCACACGCAACGCCGCACGCGCCGCAGTTCAGGCGGTCGGTCATCGTGTCTCGGCAGGTTCCGCCGCAGTTGGTGAGGCCGGCGCTGCAGTTCGTTTCGCACACCCCGCCCATGCACCGCGTTCCTGCGACGCACACGTTTCCGCAGGCGCCGCAGTTCAGCGCGTCGGTCGTGAGATCGCGACAGACGCCGCCGCAGTCGTCGAGGCCCGCCGAGCAGTTCGCCGCGCACGCGCCACCCGCGCAGAGCTCGCCCGCCGCACACGTCGTTCCGCACGCGCCGCAGTTTGCGCGGTCGTTGTCGAGGTCGCGACAGATCCCGCCGCACGCCATCAGACCTCCGCCGCAGGAGAGCTCGCAGCTTCCGCTCGAGCAAACTTCGCCTTCCGTGCAGCGCACATCGCAACCGCCACAGTTCAACCGGTCGACCGCAAGGTCACGACAAACGCCGCTGCACTCGGTCAGCCCGCCGCCGCAGGACACCTGACAGGTGCCGCCGGAGCAAACCTCGCCCGCGCCACAGATCGCGCCGCACGCGCCACAGTTCGCAAGATCGGTGTTCAAGTCGCGGCAGCTCCCGTCACACTCCGTCAGGCCGGCGGTGCACGACACCTCGCACACGCCGCCGGCGCACACCTCGCCCGCGTTGCACGCAACATCGCAGCCCCCACAGTTCAAACGGTCGGTCGAGAGGTCGCGACACGCGCCTCCGCACTCGGTGAGACCTGCGCCACAGGACGCCTCGCACGCGCCCATCGTGCATACCGCTCCGGCCTCGCACTGGTTGCCGCAAGTGCCACAGTGAAAACGGTCGCTCGTGAGATCGCGACAAACGCCGTCGCAGTTGGTCAGCGAGTCCGCGCAGTTCGTTTCGCAGACGCCGGCGGAGCAGACCTGGCCGGCTTCGCATTCCACGCCACAAGCGCCGCAGTTGAGTCGGTCGCTCGTGAGATCGCGACAGACACCGCCGCAGTCACTCAACCCGCCGCCGCAGCCAAGCTCGCAGGTTGCTCCCGAGCAAAACTGCCCAATTTCACAGCGTGAATCGCAGGTTCCACAGTGCGCGAGATCCGTCACCAAGTCGCGACACACGCCGCTGCAGTTGGTGAGTCCACCCCCGCAGGACGTTTCGCACGCGCCCGCGCTGCACACTTCGCCGGACGCGCAGACGTTTCCGCACGCGCCGCAGTGCGCGAGATCCGACGCCAAATCGACGCAGCGACCGTCGCAAATTTCCTGGCCGCCCGGGCAGCTGATCACGCATGCGCCGGCTTCACAAACCTCGCCCGCATCGCAGGTCGCGCCGCACGCGCCGCAGTTGTTTCGATCGACGCCAAGGTCGGCGCAGTACGGACCTTCCCCATCTTCGCATCGCTCGAGCACGCCGCTGCAGGTGAGGCCGCACGTTCCCTCGTCGCATACTTCCCCGTCGTCGCACGACTCGCCACACGCGCCGCAGTTCGCGCGGTCGGTTCGAAAGTCGGCGCAAAGCTCCCCACAAAGCGACTGCTCCGCGGGACAAACCGTTTCGCAGACGCCGTCAGTGCAAGCTTCGCCCGGACTGCACGCCGCATCGCACGCGCCGCAGTTCGAAGGGCTCGACGCCAGATCGACGCAGCGTTCGCCACATCGTGTTTCGCTCGGCGCGCAGGGCTCTGGCCCCGCGTCCGGAACTTCCCGTTCGCCCACAAGGGGCTGCCCCGTGCATGCAGCGATGCACAAGACGGCTGCGGTCACCCAACGCATCCGACTCCTCTCCGCATAGTGTGGCGAGGAGTAAGAGCGGGCTCAAGGTGTGGGTGTGAGAGTTCCGTTGCACAGAACTGGCAACTACTCGTCGTGCGACCAGCCGCAACCCTGGGCGAAGAAGTCCGGATCTGCCGAGAAGAGTTCGCGCCCCCACGCGCGCGACCAGTCCACCGCCCGCTCCGCGAAGTCTGCGACGTCGTCGTTTCGTCGCGCCGCACGGATCATCGCCTCACTGTTGAGATCGAGGGTTCCGGTCGCGTTGCCGAGGCCTGGAACGAGGTTCGCGAGACGATACACATCCGGCGCCTCGGCCCACCGATCCGCCTCGCGATCTTGCGGCAGCATGCCCGGAAGATCCGACCACGCTTCGATGAACGTCATCTCGCCCGCGTCGTTGAAAGTGAACTCTTCGTAGATCGGGCAGGGACCTTCGTCGTACTCAAAGACCACAAAGCAGCGCGCGAAGGGCTGTGTTTCGAAGAAGCGGCAATCGCGCTCCGGCACCGTGGAAGGATCGAGCTCGCGGAGGGCGAGGCCTGTGTCGATCATGTCTTCCGCGCCATAGCCGGTGAGCTTGAGCCAAGGCGGCCACTCCCATCGCGCGACCTGCGCGTGGTAGGTCGGAATGCTGTCCTCCGGCTCATTGATGTCGAGGGTGTCGAAGTACTTCTCTGCCTCCTCGACGTAGTAGGCCGGAGGCATCGCCGGAGCGAGGCACGCTGCGGTGGCGTCGTCGGTCCCGGGGTCGTGGCACTCGTTGATCGCTGGCGATGAAGTTCCACACCCGAGCGCGAGGGCGACGAGAAACACAGTCCGCATGAGCCCAGAGTAGCGGGCTCCCTCGCTGAAACCACTCGCGGGAACGCCGTCGCTAACGTCTCGTAGAAAATCGGAGTTTCGGCGATGGCGAACGCACAGGTCGCGATAGGCTCGCCGCATGTCCGTCGTAAAGATCAACGCCATCTCGGTCCCCGAAGGCAAAGGCGCCGAGCTCGAAAAACGGTTCGCCGCGCGTGCGGGGCAAGTCGACAAAGCGCCCGGATTCGAGGAGTTCATGCTCCTTCGTCCTGTGCAGGGAGACGACCGCTACTTCGTGGTGACCCGGTGGGAGTCGGAAGAAGCGTTTCAGGCGTGGCGAGAGAGTCGCGCGTTTCAGAAGCAGCACGCGAAGACCCACGACGACGAAGGTCGTGGCGAAGCGAAGCCAAAGCATCCAGTTGCAACGGGCGCATCGCTTTTGGAGTTTGAGGTGGTGTCGATGACGATGAAGGCGACTAGCGAAGGCTAATCGTTTCGATGACGCTCGTTCACCGTGACGCGCTGTAGGCGCTCAAGAAATCGTTGCGAAGAAGCTTGGCCACCTCGTTCGTGGTCGCGTCTCCACGAGCGAAACCGGAGAGCAGCTCGAACACCTTCCGCCGATCTCCGCCGGAGTACACATCGCTGCCGAGCTACCGAAGCTCGATCCACGTGGCGCGCGCGAAGCCGTGCAAGCTCCCGTTCTCGCCGTAGAGCGCGG
>JBCDAA010000086.1:0-25168 GCA_039186435.1 Myxococcota bacterium | reverse complement strand
TCCGTCTTTGGAAAGCCGCCTGTGCACGCCGCAGTCGAACGCGCGAAGCCGTCGTTGTCCGCATCCTCGCCGATCTCCACCGCGCCCCCGACGCTGCAGTCGCTGTCGATGCGATCGCAAAGTTCGGGCGCACCAGGACGTATCGAGGCGTCGTCGTCGTTGCAGTCGATGTCTGCCCCATCAGGGCGTCGATCGGTCGTGCCGAGAGGACACGCACACGCCATCGTCACGGTTGCTCCCGCCGGCGCGAAGCCATCTCGATCGCTGTCGGTGTAGCAGGTGACCTGCAGTCCCTCGTCGATGCTGCCGTCGCAGTCCGCGTCGACCGTGTTACACACCTCGGTTTGCCCGGGGTTTGCATTCGGGTTCTCGTCATCGCAGTCGATCGCGCCAACGACCGGACGCCGGTTGGTTGTTCCAAGCGGACACGTGCACGCCATCGTCATCGCCGCATCGGAGAGCGCGTACCCATCGCGGTCGTCGTCCGCAAAGCAGCCGATTTGCAAGCCCTCGTCCGTGCGACCATCACAGTCGGAGTCGATCAGGTCGCACACCGATTCCTCGGGCTCCCCGGCGGCGTTCACCTCAGGGCTGATAGAGCACTCGCCCCATCGGCCAGACTCGCAGCTTTCGTTCCCCGCCGCGCATGCGCCAGGCAGAGGACAGTCGCGGGGAGGCTCGCCCACGACACAATCACACATCTCGTCGACCGTTCCATCGCAGTCTTCGTCGATCATACCGACGCATCGCTCCGACAGACCGGGGTTCCTCCCGCCGTTGTCGTCGTCGCAGTCCCCCGGCAACACCGCGAAATCGGCGGGCACCTCGCACGCTTCGGTGGTCGACTCGGCGAGTCCGAAGCCATCGCCATCATCGTCCCGGTAGTACGTTGTGAGCACCCCTTCGTCGACGGTGCCGTCGCAGTCGTTGTCGCGCCCGTCGCAGGCTTCCACCGACGTCGTGTTCACGTCCGCGCGAATGTCGTCGCAGTCGGTCCCGCAGCGCTGCGTGGCGCCATCCATGTTGCAGCAGGCCGCATCCGCTTCGCCGTCACCGTCGACGTCGAGGAATCCGAAGGTTCGCGGTTCGCAGTCTTCATCGACTCCGTCAACATCACAGACCTCGGTGTTTCCCGGAAACCGGTTGCGGTCGTTGTCGTCGCAGTCGGTCCCGCCGCACGCCGCGTCGAGCGCACCGTCCCCGTCGCGGTCCTCGCAGTCCGCACACATATCCGTGGCCTCATCGCACATGTCGCTCGAGCACGGAGGCGACCCCGCGACGCAGCGTCCGGCTTCACAGGTCTCCGGACCGTTGCAGAACTGTCCGTCGCTGCACTCGTCGTCGACGGAGCACTCGCTCCCATCATCGCCGTCGCGCCCAGCGTCCACCACACCGTCATCATCGCCGCACGCCAACAAGACCACCGTCGACAAACAAGCAAGCGCTCGCACGACGGTATGGGTTCCAAAAGATTGAGGCACCACACCCCCCGTTTCAGTTTCGAAACCTACCTCATCGCCCCACCAAAGACGATTGACCACCTGCATTAAGGCCCGCGCAACACGCGAAACCTGCAGCGGCAGTAAGACCTCATCGGGCGCCTCTTGCTTTGCAAGAAACGTCAGAAAGAACTTAGATCGGCGTCGGCTCAGGATCCGGAAGCAGCGCTGCGATCGCTTGCTCGAGACGCGCGCCGGGGTCGTGCTCCTGGCTGATCTTTCGAGCGCGCACACGAATATGCTTCGGCGTCGGTTCGCGCTCGAGGCGTTCCATGTGCTTCGTCAGCTGCCGGCGCGCCTCGTGAACGCGCCACGCCACAGTGCCCTCGCTGGTTCCCAAGACCACCGCGGCTTCTTTGTAGGAAAGGCCCTGTAGGGTCGTGAGCACAACGGTGGTTCGAAGGACCGTCGAGAGTCGGTCAAAGGCGGCGAGAAGATGGCCGTACTTTTCTTGGAGCTCGAGCGCACGCCGCGGATCCCCGTGCGCATCGACCGCCACGGCAGCCGCGACGCGAGGGTCATCCAAAGGAGCCGCACGACGCCGTCCTTGGTTTCGCTTCACGTTCAGCGCGCGGTGAAGCGCGATTCGATAGAGCCAGGTGAAAAACTCGCTGCGGCCTTCGAACTCCCCGAGGCGGCTGTACGCCTTCAGAAACGCGTCCTGGGTAATGTCCTCCGCGTCGCTCGGTCGACCCGTCAGGTGGAGGGCCAAGGCGTAGATGCGGGGTCGGTAGCGCCGGAAGAGCTCGTCGAAGGCACGGCGGTCACCGCGCTTCGCCGCATCGACGAGGACTGCCGCCTCGTGTCCGCGTCGCTCCGCATCGGTCATCTTCCGCGTCATCGCCTGTTGGAACCTCGTCCGCCCACTAAATTGGGAGAGTGGCATGAAAAAATGCCAAGCGGTCGTATCTACGGGATTTTCGCATGGACGGTGAATGTGTCGATATCCCGTCACCCTTCAAAAACGTCGGGGTTTTCCGGAGTTCCGCAGCTTGATCGGCCTCAATCGATCTGATAGCACTAAGGCCTTGACGCGGACGCGCTGCTTTTTCGCAGTCATTTCTTGCACTTAGCTCCGCCTCCCATCGCTGTTCCGACCTCGTGGGTTCATGATCTTCGACTGGCTCTACGGACTTTTCTCGAACGACCTCGCGATCGACCTCGGTACCGCGACGACGCTGATCTACGTCAAAGGTCGGGGAATCGTGTCGTGCGAGCCCTCGGTCGTCGCCGTCCAGCGAGACCCTCGCGGCGGCAAGAATGTGTTGGCCGTCGGCAAGGAAGCGAAGGAGATGCTCGGCCGCACGCCCGGGTCGATCATGGCGGTGCGACCCCTTCGCGACGGCGTGATCGCCGACTTCGAGATCACCGAAGCGATGCTTCGCTACTTCATCTCGCGGGCGCACAACCGCCGCACCCTCGTGAAGCCGCGCATCATCATCTGCGTGCCCTTCGGGATTACCGAGGTGGAAAAGCGCGCCGTGAAAGAGAGCGCGGAAGGCGCGGGTGCCCGTGAGGTTTATCTCATCGAGGAGCCCATGGCGGCCGCCATCGGCGCGGGTCTCCCGATCACCGAACCGAGCGGCAATATGGTCGTCGACATCGGCGGCGGCACCACCGAAGTGGCTGTGATTTCCCTCGCAGGAATCGTGTATTCGCAGTCGGTGCGCGTCGGCGGCGACAAGATGGACGAGGCGATCATCGCCTACATGAAGCGTAAATATAACCTCCTCATCGGTGAGCAGTCCGCGGAGCGCGTGAAATGCCAGATCGGCAACGCCTACCCAGAAGACGAGCCGATGACGATGGAGGTGAAGGGCCGCGACCTCGTGGCCGGCGTGCCCAAAACCGTGCTCGTGAACGGCGATGAGATTCGCGACGCCCTCAGCGAGCCGATCAACGCCATCGTCGAGGCGGTGATGACCGCCCTGGAGCGAACGCCGCCGGAACTTTCCGCGGACATCGTCGACAAGGGCATCGTGCTCACCGGCGGCGGCGCCCAGCTTCGTAACCTGGACGTGCTCCTGCGCGAGGAGACCGGCCTCCCGGTCATGGTCTCCGACGACCCGGTCTCGGCGGTCGTTCTCGGGTCCGGCAAAGCCCTCGACCACCTCGACCTCCTCAAGGAAGTCACGATCAGCTAGCCGCCTGCGGGCGCTCGATTCAGATGCGAATTCCTGACGTTCGCTGGCGTTTTGCAGCGTTCGAGGTCATGGATCGGGACCGAGGACCTCAAGCTCCGTGAGCTACTTTCGCCGATTTCGCGATGCGACGGTGAGCATCGCGCTGCTCGTTCTTCCGTTCTTCTTCCTGAGTGCGAACCTCAAGGATCCGTCGAACGTCACGGTGGTCGATCAGATCTTTCTGAACGCGAGCGGTCCGATTCAATACGTCGCCACCGAAGCTGCCCACGCGGTGAGCGGTGTGGTCGAGGACTACGTCTACCTCGTCGACGTGAAGCGCGACAACGAACGGCTTCGTCTGCAAAACGATCGCCTTCGGGAGGAGACGCGGCTTCTCCGGGTACAGGCCCGTGAAAACGAGCGCCTGCGCGACCTCCTTCAGCTTCGGCAGCGCCTCGGGGGCGAAACGATCAGCGCCGAGGTCATCGCCAAGGACATCTCCCCCTTCTTTCGCGTGATGCGGATTCGGGTCGACCGGGGCGTTCGTGACCGGGTTCGCACGGGCATGCCGGTCGTTTCCTCACAGGGACTAGTCGGCCAGATTCGCCGGAGCGCGGGTCGTCACAGTGATGTGCTCCTCACGGTCGATCAGGAAAGTGCGATCGACATCAGCATTCAGCGAACGGGCGCCCGCGGCATGCTTCGCGGCACCGGTGAAACCAATCGTTATCTCTGCCGCGTGCAGTACCTCCGGCGCGACGACGAGATCGAAGTCGGCGACGAGGTCTACACCTCGGGACTCGGTCGTCGCTTTCCGGCATCCATCCTCGTCGGTCGCATCACGCGCGTCGAACGACAGGAGTTCGGTCTCTACCAAGAGGTCGAGGTCACACCTTCGGTCGACTTTTCGTCTCTCGACGAAGTGCTCGTTCTCACCGCAGGTTCTCGCGAACAACGCACGCAGCCCACGATCCCCGAGGCGGATCGCTAATGCCCGCGCTGCGCTCGCTTTGGATCGTCGCGTTCGGCTTTGGAATGCTGCTTTTGCAGTCGATGGTGGGCCGCATCGCGGAGCTGCATCCCTTCATCCCCAACCTGCTTCTGCCGATTGTGATCTACCTTGGGGTGTCGCCTGAAGTTTCGCTCCTGCGCGGGACTTTTACGGCGTTCTTCCTTGGTTACCTGCTCGACCTCTTCAGCGGCAACCTTATGAGCCTGGAGACTTTCGTCTGTGTAGCGACTTTCCTGACGTCCCGCGGCGCCGGGCTGCGTCTCTTTATGCGCAACCCAGGCTTTCAAGCGGCGCTCGTTTTTGTGGTCGCCCTCGTTGCCGGCGGCAGCGTGATCGCGCTTCGCGCCATCTTCGCCAAACCAGCGCCCTTCCCTGCGGGAACAGCGCTCGATACCGCGTTCACACTTTTCGCGCCCGCGCTTGCCACCGCGGTCGTTTCGCCGCTGGTATTCGCCGGACTCAGCCGCGTCGATAGCTCCGTCGGTCGCCGCCGGGAGGAAGCCGCATCGTGAGGAGCACACCATGGTGATGCTCTCGCCCCGCCGCGAGGTCGGCGAGTTTCGAAAGCGCTACAAGTGGATGGCGCTCGTCGCGCTCCTCGCGTTCCTGGTTCTTCTCGTGCGCGTCGTTCAGCTTCAGCTTCTACAGCACGATCGCTGGGCGAGCGTTGCGACCGAGAACATCACCAAAACGATTCGTCTCGACGCGTCCCGAGGCGTGGTTCGCGACACCCGCGGCCGGATCGTCGCGACCAACCGGCCCTCCTACAACGTCTACATCACCCCGCAGCTTCTGGCCGAAGGCGACATCGACCGCGTCGCCGAACTGATGGGCCTCGACGCGATGACGCGGGTGGAGCTCGCCCGGCGTGTGACGAATGTTCCGCTTCGGCGGCGCACGCACCAGATCGAGATGTTTCGGGACATCACCCGCGACCAGCTTGCCGCCCTCCAGACCCACCAAAACGATCTTCCGGCCGTCGATGTCTCACCGCGGCACGTGCGCACGTATCCCTATGGCGCCCTGGGCGCGCACGCGGTTGGCTACCTCAACGAGGTGAACGCCGAGGATCTCGAGCGCCTCGGCGAAGGATCCGGCTATCGCGCGCGGGACACCATCGGCCGCATGGGCGTCGAACGCGGCTGGGAAGATTCCCTTCGCGGAAGCCGCGGGTACCGGCGCGTGCTCGTCGACGCGCGGGGACAGCGTCAACGTGGTGCGGTCGCCCTCGCGCAAACCCAAGAAGAAGTCGTTCCGCCGAGTCCGGGCCACGACATCGTGCTCTCCCTCGACATGGAGCTGATGCGCACGATTCAAAACCACTTCAACGAGCCGGCGGGATCCGTTGTCGTGGTGGACGTGAACACCGGACGGGTGCGCGCGCTCTACTCGAAGCCCGCCTACGACCTCAACGACATCAGCGGCGGCATGAGCCACGCCGCCTACGCCGAACTCTCGTCGAACCCCTTTCGGCCGCTCATCGACAAGACGATCTACGAAACCTACTACCCGGGTTCGACCTACAAACCGGTGAGCGCTCTGGCCGCCCTCGACGGCGAGATCATCGACCCGAGCGAACGCGTCGAGTGCATCGGCTACTACCAGATCGGTACCGACCGACCGCGCTGCACCTCGGCGCACGGCGATGTCGACATGCGCCAAGCGCTCGTCCAGTCGTGCAACGTCTACTTCTACGCCCTCGGCGAACAGGTCGGCCTTGAGCGCCTCAATCGCTACGGCCGGGAGTTTGGCTTTGGAACCGCCGCGGGCATCGGCATCAACAGCGAAGCGCGGGGCTTTCTCGCGAGCCGGCAGTGGTACATCGAGCGCTTTGGCCGCTTTCGCGTGGGCGAGACGCTCAACGCCGCCATCGGACAGGGAAATACCCGCGTTACGTTGCTGCAGCTCGCGCTCGCCTACGGCGCCCTCGCGAACGGCGGTGATCTCTACAAGCCACAGCTGATCGAATCCGTCCGCGAGCCAGACGGAACCCTCGTGGAAGAGATGCGCCCGGAGGTCCGCCACCACATCGCGGTCGACGACGAGCTTCTCGACTACGTGAACGAGGGTCTGCACGGGGTCGTCAACGCGCAATCCGGAACGGCCTACGACGCGCGTATCGACGGAGGCATCGAGATCAGCGGAAAGACCGGCACCGCTGAGATTCGCGCCGGCACGCCCCGCACCGAGGTCGACGAACGACGCGCCTGGTATTTTCGGCGCTCGCACGCGTGGTTCGCGGGCTTTGCTCCTTCGGAAAACCCCGAAGTGGCCATCGTCGTCCTGGTCGAACACGGCGGATCCGGTGGCCGCGCTGCAGCGCCGATCGCAATTCGCATCCTGCAGGACTACCTCGGCGGCAATACCACCACCGCGCAGAACCTCCACGGGGGGCCCTGATGGCGTTGATGCGCACCTTTCGCGATCAGTTCGACTGGCCGCTCTTCGTTGCGGTTTGTGCGGTCGCGGTGCTCGGCGTCGTCAATCTTTACAGCGCGACAAGCGCCCAGGGCGCGGTCTCCGACGCGTACATTCAGCAGATCTACTGGCTCACCCTCGGCGCGGGCGGCGCTGCACTGGTCGCGGCCATCGACTACCGCCATTTCGAACGCAACGCCTGGGTGATCTACGGCGTCGGCGTTGCGCTCCTGGTGCTGGTGTTCCTTCTCGGGCGAAGCATTCGCGGATCGACGCGCTGGATCTCACTCGCGGGGTTTTCCCTCCAGCCGAGCGAGCTGATGAAGATCTTTCTGGTCATCGCGCTCGCGAAGTACCTGCACAACGACCCCAAAACCGACGGTCGTACGCTCAAGGACCTGGTGATCCCAGGGCTGATCCTCGCGGTGCCGATGACGCTGATCCTCGCGCAGCCGGACCTCGGCACAGCGCTGATCTGCGCCTTCATTTTCGGCAGCATCATGGTGCTGACGAACCTCAAGCTTCGCTCGCTGGTGACACTCTTTCTCGCGTTCGCCTTTAGTGCGCCGCTCACCTGGGCATATCTGCTCAAGGACTATCAAAAGGAGCGCATCACGGCGTTCTGGGCACAGTGGACCGGCACCGAGAAGGACATTCTCGACACCGGCTGGCACGCGCATCAGTCCCAGGTTGCGATCGGAAGCGGTGGGCTCTGGGGCAAAGGGTTCATGCAGGGAACCCAGAACCAGTTTCGTTTCCTCCCAGACCAGCACTCGGACTTTCCCTTCGCGGTGTGGGCGGAGGAACAAGGCTTCATGGGCGCGCTGCTCATTCTTGGCCTCTACCTTTTTCTCGTGGTGTGGGGCCTGAAGATCGCCTCGCAGGCAAAGGACCGCTTTGGGGCCGTTGTGGCGGTCGGGGTTTCCGCGATGATCTTCTGGCAGGCGATCATCAACCTCGGCATGGTCTGCGGGCTTTTGCCGGTGGTGGGCATGACGCTGCCGCTCTTCTCCTACGGTGGCTCGAGCGTGCTGACGGTGATGGCGGGCGTGGGCCTCTTGATGAACGTGTCGATGCGCCGGTTTAACTACGCGTGACCGGGGCGAGGTTTCCCCAGACGTAGACTCGCGCCGATGACACCGACACCGGACCAGCTCGCCCAAATTCGCCAGATCATCGCCCAGCATCTGAGCGTTCAGGTCGAACTGGTGACCGACGAGACCTCCCTCGGTCAACTTGGGGCGGATCCCTTGGATTGGGTCGAAATCATCATGGCGATGGAGGACGCGCTCAACGTCGTGATCAACTTCGAACTTGGGCCGGACTCCACACCAGAGAGTCTCCCGCAAACCGCCCTCGACCTGGCCGCCCTCCTGAAAACCGCGCACGCTCCTTCGGCCCAACCGATCGAGGCACCATCGAAACCCGCCCAAGCGCCATCGAAACCCGCCCTCCTGGATCCACCGCTCCCCTACTACGAACCCGTCTTGCATACGTGGCCGAGCGAGATCGACGGACGCTGGCAGGTCATTCGTGAACTCCTTCGGCGATGGCACGGTGTTGACCTGCCTCCGGCGCTGCGGACGCCCGAGCGTCTGGCCAACGCGGAAACGGCCCGTGGACAGGCACTGCCACATTCCGCGCAGGAATGGGTTCGGCTTCTCGATCAGGTCGAGCGCGGGAACGTCTGGGGCTACGTCTTTCGCGACTGCTGGAGTCTCACGCCCGTCCCCGGACACTCGGCGTTTTCGCTGCTCGTTCAGGGCGAAGCGGATCTGCACTGGGCGATCGCAGATGACGACGCGACGCTCGACCCCGCCGTAAGGAGCTATTCTCTCGACTACGACGATCCTTCCCTGACGAAGTTTGAGCTGCAAAGGCAGGAAGCGCCGTCGATCACCGAGTGGGCGCTCGCCTTCATCCTTCGCTACCTAGGCATCAGCGGTAGCCGGGGTTTTGAAGGATGGAAGAAGGGTCCTTTCGACGCCCTGGCAGGCAACTTTCCGCATCAGCTGCGGATTGGCCCCGGCCGGATTTTCGAGGACCGCGACATGATCGTCTTCGCCGACGAGGCTGGTCCTCGGCCGAGGGTCTACGCAAACGCACAGAACAAGGACGCGTTGAAGATCTTGCGGGCGCGAGTGCCCCTTCCGTCCAACGTTTCCTGGGGTCCGGTCGGGTAGCTGTCAGGCTCTCTCCGGCTGTACGCGCTCGGTACCGATAGGGCACACTCTGCAGGCCGCGATGGAGTGGTTTGAACACATCGGCATTGGCGGCGGCCTCGGCATTCTGGTCGCCCTTGCGATGATCATCGTGCTGCCGCTGGTGCTTCCGGCGGGGCAACGCCGATGCATTCGCTCGCCGGTGATCCTGCTGATTCTCCACGGCGCCATGGTGGCCGCGCGGGCGCTCCTCGGCGGGGACGCGGAGCCGCTGCGCATCGCCGGCCTCTTCTTTTTGCTCTCGTCGATGGCGCGAAGTGGCTACCTGATCCTTCTGCACGCCGTCGCCATGCGCACCCTTGGCGGCGACGTTCCGCGCATCGTGCGCGACCTGATCCAGGCGGTAATCTACGTCGGCGTCGTCCTCGTAACGCTGCGATCCGCTGGGGTCGAACCGGGCTCGCTCCTCACGACGTCCGCGCTTCTCACGGCGGTCATCGGCCTCTCGCTCCAGGACACCCTCGGCAACCTCTTCGCGGGTCTCGCGATTCAGGCGCAGCGTCCCTTTCGCGTGGGCGACTGGATCCAGTTTGACGAAGAAGAGCGACACATCGGACGCGTCGTCGAGTTGAACTGGCGCACTGTCAAAGTCGTCACCCTCGATCTCGTCGAGATGACCGTGCCCAACGCGACTCTCGCGCGCTCGGCCCTTCGAAACTATTCGATGCCGACGTCCCTCGCGCGACAGCGAGCCTACGTCGTCGCGCCCTACGACTCGTCGCCCGAGCGCGTCATGCCGCGCCTCGAGTCTGCCATCGGCGAGGTTCCGGGAGTGCTCCGAGACCCGGCGCCCTCGGTGATCATCGAAGACTTCAGCGAGCGCGGGGTTCGCTATGAGGTTCGCTACTTCATCGAGACCTTTGAGGAGCGCGAGGTGATCGCCGGTCAGGTCCGCGAACGCCTCTGGTACGCGCTCCAACGCATGGGCATCGAAATCCCCGCGCCTCAGCGCCACGTTCGGATGTTCGACCTCACCGAAGAGCGCCTCGAGCACCAGGAGGAAGCCCGCGTCCACGAGCGGGACGAAGCGCTGCAGAGCGTGGACTTTCTCCGCGCCCTGCCGGAAAGCGCCCGCGGACGGCTCGCCGAAGCAGCGCGCACAGGCCTCTACGCGCCCGGTGAGTTGATCATTCGCCGCGGCGAGGCCGGCACCGAACTCTTCATCATCAACCGCGGCGAGGTCACCGTGGAGCTCGGCACGCCGGAAAAGCCCAAGGTCGTTGCGCGTCTTGGCGCCGGGCAATTCTTCGGCGAGATGTCGCTCATTACGGGCGAGCGACGGACCGCGTCCGTACGCGCCGCCAAGGAGTCGGAGCTTTTGATGATCGACAAGCGCGCGCTGCAGGTTGTGCTCGACGAAGCGCCGGAGCTCGCCGAGACGATCAGCCGTGTCCTCGCCGAACGCGCCCAACAACTTGCCGATGCGGACGTGAAGGTAAGCGAGCACGACGTAAAGCGGACCGTTGAGCAGGAGACGACCGTGCTGCTCGACCGCATCCGAAGGTTCTTTTCACTGAGGTGAGCTCCGTCCGCTCGATGACGCAGCGAATGGCTGGCCTCGTCGACACCAGGTACAGGTCGCGAACGGCAATGGCTGCCCTCGTCGACACCAGGTACAGGTCGCGAACGGCCCGCGAATAGCCGATCCAATGGCTGCGCACAATGGCTGCCCTCGTCGATACCAGGTATAGGTCGCGAAACGGGCGTCGACACGCTGTCCAGCGGGTGACTGATTGATCTAGCTTGGTTACCAAGCTCGCGCATCGGCCGCTCGGTCGTGACTCACCAGCATCGTCGAAGCGAATCTTCTCTCTGAAGCTGACCCTGGACGGAGTGGCGCGGATGCGTTCCATCAACGCGAGGTCGGTCGCGACCGCGATGTCGCTACTCGGGTGGTTCTCGGCCTCGCGAGGTTGCCGGGCGTCCTCGTCGATGGTCGCGGAGAACGACAACCTTCGAGGCATGAGATTCCCGCCTCAACGCCGAGCCGCGCTGGACTTCGACGGAGTGTTCGTTCCATGTACGTCCCGCCGGTGCACCGGCGTTTCGAAACGTCATGCGATCCTGCTCGAGCACCGAAGCTGCCTCGTCTGCATAAGCATCCGCAACCTGATCGGGCGCGTCGGGCGTCGCCCTTTCTGAACACCGTTCGAGGACCTGGCGCGCTTCGTCGAGCGTCATCCCCGGCGCTGTCACCAGTGCATTCAATCCGGGCGCAGCCACGTCGACGCTATGCTCGACGCGCATCTTATACGTTCCTGCCGGATACACGGTTTCGCAACCCGCGCGTCGCTCGGTCTGAGCATCGGCATGGGCAACACGAAACGCGGTCACCTCCTGGCAGGCCTGAACCCGAGCAACCCGACCCGTAACTCCTCTCGCCCCGAGCTTAAACGTTGGAATCACACCGCCACCGGCCTCGCGACTCGTCCGCGGCTCATTGTACGGGTGGATCCTTCGCAGCTTCTTCGCCCCCAAAACCGGGAACCTCCGCACCTTCCGGAAGGCCTGAACGCCGAGTCGTTCCGTCCGGCGAAAGTGGTGAATGATGGCGTCGATGTCACCACCAAACTCAAGAAACGTCAGCGGATCGACTTCGAAGTGGAGCTCCCGCTCGGATTCCGTCGTCCTCGGATTGAAGTAGATCGGCGGGCGTTTGACGACCAACGGTTCACCGCGCCAGAGCGCGTAGTCGAAACGGCACCCCGGCATGTGCTCGGGCTTCTCAACCAAACCAGCCGCAACGCCATTGAGACGCTCGTAAAGGATGTGGGACATGCACGCGGGCGCATCGAGTAGTCGCATCTGATGGGTTTGCCTGTCCTCGAAGATCTGCCCGGGGGCCTCATACCGTCGCTCAGCAAGGAGCACGTTGATCGCCTTGCTCATCTCCCGGTGGGCATACGCCGTGAACCTCGGCAGGTTCGCCCTCTCTGACGTCGATGCCGACGTGTGCTCATGGGAGACGTTGAGCATCGTGTGGTGGATCGACACACCCGTCCGCCGCTGCGCCCCCGCCAGTACATAAAGCCACGTCTGCATCACCAGCGGATCCCACGGCGCGAGGAACGCCTTCCGGAACGCCGTCCGCTTTGTCAGCGCGTACGTCCCCCCTCGTACGACCGGTCGCGGGTAGCCCACAGTGCGCGTTGAGCACGGTCCGTGCCATTGCAGCGGGCTCGTGATTCCAAGACGTTAGGGACGCCGATCGGCGGATCGGCGGCTAGATGGCGGCGGTCCGCCGACGGCAACGCGACCGCACTTCGCCGTACCTGGTTGGTTGGCGGGTACTTCGCCGTACCTGGTTGGGATCTTCCATTCGATCCATTGGGCCGCCGACGGCAACGCGACCGCACTTCGCCGTACCTGGTTGGTTGGCGGGTACTTCGCCGTACCTGGTTGGGATCTTCCATTCGATCCATTGGGTTGGGATCTTCCATTTGATCCATTGGGGTTGGCCACCCGCCAAGGCGACCAGACTTTCCGTACCTGGTTAGGCCCCGCCAAGGGCGACCAGACTTTCCGTACCTGGTTAGGATCCTCTCTCCTCTCTCCTCTCTCCTCCGTTGCCTGCTCCTCGAAATCCCACGAGCCGCGGTGGCGCCGGCGGAACACTTCAAAAGCATGCAAAGGCTCAGCGTGCTGTTCTGTGTTCTTGGGTGCGGAGCGACGCCCGCTCGTGTCGACGAGCCGCTGTGCGTCGACGCCGTGACCACCACGGAGGCATGGCCTCCCAGCATGGGGCCCGTCCGGTTGACCGGCCGCTACTTCGGCAGCCTCCGCGTCTCCCTCGTCCCACCGCCGACCTCGGGCCAAGTCCGGGTGTCCTTATCGGGCGCCCCCATGTTCGATGGCCCGCCCCGCCCGAGCGAGTTCGTCATGTACGACGGCGCCATCGGAGAGGCGAGCGCTGAGTTGGTCATTCGCGTCGACATGGACGGCGTCACCACCCGACGAGCTCTGACGATTCAGCTGATGCGGGAGCACGAAACCCGCGTACGACTCACGCTCGATCGGTGCTCAGGCGGGCATCAGCTTCATGCCCATCGTTGTGCGGAACACCAAGTGCGCCTCGAACCGATCCGCCGAGGCCCGTTGGTTCAGCGGATCACCGTAACCAGGTACCGGAAAATCTGGCCATGAGATGGATTCGCCCACTTGCCCACCAGGTACCGCACCTAGTGGGTGATCCGCTGAGCCAACGCTGGGTAGCCCACAGTAGGGCTTGAGCACGGTCCGTGCCGAACGCCGGGTTCATTTCCAACGCGTTGCGGGCACCGATCGGCGGATCAGCGGCGACGCGGCGGCGGTTCGGCCAGTGAAGCCAGGCCCGATCTTCCGGTACCCGGTGTGACAGCAAGTGGGCGAATCCAATCTCAAGGTGGCCAGATTTTCTGGTACCTGGTTGGGGAGGGGGGCTCGCTGACCGTCGGATTCGGACAAAAGGCACGGGCACGAAACTAAAGCCGCCGATGGCGCAGCGCAGGCAGCTGCGCACGAATCCCCTCGACAACCTCCGTATCGATCGTCGCGACCGCACACCCTTCCCCCTCACCGCACTGCGCCAGAACCACGCCCCAGGGGTCCACGATCATCGCGTGGCCGTAACTCCGACGCGAACCGGTTCCATCCGTGCGGCGGTGGTGCCCGGTTTGCGCCGCCGCGAGAACATAGCTTTGTTGCTCGATCGCGCGCGCCCGAAGGAGCACTTCCCAGTGATCCTTTCCGGTCGTAAGCGTGAACGCCGAAGGCACCGTCAGCGCGATCGCTCCTTCGTCCACGAGACGGCGATAGAGCTCGGGAAAGCGCAGGTCGTAGCAAACGCTGAGGCCGAGTTTGCCGAGCACGGTGTCGGCGACGACGGTCTCTGTTCCCGCTTCGACGGTGGCGGACTCCTCGAGCTTCGTACCGTCCGCGAGGTCGACATCGAAAAGATGAATCTTGCGATAGATGGCACCAACCTCACCGCTTGGATGCACCTGAACGCAGGTGTTCCGCAGCTTTCCGGGAACTGTCCCCCGTCTCCCAAAAGCCGCCGAGGATCAGTTCGACGTCGAGGTCTCGGGCAAGGTCCTGGCAACGCCGAAGAATGGGGCCACCTTCTGGCAGCGACTCCGCGTGCGGAAACTTGGCCTCTTCCCGGCCTAGGAACGCAAAGCTCTCCGGCACGACCACAAGCTTCGCGCCCTGGGCGCACGCCGCCCGCACCGTGCGCTCCACCGCGCCCAAATTGCCTTCGATGTCGTCGTTCGAGGTGATTTGCACCACCCCTGCACGGGTTTTCATGCGCCCATCCTACCCGATCCGAGATCGACTCCTCTTGTCAACAAACGACGATCAGAGATCAGTTTTTGGATCGCGGAGAGACGGGTTCCTACCATCTCATTTCGCTTCTGGACCACCAGGAGCCCCCGATGCATGGACGCATTTCACGAGCTTGAAACGAAGGCCGCGACACAGGGACTCCGCTCCCTTCTGCTCGGGCCCAACCACCGTCACCTCGACCTTCCGCTCGTCAGCGAGCTGACGGCAGCGGCGACATCTCTTGCCCGCGGTGTGAAACGAAAGGCGCTCTTGCCTCTCGAACTCACGCCGACCGAGTTCGCGCTCGTTCGCCGCGGCAGCGAGGTTCTGGTCACGGCGTACGAAACTGGAAGCGCCCCCGAGGTGCATCAGCGCGATCGCCGAATTCCTCTCGACGTGCTGCTGCGCGCCTGCGCGAACGCAACGCTTGAGGACGCCCGCCACGCGACCGAACCAACAGCCCGCCAGATCGCCGTGCGACTCGCCGAACGCGCGCTTCGAACGGAGATCGCCCCCGACCCGGGGGGTGCCAGCAGCCCCGAAGTCCGTCGGGGTGGCGCCCTCGAAGCAGACGACTCACCCATCTCCTTCGGGTTCGAGATCGCGGTCTACCCAAACCCCGGCACCGCAAGTCGCACCGCCCGCGCCGACGTGCACGCGATGCTCTTTGAGGGCCGCCTCTGGGCGTTCCTTCGTGGCCGCCGAATTCAGCTCGGCGCCGGCCCAGTGATGCTCTCGGTCCAGCGGATGGTCGCGCTGGTTCGTGCCCTCGCCACGGCCTGGGAGTGCGGTCGTACCGCCAACGTTCGCCTTCGCGCGGGCTCCCTCGCCATGGGCGTCCGCCTTGACGCGAACGACGAGGTCGCCCTCTCCTTTGCGACCGAACAAGAGCAACTCGGCGCGGCGGCCCTCGACGTGCCCAGCGCGGCGCTTCCGATCCTTCGGCTCGCTTCGGAGATGCTCCGAACCCTCGTCGCGATCGACCGGACCCAGCTGCGAAACCTGCGGGTGTCCTCCCTTCGTGACGAGGTGCGCGATCTTCGCGGCGCCATTCGTCGGCAGTCTCGCGAAGACGGGTTCGTCAACCGTGACCCGGACCGCATGCACCTACCGCCACCCGACGAACCCGCGCGATCGGTCACGCTGCCGCCGGTACGAACGCAGCTCCGCTTTGACGAGCGCTGGCGCATCGCCCTCGATGATCTCGACGCGTCGTCGGTGTTCTTCTGCGGCGATCGACTGGTGCTCTCGTCCGCGACGCATACTGTGGCCGTCGACCGCGATCACGGCGAGGTGCTCTGGGCCCGGGAGGGCAGCCAGGCCACAATGATGGCGGGCCGGGCGCTACTGCGGCTTTCGAGCGACGGCGACATAGAGATCTGCGACGTGAGCGACGGAGAACCGCGCGCCTACGCCCGGATCGCACCGCGCATCGGCGGACCGACGGCGGCGCTCGTCAGCAGCGGCGAAGGAGCACCCCCGACCGCCATCTTCGCGGAAGGGGACGCGCGCCTCGTCGCGATCGATCTTCGCACCGGCGAGCCGCGCTGGCGCTTTCGCATCGGCCGCGGAAACCGGGCCGCCATGAGCCGCGTAGGTCGCATTGTGATCATCGCCCACGAAGGGGCTGTGCATGCGGTGGACCTCGTGAGCGGCGACGACCTCTGGCGCTACACCGCGCGCTGCCGCTTTGAGCATCGGCCCGCGATCGTCGGCGACGTAGCCATCGTCGCTGCCCGCCGAGACGTGATCGCCATCGACCTCGTCACCGGCGAAGAACGCTGGCGTCAACGACTTCCACACCCCGCCGCGGGCGAGATCGTTCCTTCCTACGGCGCGGCCGTCGTTCCGCTTCAGCGGGATCGCGCGATCGCCCTCGACGCAGCCAACGGAAGCATTCGATGGACCGCACGCGACCCGGGTCTCGGCTGCGGCGGCAGTCCGCTTACCATCGACAACACGCTGATCGTGAACGCGCCCGGAGGTCAGCTCTCGTGCGTCGATCTTCACACCGGCGAACCCGTGTGGACGCAGGTCCTCGGCGACCCTCTTGGCGACGAGGTTCCGCGCCAGCTCGAACCGGTCCTGCGCGGCGGCGCTCTCTTCGTTCCCGCGGGCAAAGTCCACATCGTCGGCCCGCGGGATGGCACCACCCGCGGCGAGGTCCCCTGCGACCTCGTGCCCGACCGGGTACGCGTCGACGAACGGGGCTGGGTCTACGTCGCGGAGGAGAGCGGTTACGTCGCCGCCTACGCGCCCGCACCGACGCTTCGGTTGATTCGCGGCGGCAAGTAGATCGCCGCAAGAACCAGATCGTGAGGCTCGGCGCCGCGCCCTAGGGTAGGCGCATGCCGACGCCCCACGAGTACCGACCCGCCCTCGAGCGAACTCTCGCCGAAGCGCTCCGCTACCTCGGCGACCTTCCACAGGAGCGCGTCGCAGCGCCTCTTTCGGGAGCAGAGCTCGCTTCGCGATTTCGAAGTCCGCTTCCCGCAGAGGGCACGCCGGCGCCGGAGGTGCTCGGCACCCTGGTGCGCGACGCGGGTCCGGGAATCATGCGGACCTCAGGCGGGCGCTCCTTTGCGTGGGTGATCGGCGGAACGCTTCCCGGGGCCCTCGCGGCCGATTGGATGACCTCGGTGTGGGATCAGAACGCAGCACTCAGCGCGTGCAGCCCTGCAGCCGCCGCGGTGGAAGCGGTGGTGGGCGAGTGGCTCAAAGAGCTGCTTCGCCTGCCGCGCGATGCGAGCTTTGCGGTCGTGACTGGCTGCCAGATGGCGCACTTCACGTGTCTCGCATCGGCGCGGCATCAGCTTCTCGCCCAACGCGGGTGGGACGTGGAGCGCGAAGGTCTCTGCGGCGCACCAAGGCTTCGCGTGATCGACGTCGGCGCACGCCATGCCTCCGTCGACCGTGCGCTCCGCTTTCTTGGAATGGGCACCGCGTGCGTGACCTCCCTTCGCGGCGACAGCGCGTCCCTTGAAGCGGTTCTCGCCGAAGATCCCGAAACACCGACCGTTGTACTCCTGCAAGCGGGGGATATTCACACCGGCAAATCGGACGCGTTCGAAAGGCTCATCCCTCTCGCGCATCGCTACGGTGCGTGGGTGCACGTCGATGGCGCCTTCGGACTTTGGGCGCAGGCAAGCGCAGCCCAGCGTCATCACATGGCCGGCGTCGAGGCAGCGGATTCGTGGGCCACGGACGGCCACAAATGGCTGAACGTTCCCTTCGACGCCGGGTATGCGATCGTGGCCCATCCCCGCGCCCACCGCGCCGCCATGACCACCTCGGCTTCGTACATTGACTCCGCGGAACGCACTTCCGAGGCCCTGCGAGAACCTCTCGACTGGACGCCGGAGTGGTCCCGCCGCGCCCGCGCGTTTTCCACCTACGCCGCGATCCGCGAGCTTGGGCAAGAGGGCGTCGAAGAACAGATCGACCGCGCCTGCCGATGGGCCGCTGCGCTCGTGGAGGGAATGGGCCTTCTTCCGCGCGTGGAAATCGTCAGCCCCGCCGTACTCAACCAAGGAATGATTCGCGTGCGCGCACCCAACGCGGACGCCACTCCCTCCGATCACGATGCCGCAACGCTCGAGCTCGTCGCTCGCCTTGCAACGCAGGGCGAAACCTTCGTTCAGCCAAGCCAGTGGAAGGGACAAACCGTGATTCGCGTGTCGGTGTGCAGCTGGCAGACGACCGCCGAGGACGTGCGCCGCACCCTCAACGCCGTGGAGCACGCCCTTGCCGAGTGACTACCAACGGGTCGCGTCGGCCATCCGCTACCTCAGCGAACGATGGCAGGAGCCGCCGACGCTCGACGCGGTCGCGGCACACGTCGGACTCAGCGCGTTTCACTTTCAGCGCCTCTTTCGACGGATGACCGGCATCAGTCCGAAGCGCTATTCGCAGGCCCTCGCAGGAGACGTCCTGGAGCAGCGGCTCGAAGCGGGGGATTCACTTCTTGAGGCCTCCTCGGCCGTGGGTCAGTCGAGCTCCTCGCGGGGGCACGACCTCCTCGTAAGCCTTCGCGCGATGACGCCGGGGGAGTTCAAAGGCGGCGGCGCGGGCCTCACCCTCGACTACGGCGTGCACGAAACTCCGCTGGGACCATGCCTGGTCGTAACGACCTCGCGGGGCATCTGCGAGCTCACGTTTCTGGAAGGTGACGTCGACGTCGCTGCGCTGCGCGCGCGGTGGCCCCACGCAAAACTCCGCGCGTCCCAAAAGGAGACGAAGGCGATTGCGGAATCGCTCCTCATGGCGGGTTCCAAGCCGGGACCGGTGAGCCTTCACGTGAAGGGGACGAACTTTCAGCTGCGCGTGTGGAAGGCCCTTCTCGCGCTGGAGCCCGGAACGACGACCTCGTACCAGGGAATGGCCAAGGCGATTGGCGCACCGAAGGCCGCCCGGGCAGTTGGGCAAGCCGTCGGTCGCAATCCCGTAGCGGTCTTCATCCCGTGTCACCGCGTGCTCCGCGCGAACGGAGCACTCGGCAACTACCGGTGGGGGATCGGCCGCAAACGCAGCCTCCTCGCCCTCGAGGCGGCGCGCTACTCGTCGTCGCGGTCCACGTAGTCGAACTTGAACGTGATCCCGAGCCGCGCGTAGAGCTGCAGGTCCTCGTTGCCACCGCCAAAGACGTCGCCAAGCACGCGCCTCGGATCGCCGAAGACGCCTTCGAAGCTTCCCCAAAGGTTCCAGGTGCGGGTGAGAATGAACTCCAGGGAGCCGCCGATGCGGAAGCGGGCGATCGTCTGGCGACCGTCGATGAAGTCACCCACCACACCGGCCGCGGTCGGCAGGCCGTAGGAGCCCGGTACACAGCAGTTCGCGTAGCGGCAGTTGTTGTCGTCGGCCGCCCAGTCCCAGCGGTCGCTGTGAATGTCGAGGGCCGACCAGAGCGTGAAGTTGCCCGCGTTCAGGAAGTGAAGCGAAACGAGCGCCTCGATGCTGGTGTAGAAGCTGTTGGTCGGATGACTCGGCGCGTCCGCGGTCGGGTCGATACCCATGAGCACATCGCGTTCGTGCTGGGACGCGTCGCGGTTCGGTCCAATGCCGCCCCCAAAGCGCACCTGCAGCCCTGCCGAGAACTGTCGCACCGGACGAAAGCCCGCTTTCACGCGACCTTCGAACTCGGTCAAACGGCCAAACGTGCGCAGTCCGATTCCCGCTTCGAGCCAGTCGAAAATACCGATGCCGAGGCGAAGCTCAAAGAGGTACGGCCAACCGACCGACGCGTCCAGGACCGCAAGATCGTCGGGGAGCGTCGCGCCGCTTCGCGCGACCGCCTGGCGGTGCCGCTCGCGCTGCTCGGCCTGCCGCTCGGCGGCTTCTTCAGGCGTGAGCTGACCCACTTCGACGAGCGTGATCTCCAAGAGCCGCGGCTCGTTGCCGGCCGCAAAGGAAATCTGCGCTTCGTACGCGCGGTATCCGTCCCGGCGCACTTCGACGAGATGCGCGCCGACCGGCACGTCGCCTTCGTAAGGAACCGGCCCCTGGAGCTCGCCGTCGATGTAGAGCTCGGCGCCGGTCACGTTCGAGGTCACGCGAACTGGTCGCCCGACGACGCGCATCTGCGCGGTGACCTCGCAGCTCCGTCCCGGGCCGGTCTCACAGGTATGCCGAAACTCCTGATAGCCCTGGGCGCGAACCAACACTGCGTGCGTCCCGGCGGGTGCTTGATCGATGACGACCGGCGGCGCGCCGAGTTCTTCCCCGTCGATGGTCACCACCGCGCCCGCGACGTCGGCGTTGACCACGATGCGACCGAGCGGCGCGACGACCTGCTCGAGGTTTACAGAAATCACACGCTGCTGCCCGGCCTCGATCGACACCGGTTGCTGCGCCGGCTGGTAGCCCTCTGCGCGCACTTCCACGATGTGATCCCCCGGCGTGACGTTTTCCGCGCTCGCGGGTGCCGCACCAAGAGGTTCGCCGTCGAGAAAGACCTCGGCCCCCGGCGCACTCACGAGCACGCGGAGCTGACCCCCAGCTGCGGGTGCAGGCCGGAGCGACGCGTTCACCACCGCGCGTTCCCCCGCAACGATTCGCACGGTCGCGGTATGCGGCTGAAGCGCCGTGTCGTTCGGTCGAATCTCGATCGCGTGCTCGCCGGCGGTAAGACCGTCGATCACCGTCGGCGTCGACCCGCGCGGCTCACCATCGATGTAGATCGCTGCGCCCGAAACGTCCGCCGCGACGAGCAGCGAACCGGTCTCGGGCGCCTCGCGCTCCAGGGCGACCGGCAGCGTCAGCACCTGCGCGCCCGCGACCTCCACCCACTGCGAAAAGGTCACGTAGCCCTCTCGCTCGATGGTGATCATATGGCGACCCGGTTGAACGGTTTGCCGTACGGGCAGCGGTCCGGCTGGCGCTCCGTCAATGCGCGCCTGAGCGCCTTGGGCACCTTCGTTCATCGCGTTGATCGTGATCGTTCCGAGCGCCTGGAGCGTGGCCCGAAACGTTTCGTTCGAGCGCCGAATGTTAACGTCGAGCGTGGCGTCTTCGTGGTTGGCCAGCTTGAAGATCAGGCGGTGCTGACCCCGAACAATGCGAACTCGACGAAGCGGCGTGACACCCAGCGCCGGCGCGTTCGGGTCATCGAGATGAACGCTCGCTCCTGGCGGCGTCGATTGAATATTCACGCGGTAGCGCCGCTGGGCCTCCGCCGTCTTCGACACGCCGCTCAGCGCACAGCAGGCGACCAACACAAGAATCGCGCGATTCATACTGACTCCCAACCCCCACGTGGTTGCGGGAGCGACAGTAGTCGCGTCCCGAGCGCATCACAACCGGACGTCGATGCCCCCAGAACTCACGAACTACCCGTGATCTTCGGGAAAGGGCGGCGGGGTATCGAGAATGGCTCGCCCGCTTTTCATGCTGAAGCGCTCGCGGGTTCGCGCGTAGTCGAGCCCTCCCATGCGGCCGAGGGAAGCGAGCTTGTCCGCGTCGACGTGAAGCTTGTCGTTGATCAGCGCATCGTCGATGTAAGCGTGCACCACTTCCGCAACCACCAACGTGCCGCTGAAGGGAACGCCGGGCGCGGTCCGGTAGACGTGTTGGGTAACGCATTCAAAGGCGAAGGGTGACTCCGCGATTCGCGGCGCGCGCACGACGCGACTGGGGGCGAGCGTAAACCCGGCCATCTCCGCTTCGCTTTCGCCGTAGGGGAGCTCTTCCGCAGTCGCGGCGATCTTTCGCGCGTAGCGCTCGACCGCGCCGTTCACGACGAACTCGCCGACGCCACCCTCTTCCGGGCGAAGCACATTCCGTAGCGTGTCCTTGTCGCTCCCGTCCTTTCGCGCGACCGGGCAGAACACGAGCGTCATCGGGTTCGGCCCCACCGCGGTGAAAAACGAAAAGGGTGCGAGGTTCACCGCGCCGCTGGGATTCACGCTACTGACGAACGCGATCGGCCGTGGTGACACACAACCGGTAAGCAGTTTGTAGGACTCGGAGGTACTGAGGTCGGCGCCGCTGCGTTCCATCGGCTGATACCTAAGGCCTCAGACGCGTTGCGCAAACCGACTACGCCGCGTCGGTGCGAGCTTTCGCGGCGGCTTCGCGATCGGCCTGTCGGCGCTGAATATTCTCGAGGGAGTCGACCGGAATCGAATCGATCAAACGCTTCGTGTAGTCCTGAGCGGGCGCTTCGTAGATCGCCTCGGACGGGCCGGCCTCGACGATCTTGCCGGCGTTCATCACAACCATCATGTCCGACATGAACTTCACCACGCTGAGGTCGTGGCTCACGAAGATGTACGTCAGGCCGCGATCCTCCTGGAGGTCCTTGAGGAGGTTGAGCACCTGCGCCTGAACGCTCACGTCGAGGGCGCTCACGGACTCGTCGCAAACGATCATTTCCGGTTCGACGGCGAGCGCTCGCGCGATTCCGATCCGCTGCCGCTGCCCGCCCGAAAACTCGTGCGGATAACGCGTTAGGTGATCGGCCAAAAGACCCACCTCCTCGAGTAGAGACGCCGCCCGGTTTCGGCGATCCTCCGGAGACGCACCGATGCCGTGAATGCTCATCGCTTCCGAGAGCGCGCCGAGGACCGTCATGCGGGGATTCAGCGATCCGTAGGGATCCTGAAAGATGATCTGAATGCGCCGGCGCCACTTGCGAAGGGCTTCGCCGCGTAGTTCGTGAACGTCTTTGCCGTCGAAGAGAACGGTTCCTTCCGTCTTCTCCTGGAGGCGTAGAATCGCGCGGCCCGTCGTCGTTTTGCCGCAGCCCGACTCACCGACGAGACCGAGCGTTTGGCCTTCGAAAACGTCGAAGCTCACTCCATCGACCGCTTTGACGTGGTCGACCACCCGGCGAAGGAGACCCTTTCGAATGGGAAACCAGACGCGAAGGTCGCGGACGCTCAAGAGCGGCGTCGCGTCTTCGTCTACGTGCGTAGCGTCCTTCGGCAGATGGTCTGGGTGCCCCATCTCTTCGAGCGTCGACTTCGGATGCAGGAGACGACCGCGCCCTCGGTTAAAGGTCGCCTCGTCCTCGGGTTCCTTTTCGATGATCTCGACGACGCCGCTTTCCGAGGTTCGAACGTCCATGAAGTCCGCGACCGTCGGCAAGCGGCGCCAGGTCGTTTCAAGGCGCGGCCGGCACGCCAGCAGCCCGCGGGTGTACGCATGCTTCGGATTGCGAAAAATCTCTTCGACGGGACCCACTTCGAGAAGCTTTCCGCGGAACATCACCGCCACGTCATCCGCGATCTCCGCGATCACGCCGAGGTCGTGGGTGATGAAGAGAATGCCCATCTGACGCTCGTCGCGAAGCTTGCGAATGAGCTCCAAAATCTGCGCCTGAATCGTGACGTCGAGCGCCGTCGTCGGCTCGTCCGCGATGAGGAGCTTCGGATCGCAGCTCAGGGCCATCGCGATCATCACGCGCTGCTTTTGCCCCCCTGACATCTCGTGCGGATAGCTGCGAATGCGTCGCTCCGGATCCGGAATGCCCACCTCGTCGAAGAGTTTGATCGTGCGGCGGCGCGCCTCGTCTTTGCTGACGTTGAGGTGCAGCTGAATCGCTTCGGCCACCTGATCGCCAACGCGGTACACCGGGTTGAGCGAGGTACCGGGCTCCTGAAAGATCATCGCGAGCTCTTTGCCGCGAAGCCGCCGCATCTCCTTGTCCGGAAGCCGAACGAGGTCCTTGCCTAGAAAGGAGATCTCACCGCTCTCGATCTGCGCCACGATCTCCGGCAAAAGGCGCATCACCGTCAGCGAGGTCACCGACTTTCCGGACCCGGACTCCCCGACCAGCCCAAGCGTTCGACCGGGCCGCACGGAAAGGCTGACGTCATCGACGGCCTTGGTCGTGCCCTCGTCCGTGTGAAAGTAGGTCTTCAGCCCCTTGATTTCGAGGAGCGAGTCTTCGTCAGCCACGGGCGGAGCCTACCCTACTTCGGATCCGAGCGGCGCCGTGCCCGAGGAACCTCGGTTTCGACGACGACCTCTGCGCCCGGAAGGACGCGTCGGATCGCTTCGTGGAGGACTTCCGTGTGGACGAGTTTGGCCCCCGCGCCGTAGGCCGCCGTTCCACTGACCCGTAGCACGACCTTGGAGCCCTCGACCGAGACGAGGGTGACGTCGCCACCGTCTGCCTGGAGCAGCGGCCGAAGCACTTCGTCGACCATCGCCTCAACGGTCACGGTCTGAGATTATCGGAACTTCCGCGAAAAGAGAGGTTTTGTTGGGCGCTGGAACCTTGCAGCGCTCGATGCGCGTGAGAAACCACATGCATCCCCCCCGACAGCTCCCCTTATTTTACGTCGTTCAGGGTGACTATGAAATTTTGGCTTCGACTCTTCGCTTGTTGTTTGGCTCTTGGGTGCGGAGACAACGACCGCCCACGGGTCGGCCGGGATGCCGGAGGCGGCGGCGGCGGACCTTGCACCGAAGGCGAGGTCGAATGCCGCGGACGCGAGGTCTTCGTCTGTCGCGGAGGCGCCCTCGAACGAAGCGAAGTTTGCGGCCCCGACCAGGTGTGCGCGCTCGGTTTGGGATGCCGCGCCTGTCAGCCTGGACGGCCCTTCTGCGACGGGCAGGAGATCCGCACCTGCAACGACGACGGAACGACGTCGACGCTCCAGATGACCTGCCCCGAATCGCAGGTATGCAGCGGCGCGGCGTGTCAGGACGCCTGCGCGGTCGCCGCCGCGGAACGAAGCAACGTCGGCTGCGAGTACATGCTCGTCGACCTCGACAACGAATACAGCGCGGGCCTTGGTGGCGCAGACTCCGCGGCGGACGAGCAGTTTGCGCTCGTGCTTGCGAACCCGAGCTCGGTTCTAGCGCAGGCGCAGGTGTGGCGAAGCGATGGGCGACCGAATGCGGCAGCGCCCACGATCGTAGGAACGTTTCAGATTCCGCCGAACGACCTGGTGCAGATCGATCTACCGCGTCGCAACGTCGATGGAAGTACCGACAGCGACGAAGGCCCGGGGACGCACCTCAGCAACCTCGCGTATCGCGTCACGACCAACTTCCCGGTCGTCGCGTATCAGTTCAATCCGATCGTTCAGAGTTTTTCGAACGACGCGTCGCTGCTGATTCCAGTGCCGGCCCTCGACGTGCACT
>JBCDAA010000085.1:0-25216 GCA_039186435.1 Myxococcota bacterium | reverse complement strand
GGACTACCTCCCGCTGCTCTTTGTCCTTCTCGCCATCGGACGAAGGCGCTTCAGCGTCGGCTTCGCAGCACTTCTGGTTTTCTCCATCGCGATCAATCTCTTTGGAGCCGTCACGTTCAACCGCGCCGGGCAGTTCTACGACGACGACAACACCCAAGAGACCCTCTTCCAACCCGACTAGCCCTCAGCGCCTCGTCTCCAGATACCAGGCCCTGTAGTCCTAATGTCGTACCAGGCTCTGTAGTCATAATACGGCCCTGTAGTCATAATACCAACCACTTTATATTGACATTCCACAGAGCATAATGATTAGTGGTCGGCATTATTTATTGACATATAACCGAGGCAGGGCTAGGAGAAGGAATGGCGATACGGCGTTCTGAACAAGTCGACCTGGCGTCGACCCGCTATTACCACTGCATGTCGCGTTGCGTGCGACGGGCCTTTCTCTGCGGCGAAGACCCCGTTTCCGGAGGAAGTTTCTCGCACCGAAAGAAGTGGGTACAGCACCGGCTGCATACGCTCAGCCGCCACTTTGCTATCGACGTGTGTGCATACGCCGTGATGAGCAACCACCTTCACGTCGTCGTTCGAATCGACGCCGACCGAGCCGAACGTTGGTCCGACGAGGAGGTCGTCCGTCGCTACACCAGCCTCTATCGGATGGCCAAGACATCCTTCGAGGACCTAACCGAGCGCGAAAAGAAGGTTCGACGACGAACATGGCGCGCCCGCTTGGCCGATCTCTCTTGGTTCATGCGCGCATTGAACGAGAACATCGCACGCAGGGCGAATCACGAAGAGGGTATTCGCGGCCGCTTTTGGGAAGGCCGCTTTCGCAGTCAACCGCTCCTCGACGAACACGGCCTGTTGATGTGCATGGCGTACGTCGACCTAAACCCAGTTCGCGCGGGAATCGCCGACTCCCTTGAGGAATCGTCGTTTACATCCATCGAAGAACGCCTAACCGATCTCGCGAAAAAGAGGGCCCAGCGACGCCGGCAAACCGCACCGGATACGCTCGCCGCGTTCGAAGGCCAAGGTTCGGACGAAGATGAAGAACTCCCCCTCGATCTCGCGGGGTACGTAGAACTTCTCGAATGGGCAGGCAGTGCGATTCGAGAAGGGAAAGGCCGTCTTCGGGAACCCCCTCCCCGACTGCTGGATGCGGTGGACGCGGACGCTTGGCTCGAGGCCCTGCACCTTCAAAAGCTCGCGACGGCGGCATGGATCGGTTCGGCGCGCGAGCTCGATCGCGTCGCGAAGCGGCGAGGGCAGCGGTGGTGTCGGGGCGTGCGGTTGGCTCGTACACTCGCGAAGTAGTTCGATACTTGATGGCGATGTGCGTAGGCCCCCCAGTCTGAAACTTCCACTGAAACATCCTCGAGCATGACGCGGTCCACGGCCAGAGGTCGGGACGCGGCGTTCGCAGGTACCTCCTAACGTCGTGAGGGTCTTGAGGAGCGTTCCCCGCAAAGGGGACGCGACCAACTGCGCACAGAGCGCCGCGGGCTCCCCGGCACGCGGAACGCACGGACAAAAACACTTGAGCGAGTGTCGATTCAATGGGCGTTCTGATGCGCCCGAGGCCCCACCAAGCGAGCAGCTGGCTACCCGAGCCACGCGGGCAATCCCACCAGAGCGGATGTCAATTCAAAGTGGTTGGCATTTTGATGCTATCCGTGCCGGCCGGCCAGGCGCGGCTTGCCTCGTTCGCGGGAGAGAGCTCGAAATGTCAACTCAAAGTGGTTGGCATTTTGATGACACGCGGGTGAGGTAGGATGGAGGGGATGACCGAGCTTCGAGTGGATGCGACGAAGACCTCGAAACCGCTTCCCGCGTTTCTCCTAAAGACGTTCGAGGCCTATCTTCCCTACGTTTTAGGGCTGACCGGCCCCGAACACGAGGAGCGAGTCAAAGTCGCAACACAGCGCTTCGATCAGTACGTTCAATCGCTGCCACCACACGAAGGCACGCGCGACATGCTCGCGTTTCTCATCGGGTGGTGCTGGTTTCAAGGCACATTCGTGGGGCGCGGCACGGCCCCGTGGAACCAATCACCAGAAGAGCGAGAGCACTACGTTGGCCGGCTTTTTCGTTCCGACCTTCGCGCCGCGGACAGCGCATGGACGCTAGTGCGCGCTGGCATCCGCTTCCTCCCCTTTGTCCCCGCAAACGTGCCGCGTGCCAGCGCTCGCGACCTCGCCAAATCGCTCCGCGAGATGATGTCTCTGGCCTACTATTCCAACCCTTCCGCAGATCCGATCACCGGCTACTCACGGATCTGGAAGCGCGACTTTCTCGCCCGTACCGACGTCGACGTGGTTTCGTTGAAGGGCCTTCGACAACCTGACGTATTCGACGCAGCAAAGGTCGCCTCGGTCCATCACCAAGGGCACCCGTACGATACGTCAGGTCTGTTCGCCTGCGACGGCCGACCGCGCGTCGCCGTCATCGGATCAGGGGCAGGAGGCGCCGTCGTCGCCGCACGGCTCGCCCAAGCCCGCGAAGGCAATCGACCCAAATACGACGTCGCAGTCTTCGAAGCCGGCCCGCGTCTTCGCCCCTCTCAGTACCCCCTCGATACGATGGTTGGCATGAGCCAACTCTTCGAGGGCGGGCTCCTCACGCTTAGCCGAGACCTCGACATTCACCTTCTTCGCGGACGTCTCGTCGGCGGAGGTACGGTGATGACATCCGGCTTGAGCGTCAAGCTTCGCCCCGAAACGATGCGCCGCTGGACATCAACAAGCGGCGATCTCGCGATCGGTGTCACGTGGGACGAGCTCGAAGACGGTTTTCAAGCCGTTCACGCGCGTCAACACATGGGTTCGATCAATCCGCGGCTCTACACCGACGCGTCGCACCTGCTCGGCAAAGGCGGGGCTGCTCTCCCGGGCGAATGGGAGTTCAACGCCGACAATCCGCAAAACAACGTGATGATGGGTGCGGATCAGCACCCCGGTGGCCGTCGCGATCAGAACGGCGACTTCTGCATCGGATGCGGCCTGTGCAACTACGGCTGCCACTTCGGCCACAAGCTCTCCATGGACCTCACCTACTTGCCCGACGCGGAAGCCGCCGGCGCACGGATCCATCAGAACTTGCCGATCGAAGCTATCACTACCGAACGCGACGCCCACGGCAGAGTCACAGCAACGCATCTCGCCCTCGGACGCGGCCTAAAATCGCGCGTCTCCGTCGACTACGTCGTCATCGCCGCCGGCGCCGTCGGTTCCCCAGCGCTCTTGCTTCGTTCCGCAAAGAAGGACGGAGGATTCGCAAGCCTCGCGTCCTTTCAGGACAAACGAATCGGATCGGGTCTCGGTTTCAACTACGGCTCCGGCGTCGTCGCCCAGTGGCCCACGGATTTCGCGCGCCCGGGCCACCTCGGCTTTCAAATCAAGTACGTCGCGACCAAAGCCGGTGACCCTTCCTTCGACATCGACCTTCCCGGCGGGTCGTTCCCGATGCGGTACGTCCTCGAGAACGCGTTTGTCCCTCCTGGTCTCCTCAGCAACGTGGTTCCCGGCATCGGTGCCGATCATCTCCGCTGGATGAAGGCATACAAACGGCTTGGCATGTGCGCCTCGACCATCGGCTCGCCCCAAACAGGACGGGTGCTCGCCGATCGCACCGTCATCTATCGCCTCTCCTGCGGCGAGATGGACGTCAATCGACGCGCCCTCGCCTCGATCGCGCGCCTCTATTTTGCGGCGGGCGCCCAAGAGGTCGGCTTCGCCGGTGTCCGCCAGCCCACCGAAGACGGCGCGCCCGACCGCGGAATGCTACGCGCCGACGCACGGGGCGCAGTCGTCAAGAAGACCTTCGGTGAGATGAGCGAAGACGAGCTGCTTCAAGAACTCGCCGGGATTCTCGAGACGCCCGAGCACATCATGCTGAGCAGCGCGCATCCCCAAGGAGGTCTCGCGATGCGCAGCGCAGTCGGCGCGGGGTGTGTGCGGGACTTTCGCCTCGACGGAACCGAGAACGTCTTCGTCGTCGACGGGTCCATTTTTCCAAGCACCATCGTCGTCAATCCGCAGTGGACGATCGCTGCCCTCGCCGAGGTCGCGAGCCAGCGCATCGACAACGAAATCGCGTCCGCGCTCTGATCCTGGCCCGCGAGCTACTCAGGCTTCGCGCCGGAACAGAAAGCGCGCCATCGGCACCGCAAAGGGCACCACAGAAAACACGGCGAATGCGGCCGCCACGCCGCCCATGACGTCCAGCATCAGCGGTCGGAGCGGCTGGCCGACCATGAAGTGACTCGCGTCGAAGAACGCAAGGCTCGGCGCGTAGGCCACGCTGATCGCCATCACCGGTGCGCCGACAACGCCCGCGAGCACACCCCAGGTACGGCCGCGCGCCACGCCCCAGGTTCCCACCCAAACGAGCGCCGCGCCCAAGAGAGTCGCCACCATCACGGCGCCGGTCTGCTCCGGCGCGAGTGCAAACGTCGCCGCCGGAAGAAGTGCCATGCTCGCAAGACGAAGCGACCACCGCTGACGCTGCGGCATCGGGTTGTCCCCGAGGAGGGTAAGGAGCGCGAGGATCGCGTATGCGCCTGCGCCGATGAGCACCGAGGGCCACGCCCCAAGCGCCAACGCGGCTTGCCCAAACGCACCCAGCCCAAAGAGCGCTAGGCCTTGGGCAAAGCTCACGCCCCAGTCCTTTCGCGTCCACAGACCCCACGCCGCAAGTCCATGAAGCGTCGCCGCTCCGATCCAGGCCGGAACCCAACCGGCGTTCCCGTTGGCGAGTCCAAAAGTCACCGCAGCGACGCCGAACGTCATGAGTGCTGCCCAAGCGGCCGCGAAGCGCGAGAGATCCATGTGTTGAATACGCCGAGGCCCTGGCCTTCATTCCTGCGGCGGGTCGCTATTTTCGTCCACCTCGCCTCGAATTCGACGCAATCGATCGCGAATCCGGGCTTCCAAGCCGCTCTGAGTCGGCACGTAGTAACGCGCCCCCACTAGCTTCTCAGGCAAGTAGGTCTCGCCGCCCGCAACGCCGCCCTCATCGTGGGGGTAGCGATACCCATCCCCATACCCCCAGGCCTTCATGGCTTTCGTCGGCGCGTTGCGAAGTTTGAGAGGGACCGGAAGCGCACCGTGCTCCTGGACGTCCGCGCGCGCGGCCAAGAATCCTTTGTAGGCAGCGTTCGATTTGGGTGCGACAGCGAGGTACGTGCAGCACTGCGCCATCGCGTGCATCGCTTCGGGCATGCCCAAACGCTGAAAGGCCTGGTCCGCCGCAACCGCAACCGTCAGCGCGCGCGGGTCGGCGTTTCCGATGTCCTCGCTCGCAAAGATCATCATTCGACGAAGGACAAAACGAGGATCATCCCCGGCCTCGAGCATGCGCATCATCCAATAGAGCGCCGCATCGGGATCGCTCCCGCGCATGGATTTGATGAACGCGCTGACAACGTTGTAGTGCTCCTCGCCGGCCTTGTCGTAGAGGAGCGTTTTCGCTTCGAACGCATCCGCCACGAGCGCGAGGTCAACGACGCGCCCATCCGCGGCGAGGGCTTCGAGAACCGTCAACGCGCGGCGCGCATCCCCGCGTGCTGCAACCGAAAGGGCCTCCACCGCTTCGTCGGTGATCTCCACGCGGAGCCCATCCGGATGGGTGAGCGCGCGCCGCAGCACCGCCTGCACGTCCTCTTCGCTGAGCGATTCAAGCCGAAACACACGCGCCCGACTCAAGAGCGCCGCGTTCACCGCAAACGATGGATTCTCCGTCGTCGCACCGATCAAGGTGACGGTCCCATCCTCCACATGAGGCAGGAGCGCATCCTGCTGCGCCTTGTTAAAGCGGTGAATCTCATCGACGAAGAGGAGCGAACGGCGACCCATTCGCCGTCGATCCTTCGCTGCCGCGATTTCCTTTCGAAGCGCAGGGACACCGCCAAGCACCGCGCTGAATGGCACGAACGTCGCCGACGTCTCATGGGCGATGACCTGCGCCAGCGTCGTCTTTCCTGTTCCGGGCGGTCCCCAAAGAACCATCGAAGGCGTTCGGTCGGCGCGAATCAACCGCGCCAAGAGCTGGCCGGATCCGAGCAGATGCCGCTGGCCAACCACATCGACGAGTCTTGTGGGACGCAGTCGGTCGGCGAGCGGACCCTCTTTTTTGGCCTGTCGGTCGAAAAGATCCATCGGCGGGGGTGGAGCGTACCTAGAGCAAAGAGACCACGCCCGCAGATCGTTCCAAGGAGTGGCTCGTCCCAAAGGTTCAAGGAAAGGAAGAGGTAGGAAACCCACTTCGCAGCACGACATGGATGTCCGACCGGCCGATCGGCCAGGAATCGAAAACCTGAATGCTTTGTTGCACCCAGCTGTAAGCGACGCCCTGGAACATCCGTTGCACCTTCGCTGTTCGAACTCAACCTAGTGGTTCTCCCATGAACGTCTTCGACCTCATTCATGACCTCCAGTGGCTGCGCGCAAAGCGGGCGATGGTCCCCCTCGACCACGGCGAGGCCGCACGGCTTGCCCAGCTCGACCACATGGTGAGTCCGAAGGGGGAAGAGGAACCGACCCTGATTCGAATGCTTCGCCCCTGTCCCTGCCTCCTGGCGCTACCGGGTCGCGGATTCATCGGCGCTAAGCTCCGCGTCATGAGCGGCGATGGGTTCGTGCTCACGACCGACGAGAAGATCGCGGAGGGCGATCGCGTGATCGTGCACGTCGACAGCGAGGGTTCGAGCTACGCGTTTCCGTGCCGCGTCAGCGACACCAACCACGGCCTCACGGTCACGCTCGAAGGCGTTCCCACTCGCCAAGCCGACAACGCGGCGTAGCCTGCCCAAACGACCTGCGCGAGCGCTAGAGCGTCGGCATTGTCGGTCGCTGCTCGCCTTCGAGGTAGTCCTCGATGGCGTCGCTGACCGTTAGCAAGTTCGGCGTAATCTGGCGCACGAGAAAGCGCTCGACCGCCGCAGCAACCGGCGCAGCCACAAGCTCGGGAACGAGTTTCACCTTCGAGAGGTCGATGCGAATCTCGCCCGCGATCTCCACGCGTGTTCGACCTCGGTCGAGGGAGACAAACCGGTTGGCGCCTTCACAGATGACCGCCTCCGGAAACGCGTGGCTTTCGAGGTGCCAGTTGCAGGTCCAGCCGGTCTCGTCCCACTTCGCGTAGTCGTGCCACGAGAGAACAGGAGGAAGAATCTTCTCGGCGAGCGCGGGAATTTTTCCGGCGCCGTACCAGACGTTCACCAGTTCGACGACGAGGCCACGCTCTTTGCGAGACTCGACTTCGACCCGCTTCACCCGCGGCAGATTCTCCACCAGCGCAGGCAACCCGTCTCGGTACGCTCGAAACACCACGTCCCGAGGCTGCTCGATCACCGCATCCGCTTCGATCTTCATCGCCCGGGGGGCATAGCAGGCTCTTGCCCCTCCGGCACGGTGACGAAAAACGCACGATTTCTGGGCAACTTCGCGCCGTGAGAGGAAACACGCCGGCAAAAAGAAAAGGGGCGCCGAAGCGCCCCGATTCTTCCGGTGGGGTTCGATCTAGAAGCCGAAGCCCGCAGGCGTCGTTCCGGGTGAGATGGCCGCGGCCCCCGGCGCGACCGTGGAGTGCAGCACAAAGGTGTCGCCTTCCAAGGTGATCGACTGGTCCATCCCGGCATCTCCGCCGTACGACACCTCGTCGATCGTCGTTCCGCCGATCGCAAGGGTGATGGTGTCGCTGCTGTTGTTGAGACCGAGAGAGCCGGTGCTCGCGATCTGCGCGATCGCACCACCGAAGAGACCGTCTGCGCTACCGCCACCGAAGACGATGATGGATGCGCCAGCCGGCACGACGGTTCCGGGCGGGAACGTGTGACGTACGCGAACCGCGTCGCTCAGGGTCGCACCGCTCAGGTCGAGCGCGCCGCCACGGTTGTTCAAGATCTCCACGAACTCGTCGTCGGTGGTGCTGGAGGCACCATCGCCGTTCGCGTCCATCCCAGCCGCCGGATCCGCGAGGATCTCGTTGATGACGAACTGGCCCGCGGAGGCCACCGCGCCGGCGATTCCACCCACGTTCGTGAAGTAGAGATCGAAGGTGCCGCGGCGGTTGTCCTCCCACACGATCGTGCGACCCGTGATCGTCGGATCCGCCTGGGTGCCCGGATGCGAGGTCAGCTGAAGCGGCGTGCCGCCCGCCGAGCCCACCGAGACGTTGAGGTCGCCCGCAGCGTCATCGTTGAACACCGCGATCGCGCCGTCGATGTCGGTCGTGATCTGTGCCCCGGCGCCGGTGGCGATGGGCGCTTCACCCGGGAAGAGGTCATCGGTTCCGACAAAGAACGCGCCGTACGTATCCCAGGGGAAGGGATCCACCGTCGTATCCGACTCGCTTCGGCCGTCAGTCCAGGCGATCCCCACGAAGTCGAGAAGGGGAAGGCGCTGTCCTGCCACCGTCATCATGGCGGGTGTCTGAACGGTGGTCGTCGGAGTCATCGGCGCAAAGTCCACGACCGTCGTTAGGAGAGTTCCGGTCGCGTCCCCGACGAACGCGATGCGGCTTCCTCGGACCGTCGGGTCAATCTCGTTATCCGTCGTTCCCCCGGTGAAGAGGTCCGTCGAGGTGTCCATGGCGATGTCGTAGACAAAGACATCCCACTGGGTGCCGTCGAACTGGTCGTACACCACGTTCGGGCCAGCGATATCGAAGGCGTTGCTTTGCGCCGACGAGATCGTCGTCTCGGTGTTGGTGACAAGGTCGTAGATCACGATGCGAGCCGCCGCGTCTTCCCCACGTCGGAAGATGACGTGGTTTCCGTAGACGAGGGGGAACCACTCGTTAGCGGTCGTCGACGTCAGCCGCTGCGTGATCAGTCGGTTGAGGTCGGCGAAGACGATGTCCCAGTTCCCGTCGAAGTTCTGCATGTAGACGAGATGCTGGTTGTGCAGGTTCGGGCGAACGAGATCGAGCGGATCGGTGAGGAGCGGCAGCGTGGTGCAGCCCTCGTCCGTTTCGCCGTCGCAGTCGTTGTCGAGACCGTCGCAGGCGCCTTCGTCGCCCTCTCCGTCCTCGTCAACCATGTAGTCCGGGCCGTAGTCCGCTGCCTCGCAGGCGATCAGACCCGCGGCGCCACCACAGCGCTGTAGTGTTCCCGCGCAGACACCTTCGGTGAGCGCGCAGGGCGGAAGCGTCAGGTTGTCGTCGGACGCGCCGTTACAGTCGTCGTCCTGGCCGTTGCAGACCTCGGGCGTCGGGTCGGTCGCGCCCTCGCAGGCACCGAACTCACCCGCAACACAGGTCTGCACACCGCGCTCGCAAACGCCTGTGCTGAGACCGCAGTCCTGGGTGGTTCCATCGATGCAGTCACAGCCTTCGTCGATGGTTCCGTCGCAGTCGTTGTCCTGTCCGTCGCAAGCGGTTTCGTCCGCCTGGTAGGAGGGGCCGTAGTCCGCGGCTTCACAGGCGGTAAATCCGCCCGCGCCGCTGCAGGGCTGCGCGGAGCCTGCGCAAACGCCCATCTGAAGGGCGCACGCCGGAGCGACGAGATCGTCGTCCATGACGCCGTCGCAGTCGTCGTCGATGCCGTTGCACTCTTCGGTCGCCGGCGCGATTTCACCTGCGCAGGCGCCGAACGCACCCGAGGTGCAGGTCTGAACGCCGGCCATGCATGCGCCCACGTCGGTGCCGCACGCCTGCATCGTTCCATCGATGCAGTCGCAGCCCTCATCCGTCACGCCGTCGCAGTCGTTATCGAGACCATCGCAGAGCGTTTCCGCCTCCTGGTAGTCGCCGCCGTAGCTCCCGATGCCGGTGCAAGCGATCCAGCCCGCGCCGCCACCGCACTCACGCTTCGAGCCCGCGCAGACGCCGAGCTGAAGGGGACAGTCGGGGGGAACCAAGTCGCCCTCTTCGTCCTCTTCACCGTCGCAGTCGTTGTCGAGTCCGTCGCAGGTCTCTCCCATCGGCGCGACCTCGCCTTCACAGGCTCCAAACATGGAGTCCGCGCAGGTCTGGGTGCCCATCATGCAGACGCCCACATCGCTTCCGCAGGCCTGCGTCTCACCGTCGACGCACGGGCAGCCCTCATCGGTGCTTCCGTCGCAGTCGTTGTCCATGCCGTCGCATGCGGTCTCGTCGGCCTCGTAGTTTGCGCCGTAGTCGGTCGCATCACACTCGAGGAACCCATCGGCACCGCCACAGCGGGCCGTGGCACCGGCGCAAACACCCTCGGTGAGCGCACAGCTCGGCCCGGTGAGCTCGTCGTCGATGGCGTCGTTGCAGTCGTTGTCGACCCCGTCGCATACCTCGGTGACCGCGGGGCTGATATTCTCGTCGTCGTCGTTGCAGTCGAGACCGAGGTCACAGCCTTCGCCGTAACCGTCGCCGTCCTCGTCAACGCAGGTGGGTGCATCTACGCCCCCATCTTCGCCGCCGCCGCCGCTGTCGGTGCCGGGGCCCGAATCGACCATGGCGCCATCGACGCCGCTGTCGGTGCCCGAAGGACCGTCGTCATCGCCGCACGCGACCATCGCGAACGCGGCACAAACTAATAAACTTCGAAATCGCATGTGGACCATCTCCTGGGTGGCAGTTACGTCGAGCAATGCTCGACCTTCCCCGGCTGAACGACATATCTCACGCGCACTTACACCCACCATCGAGGTGCACGTTTGCTGCGCAGGAAGAGACGCCAACGGCAAACGAGCGCGCCTACGACGGCAGCTCGCGCACCTCTATTCAAGTCGTCCGCGAGAAAGCTTCTCGGACAACGAGAAGCTCCGAGCAAAGCGAACCTCCGAGCGAAGGCGCGAAGCGTCATTGGAGGGGGGACCCGCGGCGATTCACTCCCCGTGGGGGAGGTCTAGGAATAGACCTCCCAGAAAAAACAGTTTGGCGCGTTCCGATCGAGCGAAGTTCACTCGTGTGGTGTCGACGCCGGGTTAAGACAGAGCGGAAGCACGCTGCCAGGGCACGAATCACGATCCAGCTTCAGGGAATAAGTCACCCGATGTCTGATCGTTTGGCGGCCAAAGGACGCCTGACCTCAACCTACGTTGAGCAGGGCCTGACCTTCCCGCTCACCTCGATGCGCTAGAGCAGTTCCCAGTGGGTCACATGAATGGCGTCCCCCACCATCCCCACCGTGACCTCAGCTTCGACACGCTTGCCCTGAACGCGAGCGCGCGCGCCGTTCTTGAGAAGCCCCGCGGGAGCATCGAGAAGCTCGACCGTGCGGCCATCGTCGGTCACCAGGGCCCAGAGGCCGCCTTCCAGGCCGAGCTTTCGAATCGTTCCTTCCATGCATTCACGAGTAATGCGGACCTGCGGCCGAGGCAATAGCGCGCGCTTTCGTTCGCTTTGTGCGCTAGCTTTCCGCAGCGATTCGCAGGGTCGCCCGATGGCGAATCGCGTCCTGGAGGAGGTTCTTCAGCGCTCCTTCGATCTCGCCGAAGTCGAGGGATTCGGTGGGCAGCTCTACCGTCAGCACCACGTCGCCGTCCTCGTCGTACGCAAACTTCGCCTGAAACATGTCGCGGTTCATGCGGAGCAGCCATCGGGCGAGCTCGTAGGAGTTGTCGCCCTGCGTCGCGAGGAAGGGAACCACGGAGGCGACGAGCCAGTTCTCGTCGAGGCGAACATACACCTCGAGTTCACCCTCATCGGTTTGATGAACGCTGCGAAAGGTCGCCTTGCCGTGGGGCTGAATCTCCCACCCCAATTTCTCGATCGCCGCGCGCAAGCCGGCTTCGTCGAGCATGGCGCTATGCTCGCGATCTACGCACCGGAAGTCAACGTCTTCGGCGCGAGCTTCAGCACGAAAAGCGCGTCCCCATCGGCCACAAGCGGGAGCGAAAGACGTTCCGCGACCCGCTTTGCAGCCACGAGCCCGGCAAAGCGAGAGTAGCGGCCAAGCCGTTTCATCTCGAGTTGGCCTTCAACGTCGAAGGCCTGGTCACGGCGATCCTCCGCGAGCAGTCCGCGGTCATCGGTCACCACCACCTCCGACGCGGTGACGGACACGCGGCCTCGTCGAGTCGCCTCGAGCAGCGCGTCCACGATGAAACAGATCCCCTCTGGCCCGGTGAGCTCATCCGGTCCCTCGAACGCGGCGCGATGTTGCTCGGCGATCGCGCGAAGACTGGCCACCAAATCAACAGGATCGGACCAACGATCTTGGTGACGATCCGCCAGCGCATCGATGCGAGACCAGGCGGACTCCATCTGCCGAAGTGCAAGCTTTGCGTCTTCGACGGCTTCCCGCCCGTCCGCGTCGACGACCAGATGCTCCAGGAGCTCAAGACAACTTACGAGTGTCGTCCCTGGGTTGCGCAAGTCGTGACTCAGCATCGCCAGCAAAACGTCCATCGGCTTCAGCCTTTCTTGAGCTGCGCGCGAGCTTCCTCCCGAGAGAACTCCACCGTGTCGGAAAAGGGAAGCTCCTGTGCTTCTTCATGCCGGCGCAAGGACGTCGACAACCGCTCGACGAGTTCGAGGGGCTCCGACACATCGTCCGGAAGCTCAACCGCCTCGGCGCGCGACTCGAGGAGAGGAATGACGTTCGTTCGAAGCACGCCCAGATGCTTGTTCATCCGCTGACGTAAGGCGCTGTCTCGACCGCGCGCGAGAAGAAGCCCCACGCCAACACCGAGAAGCAATCCACCCACAGCCGCTACGATCGATTCCCAGCCGGTCACAGCGCATCGTATCAGGGAAAGAAGAGAACTGCGTCCTCTCCGAAACGATCGACGAGGGCCCCGACGTACGACAAGAATGTGAGGCGCCGTTCGAGGACGCCGTCCACCTGCGCTTCGTTCAGAAGCGGGTCGTTGGCGTGCGCCGTCTCAAGGCTGAGCGCGCGCTCGACCGCGTCCCGATCCATCCGCTGAATGCGATCGACAAGCTCCCGCGAAAAGCGCTCGGAATACATCAACCGGTCGCGCAAACGCGTGTGCACCTGGGGGGAAAGGTGCACCGCAAAAGCAGCATTGTGGTCGCGAACGAAGAGGCGTGTTCCATCTGGCGTGGTGTGGATATTCCCGCCGCTGAAGCGATCCCAGTTGCCGATGAGGTAGTCGAACGCGAGCATCGTCGACAAGTCCCGCGCGAGGACGTCTTTCCCTTCCGGGATCGTCCCATCGTGCGCGAGCCATCGACGCCACCGCCGGATTTGCTCAGCGCGTTCGTAGCGCGGGTTCTCCATTTCGGGAATCCAGTAGATCGCCGCGCCGCGCGTGCGCCCGTCCGGGTCGCGCAGACACCACTCTTCAATTTCGTTCCAGGTATCGACGTCGTCGTAGCGCGGATGAAAACGCTCGCGGATTTCCCGAAGGGCAACCGCCCGCAGCGTGGCCGGGGGAACGTTGTCGAGCGCCAAGAGCTGCGCGATGCGGTACGCCGCGATCTCCGCTTTGTATCCGCGACGATGCTGGCGGCTCCGAGGCTTAAACGCCGCCGTGTGCTCCGAGCGCATTCGCATTCGAAAGACCACAGAGGTCGTCCCCACGGGTTTGAACTGCCGAGACGAGGTGTGCGCGAGAGCCTCGAGAAGCGCTTCGTGGGTGTGCGGCCCGGGCGGAAAGACGAGGCCTTCCGCCGGTTCGAGAGGCTCCGGCTCCGGCGCCGGCTCCGGCGCTGGCTCAACCGCAGCGGGCTCGGGCTCGGACGGCTCCTCGGGCGCAGGTTCGGGCTCCACCCGCGGCTGCGGTTCGGAGCCGCAAGCCACGATCAACAGGAGCGGCAGTGTCCACGCGCGCACAGCGAGAGCGTATCGCAAAGCGCCCGAAGCGGTCCTCTTTGGCGCAGAGATCGGCTAACGGTTCCCCTTCAGGACGTTCTTCGCGATGACCATGCGCTGGATCTGCGAGGTTCCTTCGTAAATCTGCAGGATCTTCGCGTCGCGCATCAGTTTTTCGACGGGGTACTCCTTCATGTAGCCCGCGCCGCCGAAGACCTGCACCGCATCGGTCGCAACCTGCATCGCGCTGTCGGCACCGAACGCCTTGCTGTAGGAGGCGACCACCGAGTTCTCGGACCCTTTGTCGATCATCCAGGCGGCCTTCAGCACCAGGAGCCGTGTCGCTTCGTACTTGATCGCCATCTCCGCGATCATGTGCTGGACCATCTGATGCTGCGCGATCGGCACGCCGAAGGTCTTTCGCTCGAGGGCGTACGCCACCGACTCGTCGAGGGCGCGGCGCATCAGTCCGCAGGCGCCCGCACCGATGTCCGGGCGCGTGCGATCGAAGGTCTGCATCGCGAGCTTGAAGCCCTGTCCGGGCGGCGCGATGAGGTTCTCCTTCGGAACCTTTACGTCCTCGAAGTGAATCGTCGCCGTGTCGCTCGCGCGCTGCCCGAGCTTATCTTCCTTCTTGCCGACGCTGACGCCAGGGGTGTCACGGTCGACGACAAACGCGGCGATGCCCTTGTGGCGCGAAGCCGGATCCGTCGTCGCAAAAACGATGTACCACCGCGCCCAGGAGCCGTTCGTGATGTAGCACTTCTCACCGTTGAGAACCCAGTCGTCTCCGACCTGCTTGCAGCGCGTCTGAATGCCCGCCGCATCCGATCCTGCGCCGGGTTCCGTGATCGCGTACGCCGCAAAGACCGGCTCGCTCGTGAGCATGCCGAGGTACTTCTTCTTTTGTTCATCCGTTCCCGCGACCAGGAGCGGCGTCGCCGCGAGCGTGTTCGCGGTCATGCTCGTCTGAATGCCGGTGCACCCATAGGCGAGCTCTTCGGTCAGGAGGACATGCTCGATTTCACGCAGCGCGGCTCCTCCGTATTCCTCCGGGATGATCGGCGAGACCAGGCCCATCTCCCAGGCTTCGTCGAAGACCTCTTTGGGGAACTTTGACGTCTGATCGGCCTCGGCCGCGACAGGAACGATCCGGTCTTTGACGAACCGACGGGTGTTTTCAACGAGGGACTTTTGCTCAGCGGTGAGGGCGAAGTTCAGCATGAGGGGTTCCGATGTTTATTTCCTGCGTTCACGGCGCTGCCGCTCGAGTTCGGCACGAGCAGCTTTGGCGCCGAGGCGAAAACCGAAGGCAAGGCCAACGAGAAGAATGCCGGGGATATAAAGGAGATGCTCGACGCTCGGCATATCTCAATTCTTCGCGTCGGCATCCTTCAACATCTCCGAAAGACGTGCCAGCTCTTCCTGATTGCTGCGGTGAAGTCGACCGAGATGCCAGAAGTAACCCAGGACGAGGACCCACGCGGCGCCGTACGCACCAACGACGAGGTTGCCTCCCGGCACCTGCTCCGCCTGGGCACCACGTACTGCTCGAAACGCGGAGGCACGCTCAGATTCCGCGTTGTCCGCCGCGGGAATGTCGGCAGCTGGTTGATCCTGCGCGAAACCCATGCTGACGGTGAGCATGAGCAACGCGACTACGGTCAAGAAAGCTCTCGTCATTCTTCGTCTCCCAGTCCGCGCGCGGTCGCTTCCAAATCGAGAGCCCAGATCGCTTGTCGCTGGCGCTCGACGCGAATGCGCGCCCACAAAAGCCAAATCACGAGACCGGTGAACGCCAAGAAGGCCACCACCAGCGCGGGAACCATATCGTCCGAGATGCCGCCGCCCTCGCCGGTGATGACCACCGGATGCTGTCCCGCCCAGCGCTGCACGCTGTATTTGACGAGGAAGAGCAAGGGAAAGCCGATGACCGAGAGCGCGGCGGCGAAGTTCTTTTCGGCGGTACCCACGGTTCCGAAGGAGCGAAGTCCCACAAACGCCGCGTAGATCAGGCCGGTGAGGAGTGTGCTGGTGAGGCGCGGGTCCCAGACCCAGTACACGCCCCAAGCCTTTCGGCCCCAGAGAGGCCCGGAAATCAACACAATGACGCAAAAGAGGAGCCCAACCTCCGCGCCGGCGACCGAGACAGCGTCCCAGCGATCGGTGCGGCGGATGAGGTACATCAGGCCGCCCACGGCCGCGACCGTAAAGCCGATGTACATGCAGTACGCGCTCGGCACGTGGAAGTAGAAGATCTTTTGCGCGACTCCCATCTGCTCTTCGACGGGCGCGTAGACGAAGATGAGGTACACCGCGGCGGCGAGGAGCACGACGGTGACCGCCGAGAGCAAATGCCACAAGGGAACGCTTATGCGTGGGGACGCGGTGGTGGTCATGCGATTTCAGCCGGGTCAAGGGCCACGCTACCACGCGGACAAGAGGGATTCGACTGAATGAAGGTCCCTCCCTTCCCGGACGTTTGGGTGGCCGAGAGCGCTCGCGTTGCCGACCGTCTTTTCGGTCGACCGGCAAAGCCGCTCAGCGGACTCGTGCGCGAGATGAGCGAGATTTACACCCGCCGTCGCGAGGGAATTTCCGCGGCCACCTCGCCCGACGTGCTGCAGGCGCGGCTTCGTTTCTTCTTTCCGCGAGACTTTATGAAGGTCGTCTACCCGCTAGCCGAGCTGCACGCACAAGCCCTTCTCCCCAAGGGTCGTACGTGGCGGATTCTCGACCTAGGCGCAGGCATCGGAACGAGCACCCTGGGCGCGGCGCACTTTGCCGCGGAAATGGACGTCGCCGAGCGCTTCGAGGTCGACGCCTACGACCTCATTTCGGACGCGCTGAAAGCCTTCGCAGAACTCGCGCCTCGGGCCGCACTCCCGATCTCCCTTCGCCGTCATGCGGGAGACGTTCAAAAGCGCGCGATGGGCGAGCGCTACGACCTGATTCTTCTCGGTCTCGTGCTCAACGAGCTTCGTCCAGAGGATGCGCTCGCGCTGGTGCGATCACTTCGGGCCAACCTCGCCCCGGGCGGTGTTCTCCTGATCCTTGAGCCGGCGCTTCGAACGACGACCCGCCGCCTGATGGAACTTCGCTCGGAGCTCCTCTCCGAGTGGTCCGTGCTTGGGCCCTGCCTGCATCAGAAGGTCTGTCCGATGCTCGCGCGCGCGAAAGACTGGTGCCACGAAGAACGTGCGTTCACGCTCCCGGATGAGCTCGCCTCGGTTGCGAAAGACGCGGGGCTTCGCTGGGAAACGAGTACCTTCGCGTACCTCGCGCTCGGAACCGCGCCGCCGTCACCACCGACGCACCGACTCCGAGTGGTGAGCGGGCGTCTCAAAACCAAAGGCAAACTCGAACTCGTCGGATGCGGACGCGAGGGCGAGCTCACCCGCTGGATGCGCCTCGACCGCCACGAAAGCGAGGAAAACGCGGCCTTTGGAGACGCTCGCCGAGGCGACCTGCTGAGCTTCGAACCCGCACGTGCCGGCCGCGTGCAGGCGAGCGATCGAGTCAAGCGCTGGGGGCTCGAGACGTCGCGCCGCGATTGACGCCACTAGCGGGGGAGCTATGGTCGCGCCGAATGCCCGCCCTCCTCGACCACCGATTTCTTTTTGTTGTTGGCAAGGGCGGCGTTGGGAAGACGACGGTGAGCGCGGCCCTCGGGTTGGCGGCGGCCCGCAAGGGCAAACGAGTTCTCATCGCGATGACCAACGTCAAGGAGCGGTTGAGTCAGCTTCTCGAGGTTCCACCGATTCAAGACGAAGTCGTTCGCGTCGCGCCGAACCTCGACGCGGTGAACATGACGCCGACGAAAGCCCTCGAAGAATACGGGCTGATGATTCTGAAGGTGAAGACGGTCTACAAAGCCGTTTTCGAAAATCGCTTCGTTCGCGCGTTTCTTCGCGGCACGCCAGGACTCGAAGCCTGGACCATGTTGGGGAAGGCGTACTTTCACGCGGTCGGCCACGGACCGGATGGTCGCGGCGACTACGACCTGGTGATTCTGGACGCGCCCGCGACCGGCCATGGTCTCGACATGCTTCGGGTGCCCCAGGTGATCGTGAACGTCGCGCCGCCGGGGCTGCTTCGGCGCGAAGCCGAGCGCGCCCTCGCCCTCTTTCGGGATCCGGAACGCGCGGGAGCGGTTCTCGTGGCGCTTCCCGAGGACATGCCCACCAACGAGTCCATCGAGCTTCACCAAGCGCTCGAAAACGAGCTTTCGATTCACGTTCCGGCGCTGGTGGTAAACCAGCTCTTGCCAAAACTCTTCGAGCCCGCCGAGCGGGAGGTTTTGCGGAATCTACCGAGCCAGCTCGACGAGGACTCGCCCATCGCCACGCTTGCCCGCGCGGGTCGAATTCGCTCGCTTCGAGAAGGCGTCCAGGACGAGAGCCTCAAGCGTCTCAAGGAAGCGATCGATGTTCCAAGGATCGCGCTTCCGCATCTCTTCGCCGCTGAATTTGGGCGCAGTCACGTTGAGTCGCTGAGCCAGGCCTTCGGCTAATACCTCCCAGAAGCCAGTATTTACCTCCCAGAAGCCCACCTCCCAGAAGCCCAGTATTTTCGAGGCGCGACGAAGATCGTTCGGACACGGTACGAGAGTTGTCGCCCCGAAACGGCCGTGAAACGAGCGCTCGGGCGGAAGCCGAGTGAACATTCTGGCGTACGAAGCGTTAATCTAGAGAACCCGCGAGTGCGGGGCTGGAGGTTCCATGCGCGGATGGCTCGTTCTCGGTGCGTTGACGGTTGCGGTCTCGGGTTGCTTCGACAACGGCGCGCGCGTGGGCTTGTACGAAGCCTGTGGGGACACCTCCGACTGCGCAGGAACCGCGACGTGTTTCACAGTGGCGTTTGAACGCGATCGCGACGGCGCGATGTGCACGATCAACTGCGAAGACGATCGCGAGTGTCCAGGCAACGCGGCGTGCTTTGCCCTCGTTGGCGATCCCGTCGATCAGAACGTGTGCTTTGAGCGCTGCGTCGACGACCTCGACTGCCCCTTGAACTTTGTGTGCGCCAACGCCGAACGTGACGGTGTTGTTGTCGACGCGATCTGTCTGCCAGAATAGGCGGATGATTCGCTGGGCGTCGACGGCCCTTTTGATCCTTTCGATCGCCTGCAGCTCGACGAATCCTCTGTACGCCCCGTGCGGTGATAGCAGCGACTGCGGCGGCGACGCCGAGGGCTGCTACCGACTTCGATTTCAACGGAGCGACGGTTCGGAAGCCGACGGGCGACTCTGCACCAAACCTTGCGTGAGCGACGCGGAGTGCCCGAACGGGCTGTGCGCCGCGCTGGCGGGCGACCCGGACGAGACGTTCTTGTGCTTCGAGACGTGCGCGGGGGAGACCTGCTTTGAAGGGCAGGCATGCACGACGACGGCCGGCGCGGGAATGCTGTGTCTTCCCTAATCGCCTGCCTTCCCTAATCGCTAGCGACGCATCGAGCCGCGGGCGCCGGTGGTCACGTAGGTGCCTCGGGGCCAGTGACGATGAAAGTCCGCCGCGAGGATGGGACCGCCGGTCTCGGGGTCGAGCTCGCCGGTCGGCTTGCCGTAGACCTTAACGAGGGAGCCGACCCAGAGGCGACGTTCGCCGTCCAGCTCTTCTGCGCTCAGGTTCATCGTCGCGGCAAAAGGACCGCCTGCGCGATCGGACACGGTGACTCTGCAGGAGCTGGCTCGCTCGTCGGCGCAGAGGTTGCGGGCGGAGAGTGTGCGATAAGTCATGCGAACGGTGCCCGCGCCGGAGTCGTCCACGTCCACGTCGGTCACCAGACCAAACCAGCCGAGATCGGTCGCCTGAAACTCTTGGGGATCGCGACGAACCTCCTCGTAAGAGATCGGACTCGCCCCTTCGAGGAAGCTCTCCTCGTCGCCGAGGGGCGCATACTCGCGGGCATATCCGTAGGGACCGGCCCCGCCACAGGCCGTCATCAGGAGCGTTCCGAGGAGCGAAGAAATTAGGAGTCGACTCACCCCGCCTGCTTACAGCACCTGTGGCTTGCACAGCAAATCCCAAGCCCCTAGCTTCCCGGAGACTTGAGGAGGTGGGCTGTGGCTGGCTCGGCATTTCGAGGACAAGAGATCGCGACTCCCCTGATTTTTGAGCAGGGTGCACCAGGACGCTTTGGCGCGTCCCAAGCGGAACTAGACGTCCCTGCGGTGGACGCGGAGACCGCGCTCGGGGTGTATCGCCGGCGCTCGTCGGCGGCGCTTCCGGAGGTCAGCGAACCCGAGGCGTTTCGACACTACGTGCGCCTCAGTCAGCAGAACTTCGCGATCGACCTCGGCATGTATCCGCTCGGGTCCTGCACCATGAAGTACAACCCAAAGGTCAACGAGTGGGCGGCGCGGCTTCCGGGGTTTGCGCGTCTGCATCCGTTGACGCCTTCGCACTTGATTCAGGGTGCGCTCGAGCTGATGTATCGCCTCGAGCAGGGCCTCGCCGAGGTGTGCGGCATGGACCGCGTGTCGCTGCATCCGGCCGCAGGGGCGCAGGGGGAGTACACCGGGCTGATGATGATCCGGGCGTACCACGCCCAGACTGGACGCAATCCGCAGAAGGTGCTGATCCCGGACACCGCGCACGGAACGAATCCGGCATCCTGCGCGCTCAACGGACTCAAGGCCGTGAAGTTTCCCGCGGGCGAGAACGGCATTGTCGATCCGGCGAAGCTTGCCGAGTTCATCGACGACGACGTCGCCGCGATCATGATCACCAACCCCAACACGGTGGGACTCTTCGAAAGCGAGCTCAAAACGATCGCCGACATGGTCCACGACAAGGGCGGGCTCGTGTACGGCGACGGCGCGAACCTCAATGCGCTGATGGGATGGGCGCGGCCGGGCGATCTGGGCATCGACGTCATGCAGTTCAACCTGCACAAGACGTTTACGACGCCCCACGGTGGCGGCGGCCCCGGATGCGGACCAGTCGGCTACAAGGCGATCCTCGATCCCTTCGCGCCGGTGCCGGTTGTCGAGAAGCAGGAGAACGGAACCTACGCGCTCGACTTTGGTTCACGCCCGGAGACCGTTGGGCGCCTTCGCTCCTTTCACGGCAACTTCGGCATGATGGTTCGCGCGTACACCTACCTCCGCGAGATGGGCGCCGAGGGCCTCAAGGGCGCGACGGAGATGGCGGTCCTCAACGCGAACTACCTCCTCGCGCTGCTCAAGGATCGCTGGCACGCGCCGTACGCGGACAGTCCCTGCATGCACGAGCTGATCATCAGCGACAAGCATCTGAAGGAAACCAAGATCACGACGATGGATGTCGCGAAGCGGCTCATCGACTTCGGCTTTCATCCGCCGACGGTGTACTTTCCGCTGGTGGTCAAAGGTGCGATGCTCATCGAGCCCACCGAGACCGAGTCGAAGGCGACCCTCGACGAGTTTGTGGAAGCGCTCAGTCAGATCGACCGCGAGGCGCACGAGACGCCGGAAAAGGTCACCGCGGCGCCCCATGTGACGCGTCTTCGCCGTCTCGACGAAACGCGCGCCGCACGACATCCGGTTCTTCGCTGGACCCCAGAAACGGAAACGGCGGAAGCTGCAGAATAACGAAAACGCTGACGCCGTCGCGGATGGTGTTAGGGTGCGCGTGGGATGTGGGGAAGTTCCCCGGAGGAGGCCCTTCGATGACGAAAGCTGCTTGGAGTGGATTGTGTGTTCTTGCGCTTATCGCCGGTTGTGGTGACGACGGTGGCGGTGGCGGTGGCGGCGGCGGCTCCGTCGACCTCGGCGTCGATCGCTCGCGCACCGTGAGCTCGATCACCGACGACGAGGCGATGGACGCCTGCATCGCGTCCCAGAGCGCCACGGTTTCGATCAGTGATCGTGCGCAGTGCACCCTCGCGGGCCTCACCCAGACGACCCAAGAGGCCTGCGAGATGGTTCGGGACGCGTGCCTCGAGATGGGACCGGAGCCGGTTCCGGATCCCGAGATCAACTGCGACGACGCTTCCGCGATGGACTTTGCGGACTGCGATGCCACGGTCGGCATGGCGGAGGACTGCCTCAACGACCAGCTCGACGAGACGGAAGATGCCCTCGAGAGCCTCAGCTGCGCGGACGTGGGGTCCTTCCCGTCCCCGGCGTCCCCGGCGTCTTGCATGACGCTCGAATCGATGTGCCCGGACCTCTTCAACTAGCGTCCGATCGCATTTGCTTCGAAAAACGCCGGCTTACGAGCCGGCGTTTTTTGTTGGCTGCTTGTCACAGACCTCCCAGCTGCTAGTTTTCGGCGTTCGTTGGGCAGGCGGGTGGGGCCTGCGAGGGAGGTTGGTCCATGTCCTGTGGACGCTTGCTTGTAGCTTTGTTGTTCTGTGTTTCTTTGAGTGCCTGTGGCGACGATTCGCGACCCCCTGGAGGACGCGATGCTGGAACCGACGCGGCCCGCCCCGATGGCGGAGGCGGTACCGACAGCGCGGTTGGATGCACGCCTGGCGAGTTCCTGTGCGCTGGGAACGTCTACTATCAGTGCGGCCCGGACGGGATGTCGCGCACGAACGAAATGGTCTGCCCCGCCGCCTGTGACGTCGCGGGCGGAGGCTGCGTTGCCTGCCGCGCCGGCGAGCGTCGCTGCGAGGGAACCGTTTCGATGGTCTGCTCGGTCGACGGCACCGGTTTTGTGACCGCGCGGGATTGCGCGGAGAACGGTGCGATGTGTGCGAGCAGCGGGTTCTGCTCGGATGCGTGTGGGGCTGCGGAGTCGAGCAGAAGCAACATTGGCTGCGAGTATTGGGCGGCGCCGCTTCCGAACCAGAGTGGGTTCGACACAGACAATCGCTACGATTTCCGGCTTGTGGCTGCGAATCCAGGAGGCGCCCCGGCCAACGTGCGGGTGTTTCGTGGAACCTCGATGGTGGCATCCGTAACAGTGCCGCCGGGAGGTCTGCAGGAAATCGTTCTCCCGTGGATTCTGGAGCTAAGCGAGGGAATCTCTGACAACCCCGGCGAACGCCAGAGCTTCGTAGTCGCCAACGCCGCCTACCGTGTCCTGAGCGACCAGCCGGTAACAGTGACCCAGTTCAACCCGTTTGAATATGACAACGGCAGGATGGTGGGGGGCGGGTTCCTCGAACCCCCTGCCCGTCCCGATTGGTCGTTCTCAAACGACGCGTCTTTGCTGCTCCCGGCGCATTCGTTTACCGGCAACTACATCGGGTCGAGCTACAGTCCATTGTCAATCCAGGATGATGGCCTCCTCGGTCCCGTTTTCGGGAGCGAGCCCGGCTATATCGCCATCATCGGAGTGACACCCGAGCCGACGACCGTAAACGTCTCTGTATCAACATCAGTTCTTGCTGATGCTGCGGGGAGATTTCCTGCACTAAGCGCCGGCGGTGTAGCTAACTTCACGCTTCAGCGAGGGGAAGTCGCGGTGGTTGTCGCAGCAAACCCCCCCAACTGCACCGAAGGGCGACCCGGGCGGACGACGGACGAGTCCGGTCGGTTTTTCTGCAACGAATCGAGCCTTGACCTCACCGGTACTAGAATCACGTCGAGTAACCAGGTCGCTGTATTCGGCGGCCACAAATGCGCCTACGTTCCGTACAGCGCGCAGGCATGTGACCATCTAGAAGCACAGATGCCGCCTCTCGAAACGTGGGGAATGAACTATGCGTCTGGGCCGATGGCCGATCCATCAGGTGACGAACGGAACATTGTTCGTGTCACCAGTGCGTTTCCTGCCACCACAGTAACCGTTTCCCCTCCCCAGGGCGGCACCTCCTCACTCACGCTTGCGGCGGGGGAATGGGCAGAGTTCGAGGCTACTAGCGCGTTCGAGATCTCCGCCACGAACGGAGTAATGGTCACGCAGTATCTCATCGGACAGATCGCGAGCGAGCCAAACGCCGAACGAGGCGACCCTTCAATGGTGGTGCTCCCCCCCATCCAGCAGTACCGCCGCGACTACACGTTCGTGACTCCCACTTCGTACAACACGGCGACGGGTGGCCAGAGTTTTCTTCTCGTCGTTCGGCGACCAGGAGTCGACGTTACGCTCGATGGAGCTTCCATAAACCCTGGGTGGAGTACCGTTGGAACGCTCGAAGTGGGCACGATCACCGTCGACGGTGGTACGCATCAAATGGCTTCAGCCGAGCCATTTGGGGTCATTGTCTACGGCATGGGCGTCACGACTTCGTACGCCTACCCAGCAGGGCTCAACCTCGAAGAGATTCTTCTCATCTGACAGCGTTGACCCGCAAAACCTGGTTCGCGTACGCGCGCCGGGTTTTTCATTCGCAACCCAACGCGCGGAACGAGACCGTCGTCTCATCCCCTTCAGCTCGCCGAAATAAGAAGCCGTCATCAATGGGAACAACGTCGGTGAACCCTCGGCCGGCGCCGAGCTCGAGCCGCTGACCATCGCGACGAAACGCTTCAAGAGTCGACGTTTCCATATCCGCGGCGATGTCGCGCACCAAAAACAGCGCGTCGGAACCTCGGTACGCAACCTGCTGCATCAAAAGTCGTAACCCGGTCTCACCGAACGCCTCTGCGTCGCCTTCGGACGCCCAGGCACCCTCCTCCGGTCTGAAACGCTGAACCTCAAACTGGAGCGAAAGCATGTCTGGGCCCGATGAGAATCCGAGGTCCAAGAATCCATCCGGGTCGATCCCGGACGCGACCGACGCGAGGTTCGGCTTTTCAACCAGAGGGATCCAGTCGCCTTCTGGGACTCCGCGTCGAACGACCCGAAAGCGAATCGACGAACTCGGTTGTAGCGGGTCGAAGATGGCGATGAGATGCACGACGTCCTCCGACACCGGCAGGATGTTGAAGATCGGGGCATCGCGAAACGCTATCCCGTCCAGCGGATCGACGGCGGCGCTACCCGCCGTCAAGTTTGGATCTAGCACCCTAAACTCTGCACGAGCTACTACGCCGTACACCAACGCGACCTCATCAGCTTGCAGGCGAGTCGCTGCGATAGCCTGCACTGGGGTGAACCCGTCGGGGGACCTCCGGAGCATTACGTCGTCGCCCTCAACGCCGCCTCTCGAAATAGTACGACCCGTTAGGGGTACGCCATCGTAAATCAGGGCAGCGTCCCCACCTCGCACAGACGGAAGCATCAGGAACTGGTCTCCATCGAACCCATCGTTGATTGGGCTTGAAACACCGGTCGAAGGCGCGAATGCGATCGTCTGACCCATCCCGTCGGCATCCGTATATGCCACCAAAATCCGTCCATCCGACAGCGGCGCTGCGCCCAACGCGCGATCGTCCCCGTTCGTCGTCGCCACGGGCACCGGCTCTCCCACCGGCACGAGCAACCCCTCGTCGCTAAAGCCGTCGCAGTCGTTGTCTTCTCCGTCGCAGGCCTCGGCGTTGTCAGTCCAGCAGACGTTGCAGTCGTCGTTGCAGTCGGTCGCGTCTTCCACGAATCCGTCCGGCGCTTCGCACGCGGACATCGACATCGTGGGATCGCCGCGCTCGTCTCCGTCGCTGTCGCGATAGAAGGTTCGCTCGACGCAGCCGTCCACCGCGG
>JBCDAA010000084.1:0-25302 GCA_039186435.1 Myxococcota bacterium | reverse complement strand
GGTCACGGCCGCGGGGTCGGGACTCATCGCCGCGGCGCTTCCAAACGCTGCGCGAAGCTGCCCCGGTGTCGCCTTTCGAACCGCCTCGTTGAGCGCGCGAGCCAACACGCCGAAGACGAGGGCGTAGGCAAACTCGAGGACCCCGGCAAAGAAGCCGTCGCCGTGCTCGTTTTTGAGCGCCTCGACCGCCAGAGGGCGAACGACGTCGTTCACCGCCGTGTCCACGACTTCGGCGAGCTCCTCCGGCGAAAGCAGGCCCCCCGCGTTGACCCGCACCGCATCCCGAGCGAGCGCCTGGACCACCTCGACAACGCCATCGAGCGCGAGCAGGAGATCGCGCTGGAGGCGTCCAAGAAGAAACGCCAGGGCGCACGCTTCGCCAGCTCCGATCGCCGCCGGAAGGCTCACCACGAAGAAGACGATCGCGCTGAACACCGGGTGGTCTGCGAAGGGGAGAGGGCTCGTGCAGAGCGCCACGAGGAGTGCCGGCGCGACCAGCACGAGCGCAGCGTCGCGAGGCGTCGCGGTAAAGAGGCGCACCCAGGCGTGAACCCCCTCGCGGTAGGGCGCGAGATCGATGCTGGTATCCCGAAACATGGATGAGGTCCTACGCGCGCCCCTGGAACGTTATTTCAGCGCGGTCTTTTCGACGCGGTGTTTTCAGCGCGGTCTTTTCGACGCGGTGTTTTCAGCGCGGTGTTTTCAGCGCGGTGTTTTCAGCGCGGGTTCACCGACCCAGACGATCGATGCGTCGCAGCCGTCGCGACGCGGCGATGATCCCATAGAGGTCGATACCGAGCAGGAGCACGCCCTGATGGATCATCGACCAGCCCGCGCCCCTCGAGGAGTCCTCATAGCGAAAGCGATCGGCGAGACCCACGAGAAGGGCGCCCGTCAAAATGTAGAGGACGTCGAACGCACCGTTGACGGCGTAGCTGAGACGCTTGCCGCGCTGTCCATCGCGCTCGGCCGCGCGCACGGCGTCGTACGAGAGCTCGGTCCCCGCGCGATTCGCTTCGATGTCCGCGAGGCGACGTCCGCTGAAGTCGAGCTGTAGCAGTCCAAGGGGAACATTGATGAGGGCAAAGGAGAGCGTCGTGAGACCGTTGGCGAGCCATTGGCTGTCGTCGCGCCCACCAATGGCCATCGCGAGACCGGCCGCCGTGGCCACCATTCCTGAGCCAGCGAGCACCCACGCTTCCCGCTGACGCTCACGATAGTTCTGTCGGCGAACCTCGCGGAGGAGGAGCCAGGTTTCGTCGGACGTGTCCTCCGCGGGCAACCCAAGGGTGGGGGCGCGTTGGGCGACGCTCTCAGCGACCGGACTGGCGATCGGAACTGGATCTGCAGCCGGGGTTTCCACCGGATTCGTACCCGCGCCCTCCTCGACCGGACCCGTAACGACGCCCGTGTTCTCCGTGCTCTCCGCGCTCTCCGGATTCTCCGCGCTCTCCGGATTCTCCGCGCTCTCCGTGTTCTCCGTGTTCTCCGTGTTCTCCGTGTTCTCCGTGTTCTCCGCGCTCTGCGCCATCGCGCTCGCCGAAGCCACGAGGAGAAGGACACACGCTACACTAGCGCGCGTGATCACCATCGACGCCCCCATCAGCTTTCTCGTCGGCGCGGCGCTCGCCACAGCGCGTCGCGATCCGGAGAAGCCGGAGGTCCGAAATCGCGATCGCCTACTCCACAAGGGGTTGCTCTTCCAATCCACCATTCTCACTCCGGTGATCCTCTTCTTCATGGCTCGCTTTCCTGACTGGGAGTGGAACTACTTCTTCGACGCGCGCGCGTTCTTCTTCGACTCGGCGGGCCCGTGGGGCTTTTTGGTTTTGACGATCGTCATCTCCCTGATCAACCTGAGCTTCGTCGCGGGATTTCGTTTCGCCGAAGCTGCGATTCGTCAGGGCGCTCCGGAGCGTGCCCAGCAAACGGTGCTCGGTACCGGCGGGATCGTGCTCCTGACGATGGCCGTGCTCTACGATCGTTCGCTTCACGTTGGCACCTTCGAGGAGTACCAGGAAGCGTCAGCGCAGCTCATTTTCCTGCACGGTGAATTCATGGTGGTCCTCGGGGTTGCGGGAGCGGTCATCGCCGCCGGGATTGCGACGGTTCTACGAAGCGAACGCGGTGGACCAGTTTCAAGCTAGGAATCAGCTGGCCGCCGGTAGCGCGAATTGTGTAGGTTCACTTCGATGAAAAGCCTAACGCCCGACGAAGATACGGTGCTCCTCGGACTCCTTCGCGAGATCATCATCGCGGACGGCGAGTACAGCGACGCCGAACGTACACAGATCGACGGCATTCGCGACGAGATGGGCCCGGAGCGGTTTGCGACGGCGATGGCAGCCGCCGAGGCGAAGTATCCCTCGCGAACCGAGCTAAAGGCGCACGCGAAAACCATCACGCGCCCCGACGCGCAGAAGCTGATCTTCGAGCGCCTGAAGAAAGTCGCCGAATCGGACGGCATCGATCCGAAAGAAGAAAAGCCGCTCGCGTGGCTAACCGCGGTGTGGGCCGCGATTCGCTAGCGTGACCCCGCGCGAGTTCGCGAGCGTTCCCGGCGCCTACCCGAGCAGCTTCGAGGACATGACGGCGCTCCCGGACGGCGGCGTCGTTGGCTACGCAAACAAAACGTTCTTCTACACCCCGCGCGGACGCGTTCGAAAACAGCTTCGCCTTGGGGGCGGCTACAGCGTCGAAGCCAGCGACACGCACGTCTTCCTCTTTGGGATTCGCCGCATCGGAGACACGAACGCGCAGGCAGTCACCAAACTCACGTTCGACGGTCGCGAGGTCGCCCACGGCGTGATCGCGAGCGGGTTTTCCTACGGGACGATCGCACTCTCGGCGGACGCCTCGCAGGTCGCCGGATTCATCGCGCCCGGCGGCTGGAACAAAGCCACGGCGTTCACTCTGAGCGGCAACCTCGGCAAGGTGCGCACGCGGACGTTCAAGGGGATCAACGCGGTGGGCTGGGTGGGCCCGCACGCGGTCTTCGCGACGGATAAGGGCCTTGTCTCAACCTCGAGCATCCACCCCAAACTTCGCACCAAGGCGTCCTCTCCCTTGCGGGCGACGGCGCTCGCCGGTCCTGCCGATCGACGCTGGATCGCGTGTGCGACGTCCTCGGAACTCGTGATCCTCGACCGAAAGCTCAACGCGATCGCCCGGGGGAAAGCGCCACGGGGCATTGGCCGGCTTTGGGTCGATCCGGCCGGGAGCGTTCTTATGGCGGCCGTTCGGCGCGGCCTCGGCAAAGGCCTCTACACCCTGGGACTCGAGGCGCTGGAATCGGGGACGCTCGACGCGCCGGACAAGATCGAAACGGACGATTTTGCCGTGAGCAGCGGCTGCTTTTCACGCGACGGACAGACCTTCTTCTTCGGGCAGGACTCGGTGATGTCAAACCTCGACACCGGCGCTGCTCCGTCCGCACCCAAGAAGCGTGCGCCGAAAGCGACGAAAGCCGGACTTCCCGCGTGTCTCGCGCACGCGGCGGATCCCGATCCACTCACGTTTCTCAAAACGCCACGCCGCAAGGTCGCGGTCCCGCAGGGCGTTGGTCCGGTTCCGGATTCCCTTGAACGGTGGCTCGCCTACGGACCGCAGCTCGATCGCGCGTTCTCCCTCCGAAAGCGTTGGCCGCCCGCAAAGTTCGCGCGCCTTCTTCGCGACCAGCGCGCATCTCTTGGGTGGCTTCTCGCCAACGCGTTTCCGGTGACCTCGTCCAGCGATCCGGTGCTCGTGCACGTCGGCTCTCGCTCGTGTGAGCTCCTGATCGCCTTTCACGATGAGCCCGGGGTGTACGCGGTGTCGAAGCTCGCGGATTCCCTGCACGCGGGAGCGCTCCTTCTCGCGCTCCGGCGCCACCACGAAGAAGGGGGCGAGCTCGACCCCGAGCCCGTGCTTCGCGCGATCGCGGGCCATGTGCACTGCGTTGGAAGATTCGACGTCGTCGACGAGATGATGTCGGAGTTTGACGTGAAGCAGCCGGATTGGACCTCGGGCGGCCTGTCGTACTTTCGCCGCGCCTCTTGGATTGTGGAGCTTCTCGAGGAAGACGAGGACGAGATCGACTACGAGGTCGCCGCGGAGCTTTACGAAAGCTACGCCGAGCCCTTCGACACGCTCAGCACACTACGCCGGCGCCGTCACTTTTGGGACCGCCCTGGCGATGCGCTCTACTGGCTCTTTCACGCGTTCTTCTGCAACGAAGAGGCCGGGCTGAAGAGCATTCTGAAAGCGTGCCAAAAAAGCGCATCTCCGATCGTCCGGAGTGGCGCGGCGTTCGTAGCGTCGATCGATGACGACCTGATGGCGCGGCGCGACGCGTTCATCGCGATGGATTAGGTCGTTCGGGCATGCGTCTTCTGGTGGTGCCGGCGTGACGGAAGCGGGATCTTGCCCTTGCCCATGCCCACCACGATTCGAAGATGGCGCGGCCGGACTACATTCGGCGGCGACGCCGCAGCATCAGCGCGACGAGCCAGATCACGACGAAGAACGCGAGGAGCGAACCGATCCAGGTCCAGTCCTTGCGCTGAAATCCATCCCAGGAGAGATACGCGACGATCGTTTCGAAGACGCCCGCGATGGCGACGAAGAAAAGCGCGCTCTCCATGAAGAGATCTGCGCGCTCTCGGTGACGCGCGTCGTCCTGCGCTTCAAGCTGCGCGAGCTGCCGCATCTGGTCCTGAATCTCACCGTAGGAGCGGGAGAGGTGCATCGCGCTCACGAGCCGCTCGGAAATCCGTCGCACGCGCCCGCTCCGGGCGATCTCGAGATCGTAGTAGCGGGTCTGAAACGCGAGAATGTCCCGGCGGAGCTTCTTCGTGTCCTTGCGGCTTCGCTGATCCTTACGCAGAAGATCCGAAAGGCGCGTCTGGTAGTCGCGGAGGGCTTCGCGAACGAACGCCAGATAGAAGAGCACCTCGAGGTAGCCGTCGTCGCCCTCCTGCGAACCGCGCACCAGAAGCGAGCGGTGATTGAAGAGCACGAGCTCATCAGGCGCGATGGGCACTTCGTCGACGTCCACGTCACCGAGCTGTCGAACGAGAATGTCGAGGCCCCCCGGGTCCGCGTTGTGGGCGCCGAGCTGCACGCGCGAAAGCACGTAGTCCGGTTCGCCAAAGCGCTCGACCGCCGTACGACTCGCCATAAGCAGCTGCTCGAGGGTAGCGCCTTCCTCGGCGCGAATATGCAGCAGACGAAGACCTCCGCGCGCTTCGGGGGGAAAGTCGCGCACCTCTCTCGTCGCCGCGGTCCCTGGGCAATCGAGCTCTTCCGCAATGGGCGCAAGGGCGCGACACGCAGCGTAGAAAGGGCGCATGCGGTCATCGATCGCTGGCGGGCAAACGAGAGGCTCCCACTTCCCGGGCCCCCCCGCCGCGTCACCTTTGGCGTCGAGGTCCGCCGCCCACATCATCGTGATCGTTCCGCGGGAGAGGGGAACGTGCCAGAAGCTACCGCTTCGCGCGATGGCCAGCACGTCAGCGTACGAGAGATGCGTCGTGGAGGAAGGTGCGTCGACAATGGTGAAGGCGTGGCCGCGCCCGTCGTACCAAGGATCCGCGTTGCTGCAGGTCCCATCGTCCCAGCGCGGCGTGGGCGACCGCTGATCGCCGCCCTCCTCTTCCGCCCGGACCTCGCATTCCCGTCGCTCGAGCGCAAAGCCAAGGCCGCGTAGCGACGGCGTTTGGCCCTCGTCGTCGGTCCAGGTGGGATCGAGGGAGAGAATCACGCGGCCAAAGCGTCCTTCGGTGTCAGACGCGGTCGCATAGGGGCACACGAAGAAGGGATAGCCCGACGCGCGCACCCAGTATTTGTTGAGCTTGGACGTGGGCGGTCGGGTGGCGACAAACGCCGGAACCTCCATCCCTCCGTTGGCGCCCTGCAGAGGCAACACCACCGACCCGCGCTCGGCGGCTTCGAAGTCTGCCGCGAAGTGTTCGGGCTCCGCGGCGAGCAACTCGCGGGCATCCTGAAACTCGTCGCTCGACGCCCAACGACTCGCGGGATGATCGTCGCCGTCCGGCACGAACTGCGATGGGCTTCGCGCTCCCGGAACGTCGCGCAGCACGCGTTCGACAAGACGCAGTCCGCGCTCGAGTCCTTCGATCGAACGTTGCTCGGGATCACCGGCGGTCATCAAATTCTGAATCGCCAGCTGCCCGATGTGCGGCGCGAGAAAGGTGCTCGGCCGATCGAGATGCAAGCGATAGCGGCCCTGGTCGACCTCGGTGACGTAGCGCGCGAGCGCCGAAGCGCCGGAAGGAAACTCGCCCGTCTCGACGAGGTGCTTCACGAAGTAGGTAGACACCACGCCGTCGAAGTCGGGCGCAAAATGAGTGACCAGCGTAAAGGTGAGGTCGGAGCCGCCAACCGACTCGCCCGCGGCCGCGCGCTTCAGCACGCCGCCGAGGAAGTGCACGTACACGAGCTCGCGGTGCTGGAGGATGAGCTCGGCCGTACTGGTGGGGCGAATGTCCGCGCCGTGGTGATCGATGATGCCCGGCCGCAGACCGCCGCCCACGTCGAGGTAGAGCACGCCCGGCGTCGGCTCCGCCCGCGTTCCCGGAGGGACGAAGCGATGCCGCCATGTCACGCGCAACCCAAGATCGTTGGCACCCAGAAGGCGACCCATAGGCCGAGGAATGTACATCGTTTGCGACAATTGGGGGCGAGTGCTCACAAGCCGCCGTACATCGATCGGGTATCGTCCCCCCATCGGCGCGAACGCGCCTGGAGGCATTGGATGGAAGAGTCGCTTCGGTCGGAGATCATGGAGGCCCTCGGGGCCGACGAAGAGGTGGAGGAACTGGTCGCAAACCTCGTCGACGCCGCGTGTGAGGGTGACGACGCCATCGCCTCGGTTCTTCGCGGAGAAGCGCGCGAAGCCAAGCCGCCTGCCGACCGAGCGGGCGAAGCCCCCGGCGCGTTCATCGAGGAGATTCAGGTCACCGGCTTTCGGGGCGTTGGACAGCGCGTGAAGCTGAACCTGCATCCGGGTCCGGGTCTCACGATCGTGTTTGGCCGGAACGGCTCCGGTAAGTCGAGTTTTTCGGAGGGTCTCGAAACGCTCCTCACCGGATCGTGCAGCCGCTTCATCGGGCGCCGAAGCAAGCTCTGGGAAAAGGGCTGGCGAAACCTTCACGCCATGGACCGCGCGCGCATCGACGCGAAACTCACCATCGAAGGTCAGCAGCCGCTGCATCTGGTGCGCAGCTGGCGAAAGGGGGCCGACCTTCACGAATCGCAGCTCGACGCGCGCTTTGAGGACAAGACCGAGACCTCCCTCGAAGAGCTCGGTTTCAAAGAAGCGCTCGCAGAGTTTCGCCCCTTTCTCAGTCACCCTGAGCTCGGCGCGCTCGTCGAGGAACCGAGCAAGGCCCACGATCTGCTCAATCAGGTGCTGAGCCTCGACGAGGTTGTCAGTGCCGTCGCGCGACTCACGAAACAGAAGAAGGAGCTCGCGACCACCAAGCGAAACCTCAACAAGGAACGCAAAGAGCTCAAGAGCGCCGCCGAGCAGCTCGGCGACGACGACCGCGCGAAGACCTGCGCGAAGCTGCTCGCCAAGCGCGAACCCGACCTCCCACAGCTCGAAAGCGTCGTGCTGGGTACCGACGACAACTCCGCGGAATCACGTCTAAAGACGCTGGTGCGCGTCACCAAAATGCAGCTCCCGGCGGCAGAGGTTCTCGAGGAGACGAAGGGTGGCCTCACGGACGCGATCGCGGCCTACCAAGAAGCGAGCAGCACCGCGGCGGAGTCGCACGCATCGCTCATCAAGGTGCTCGAGGCCGCGAAGGTGCATCTCGAAAAACACCCGGAGACCTGTCCGGTGTGCGAGCGCCCGATGGACGAGGCGCGCATCAGCAACGTCGACGAACGCCTCGTCTCCGCCAAGGAAGCGTCGACCCGTTTTCGTGACGCGAAGAACAACCTCAGCAAAGCGCGCAAGGCGGTGCAGGCGCTCTTTGATGCGATTCCCGAAAAGCAGCTCAAGCTCGCCCGGGAGCTCGAGCTGATCGACGACCCCGAAGGCCTCTTCGCTGCCGCGAAGGAAGCGGTGGAAGGCGACGCCGCGCTTCTCACGAAAGTGGATGCGACCTTCGCTGCCGTGCGGCCCATCGTAGAGACCGCGATCACGCGCGCGAAGGGCGAAGCAGAAAAGATCGAATCGGTCTTTCGCCCCTTTGCGACGAAGGTGGCCGCGTACCTTGAGCGCGCGAACGCCTTTGCGCCGCGAGCGGAACACCTCAAGCCTCTCGAGTCTGCGGAAAAGTGGCTCGAAGGACGTCGTCAGGCGATGCGCGACGCGCGCTTTGATCCCATTGTCGATCGCGCGAAGGAAATCTGGTCGAAGCTGAGCGCCCAGAGCTTCGTCTCCCTCGACGACATCGCCCTCGCCGGAAAGAAGACGCAGCGCCGCGTCGAGTTCACGGCGCACGTGGATGACAACGAGGCGGAAGCCCTCAGCGTCATGTCCCAGGGCGAGCTCAACGCGCTCGCTCTGAGCATCTTCATTCCGCGCATGTGCCACGCGAGCAGCCCCTTTCGCTTTCTCGTCATCGACGACCCGGTCCAGGCGATGGACCCGCACAAGGTCGACGGTCTCGCGCGCGTTCTCGACGACGTGGCGAAGAGTCGGCAGGTCATCGTCCTCACCCACGACGGGCGCCTCGTGGAGTCCGTGCGGCGTCTGCAGATCCAGGCGACGGTGCATCAGGTGACCCGCCGGCCGGGCAGCGTCGTCGACGTCCGCGTAACGCGGGAAACGATCGACCAGCTGATCGAGGACGCGTGGCAGGTGCTCTCGAGCGCGGAGGAACTCGGCGCCGGCGTATGCGGGCGCGTGATCCCGACCTTCTGTCGCTCGGCGATCGACGCGGCGTGCGAGGAAGCGGTGCGAAGGCGGCGTCTCGAACGAGGCGACCCCCACGACAAGATCGAAAAGGCGCTCGGCAAAGCACGGACCACGAACGCGAAGGCGGCCCTCGCGCTTTTTGACGAAACGAAACGCGCGGGCGATGTCGTGAAGGAAGTCGAGGCGCAGCTCAACAAGGACGCCGCCGACGCGTACAAGACGATTCGCGAGTCGGCGCACGGAAGCTACGACGGCGATCTTCGCAAGCTCATCGAGGAGACCAAACGCCTCGCGAAGTTCTTTCGGGGGCGGCAGTGAGCGAGGCGCAAACGCTCCTCGACCAGGCCCAGCGCGTCGTCGACGCGGGGGAGGAAAGCCTCCGGGGGGTGTGGCCCCTCGCCGCCGCTGCGCTGACCCGGCAGGCCCTCGAGAGCTACGCGCGCGGTCGTCTCACGGAGCACGGCGCCCGCGTCGACGAGATCCGCTTTGGCGCGCTCATGCTCGCCACTCAGGCTGTGATGGATCGCGACCAGGCCCGGGAGCTCACGCAGCTCTGGGCGCAGCTGAGCGAGTGCCTACACCACACCGAGCTTGGGACGACGCTCGACGTCGCGGTGGCGGTGGAGCGCGCAAGGGCGCTGATCAGCGAGGTCTGATCGCGTCCCAATCCAACACGAGAACCTGTCCGGTTTCGGTTCCAACGAGCAGGTGTGCGGTCGTACACGCCGCGGCGCTTGGCCGAAGAGCTGGAATAGGAATCATGGAGGTCTGGCTACCGAGCAAGAGCACCCCACCGGGAACCACCACTACGCCGGGTCGTCCCGTTGCCGTGTGACATACCCCCTCGTAGCTGCGCTCGAAGACGCGGTCTCCTCGCGACCAGACCGAAACAACGCTTCTCTCCCCGTAGCTCGCAACGATTCCGGTCCATGCGGCAGTCCGCTGCACCACTGCGTCGCGAAGGCCCTCACTTCCGACGTACGGGACGAGAGGCGTGCCCTCATAGTCGGCGAGCGAGCCGTCGTTCATCACGACCGCCCCGTCAATCGAGACAATACGCGCCGGGAATGAGTGTCGCTGCTCAAGCCCGGTCGGTGACCAACGGTAGAGTTCGGCCATCCGCGCAAGCAAGAACCCATCCCCCGAACCTGCTGCGAGACGAAACTGGCCCTCCTCCACATTTGAAAACTCAGAGTCCCAGTCTTTCTCCTCGAGATTGACGTACGTCCCCTCCGGGACACGCAAACGCGGACCCGAGACATGGCACGCACCGACGTCTTCGTCGTTGCCGTGCCCCAAATAGAGTGACCAGAGTTCGTCGCCACTCTCCTTCTTGACCACACTGAGGTGTTCCCAGCCCCACACCGCAATCTCGGTGCGGGTGACAGCTGCGATCCGACATGGAAGGAGGTCATCATTTTCCCGGGGCTCGATGAGCACCCGGGTCTCATCGGGCCCCACGATAGCCACGACCCCCGCACTGGTGCTTGCGACAGCTCGGTCACCGTCCGCCACGAGATCACGAACGCACCACCCCCGGCCATCGTCCCGTCCCCACTGCGGACCGAGTTGAACGATCCGTGAAATAGGTGGGGTTGGGTGATCGCATACGGGCGTCACACTGCATGCGGGCATCACACCGATTTCGAGGAACCAGCGAGTGGTTTCCAACCAGTTTTCGGCGCGAACGGTAGGTACTTCATGTTCGCGTAGGACCGGCTCAACCACCTCGATGGGAAACGATTCCAGTGCACGCGAGGCGATGAGAACGACGTCGCCTTCACCGTCCAGGACTTCAGCAAGCAACTTCGCCGCGACCTTTTCAGTGGCGGCATAGGCGTGCGGCCCAACCACCGCGTCGAAAGGGACGGTCCCTTCCAGCGCAACCCGAAGCGCAACGGCCTCCCGAGCGCCTAAGGGAAGCCCGGCAAACACGTTGGCAAAGGCTTCGGTCGCGCAGTGATCGCGAAAGACCGCTTCGAATAGCGGAACGAGTCGCTGGGCGGCGTCTGCGTCAACGTTATCGCCCTCGGCGAAGTACTCGACCAAGAGCGTACGAAGAGCGGCTGGCGTTCGAGCGACGCCAAAACGGCCTTCCGTGAGAAACGAGTGCAACGCGTCGGTCACGGCTCGCCGCACTAGCGCGCTGCCATCGTCGACCTTGCCGACCAGTGAGTGAAAGCGAGCGGGATCCTTCTCCCGCTGGGCACACAAAGCAAGAATGGCGAGGGACGGACAGTGAACGAGCCAACGCCGCGCGTCCAAACCTCCGTACGGGAGCGCCCGCGAGATTTGTTCAACAAGAAGCGCAGAGCGTTGCGCCAAGGGTAGCTTCGTCAGCAGCTCCGCAACCTTGGCGACGTCGTCGCTCGAGCCCGCACGAATGCACGCTGCACCAAGCGCGCCCTCGAAGGCTGGAGTCCGGGCGCCCACCCGGCGCAGCGCTTCGAGTCCAAGGCGAAAGGAACCCGCACCGTACATGTGCCGATGCTCGAGGTCCTGCAGCGCTTCAAGGGCAAGCGGCACGTCCTCGTCGAGGAGTTCTGAGACAACGGAGTCATCGTCCCGGGCACGCTTGCAGAGGGCGCTAAAGCGCGCGCGCGAGTCCACCTCTGACATCGGCGATTTTGTCTTCCGCCTGAAGAAGTTGTCGAAGAATCCCACGTTGGTGGTACGCGCGCAGCAGGCGAAATTCTACCCCTTTCGCGCGCGCAGCTCGCGGCGCAGGATCTTGCCCGAGGCGGACTTCGGAATCGCGTCGATGAACTCGATGATCGAAACCTGCTTGTAGGTTGCGACGCGCTCCTTCACGAACGCCTTGAGCACATCCTCGGAAACCTCGGAGTCCGGACCCCGGACGACGAACGCCTTCACCAGCTCGCCCGCGGAGTCGTCGGGCACGCCGATGACGGCGACGTCGTTCACCTCCGCGTGCGTGATCAGCAACGCCTCGAGCTCCGCCGGCGGCACCTGAAAGCCCTTCACCTTGATGAGCTCCTTGAGCCGGTCGACGATGTAGATGTGGCCCGCGTCGTCGAGTTCGGCGATGTCCCCCGTGTGCAGCCAGCCCTCTTGGTCGATGGTGTTCTTCGTGGCGTCGGGGTTGTTGAGGTAGCCCTTCATCACCTGCGGACCGCGCACCCAGACCTCGCCGGGCTTGCCCGCTTCCGCGTCGTTGCCGGTGTCCGGGTCGACGAGCCGCATCTCGGTGTTCGCGACGAGGGTTCCGACGGAGCCCGCGCGATACTCGCCCTCGCGGACGGCATGGGTGACCGGCGAGAGCTCGGTCATGCCGTAGCCCTGCGCGACCGAGCAGCCGAGACGCTCCGCCGCCGCCGCCGCGATCTCACCACCGAGGGGCGCAGCGCCGCTGAAGATCTGCCGCACGGACGAGAGGTTGTAGTTGTCGACGATGGGGTGCTTCGCCAGCGCCAAGACGATGGGGGGGACGAGAAAGAGCCGTGTGATCTTGTGCTTCTGCGTCAGCTCGAGCATCTGCACCATGTCGAAGCGCGGCACGGTCACCACGGTGCCTCCGCGCGTCAGCATGAAGTTCATCAGCACCTGCATGCCGTAGATGTGAAAGAAGGGCAGTACCGCGAAGCAGACCTCGTCTTCCTCGAGGGGAAGATGGCCCGCGAGCTGCTCGATGTTCGCGACGAGGTTGCGATGCGTGAGCATCACGCCTTTCGGAAAGCCGGTCGTGCCCGACGAGTAGGGCAGCACGACGACGTCTTCGGCGAGATCGACGGTTTTCTGAGACGCGAGGGGTTCGCCGACGAGCGTGGTGATCGAAGGCGCGTCGCCGGGACCGATCAAGAAGATCTCCTCGATGCCGGCTTCCGCGCATGCCTTCTGCGCGGTTTCGAGAAAAAGGCCCACCGTCACCACGGCGCTCGCGCCCGCATCCTTGAGCTGAAACGCGATCTCCTCCGGACCGTAGGTCGGGTTCAGCGTCGTCACCGTCGCGCCGGCGTATGCAAGCGCGTGAAATACCACCGCGTACTCCGGAACGTTCGGCGCCATCAGCGCCCAGGTGGTGCCCGGTCCGACCCCGCGCGCCGCGAGACCCCCCGCGAGCGCTTTGATCTGCCCCGCGAGCGCGCCGTAGGTGACCTCGCGACCGCTTGGGCCGTCGATGAACGCGGGTTTGTCCGCGAGGCGCTCCGCGTGCTGGAGGATGTGCTCGGTCACCGAGCGGGCAGGAATCTCGATGTCGGGGCTAGCGCTTTTCAGAATGGCCATCGCGGTCTCCGGTACAACGTCGTACCACGACGCGGTTCTGATCCGACGCGGTTCCGACAGTTCCGATCCAACCGCACCGATGGCTGAGCCCAAATAGCGAAACGGGCGGCCACGAAAGGACCGCCCGCCTCAGGGTGGGTTTGTTGGTTCAGTTTTGCCGGTGCGCATCGCAGAGACAGCGCACCTGCCCTACTAGTGGCGCGGAGGGGGCCAAAGTGATCACGTGAGTTGTGAGACGGCGCACAGCAGCCATCGCGATCACATACGCAACCTGCCGCAGAAAACCGATGGAGGATCGGCATTCACTCAGCGAAACTCGCTTAAGTGCGTGATGTACCACTCGCCGTCCCAGGAGTTCATCGTGCGCACCTTGAAGCGCCGCTCCTCGTCCCCCACGCGGTAGTAGAGCCAGTTGTGGCGCTGGGCCCAGTAGGGGAGCCGGTTCGACTCCTCGCGGAGCCCCACCCAGCCCCGCCGGCGTGAGAGCTCAAGGCGCACAAACTCCGCACGCTCCGCATCCTCGCCAAGCTCGGCGTGAAGCGCGTGCACGTCCCGGTGAAAGAGCCGAAGCATCCGGTCGTAGAAGCGATCGGGATCCGCGACGCCCTTGATCTGCCGAAACACCTCCCGCGCCATGAAGAAGGGCAGGCCCGCTTCCGGATCGTCCGCGACGATCGCCCGAAAGAGGATTTCCGCGCGCTCCTGGGCGCTCTCGGCACTCGGACGCGGAGGCGGCGTCTCCTGGCGCGGATCGTTGTGCGCCGGCGGCGCCGGAAATCGCTGCGCGAGGACCGCGGTCCCGAGCACGAACGAAAGGGCGAGGGCGATTCGAACCATCATGAACTCTGCTTCGCTTTCTCCGGATCGAAAACGTCCGCTTCCACCAAGACGTAGCGTGCCCCCGGAATACTCTCTCGAATCCGCTTTTCGAGGTCGTTGGTGCGTTCGGCGACCTCGGCGACCTTCAGATCGCCCTGCCACTGAATCTTCAGCGAGACCAGGAACTCATCGTCGCCGAGCTGAAGCGTTCGCATATTCATCAGCGAGGTCACCCCCTCGGTGTCTTCGACGAGACGCCGCACGATGTCCTGATCCTCCTTCGTGGCCGACTCGCCGATGAGCAGCGACTTCGTTTCGCGCGCCACGAAGAACGCGATGAGCACGAGAAGCACCCCGATCGCAAAGGTCGCGTACACGTCCCAGTAGGGATTGCCGGTCGCGAGGACGAGCCCGATGCCGATGAGCGCCAAGATCAATCCGACCAGCGCACCGGTGTCCTCAAGCCAGATGACGATGATCTCGGTCGACTTGGATCCCTCGATGTAGCTGAAGAGCCCCTCCTCGCCGCGGAGCTCGTTGATCACCTTGGTCGCGGCGTACCAGGAGTAGCCCTCCAGGCAGATGCCGAAGACGAGCACGCCGATGGCCACCTCCGGATGCGCGAAGGTCGCGGCTTCCCCTGCCGCCTCTGCCGCCTCGAGGGCGTGCATCTTGTGGAGTCCCTCGTAGATGGCGAAAAGGCCGCCGAGCGAGAAGAGCATCACCGCCACGATGAAGCTCCAGAAGTAGCTCTCCATCTTGTAGCCGAACTGATGGCGGTCATCGGGCGGCCGCGCGGCCTTTTTCATGCCCCAGAGCAGCAGGATCTGGTTGCCCGTGTCCGCGACCGAGTGAATCGCCTCCGCCAACATCGACGACGACGCGGTGAGAAGGAACGCCACGAACTTGGCGATCGCGATGCCCGCGTTTGCGCCGAGCGCGAGGTAGATGACCTTCTTCGAACCGTGCGCCATAGGCTGGGACTCTATTTCCTTCCGGCCGTTTCTGAAATCCCGGGGCCCTTAAGCGCGAACGCGCGAGGGACCGAAGTCTCTCGCGCGCGTCACGCCTGAGGCCCTCTTCGGGCGCGTTCTCAGAGCGCCATGTCCTTGAGCTTCTTCAGGGGCGTGATCTTGACCTTCACGGAGGCGGGCTTCGCCGCAACGTCCATCAACTCGCCCGGCTTGAACGGGTTGGGGACACCCTTACGCGCGGGGCGGGCGGGCTTCTTGACAGTCTTGACCTTGAGCAGGCCGGGAAGGGTGAACTGCTCGACGCCACCACGCTTCTTGAGGTGACGCTGAATCACATCGGCGAGCGCGTCGAAAACCTCGGCCACCTGCTTCTTCGAGAGCTCGGTGGTCTCGGCGATATCGGCGTAGAGGGCGCTCTTGGACATCGGCTTTTCGAGTTTCGCTTTCTTGGGCATGCGTATCTCCTTGCGCGTCTTTCAGCGCGTATGCCCGCGCATTTCTGCCTACCGATCCCGGGTTTGCAAGCTGAAACTGCGAAAAAACTAGCTTCAAAGCGTCGTGATTCTCCTGACGAGACGGATTCAGCGCGGCCGCGAGGCGCCTTTGCCGACCTCTTTGGGCGCCTTCTTCCGAGGGGCAGAAACACTCCCTGCGCAGCCCCAAACGTCGCGGGAAGGATTGCCACAGCCTGTGCATGAACGCGCGTCGGCGCCGGGGAAAAACGACTCGTTTTACGCTAGAAAACAAGAGGTTCCAGCGCACCTGGGGTGTGGATAACTTTGCGGGAGAACGCAACGAAATCCGCGGCTGCGCACGCGCTGAAGCGTCACGCTGAGCCTCCCCCAAGACCCGCCGATCGACGTCCGAACCCTGCGCGCACGACCCAATTTTGCACCGCACGCTTCCTGTGATCGAACCCACGCTTTCGCACGATCTCGCGGTCCCAAAGCGGCCCCAGGCGATCCGTCGAAGCGATCCCGCCGCACTTTCGCAGCCCGAAACACGCTCTCGAAAGGAGCGCGGTGAAGAGGGTTCCGCGTTGATGTGTCCGTTTCGTTTCGTGTTCGTCTCGCGTCGCGCGCGACTCACAGAACTGAGATCGCTCGTACCCGTAGAGTGACCAACAAGGCGCACTTTCAATCTTCGCGTTCGTCGCGCTTCCCACTGGCGGATCGCATCGCAGCTCGTCATACCGTTGTGATGAAAGCAGCGATCACCGGAACCGGTCGATACTTTCCCGAACGCGAAGAACCGAACTCGTACTTCTACGAAACGCTCGGCCTCGACACCTCTGAAGAGTGGATTCGCAACCGAACCGGAATCATCACGCGACGCTTGGCCGGTCCTGGCGAAACCTGTTCGTCGATGGCGACCGAAGCCGCGCGCGCGTGCCTTAAGAACGCCGGCCGAAGCGCCGACGAAATCGACACCATCGTCGTGGCGACCGTTACGCCGGATCAGCCTCTGCCGTCGGTGTCCTGTCAGGTGCAGGCGAACCTCGGGGTGCGCGCGGCAGCCTTTGATCTCGTCGCGGCATGCTCTGGCTTCGTTTACGGGCTCGATGTCGCTGCGAGTCTGGTCGAGTCCGGACGCGCCAAGCGAGTTCTCTTCATCGGCGCTGATCACATGTCGTCGATCCTTGATTTTCAGGACCGCAACACCTGCATCATCTTCGGGGATGCGGCCGGTGCGGTCCTCGTGGAAGCGGTCCCGGACGACTTCCCCGGGCAGATTCACCGCTCGTTTCTCCACGCGGATGGGTCCGGTGCCAAGCACCTCCAGATCCCGGCCGGAGGTGGCGCGATGCCCATTACCCACAGCGTCCTCGACGATCGCTTGAACTTCGTGAAGCAGGAAGGCCGCGTCGTCTTTCGGCACGCGGTCTCGAACATCATCAAGGTGGTGCGCGAGTGCTTCGAAGCCGAAGGGCTGACGGTCGACGACATCGACCTCTTCGTTCCCCATCAGGCCAACGTTCGCATCATCCAGGGGGCGATGGATCGCTTGCGTGTTCCGCGCGAAAAAACCGTCATCACCATCGACCGCTACGCGAACACCACCGCCGCGAGCATTCCCACCGCACTCGACCTCGCGCGCGAGGAGGGACGCGTGAAGGAGGGTGACCGCCTTCTCTTTGCAACCTTCGGCGCCGGCTTCACCTGGGGCGCGCAAACGGTGACCTGGGGTCTCGCTTCCTAGCGGCGACGACTTAGGTTGCCCCGCCATGGGATGGGCAACCGGCCACATCGAAAAGCTCAAACAGGGCGAAACGGTTTCGTTCCGGCCACGCGGGAACAGCATGCGAGGGCGCGTCGAAAGCGGACAGCTCTGCACGGTTGAGCCCCTTGGGGACCGAACCCTCGAGGTCGGCGACATCGTGCTCTGCAAGGTCCGAGGCGCGCAGTACCTGCACCTCATCAAGGCGATTCGTGGCCGGCAGTTTCAGATCGGAAACAACCGCGGCGGCATCAACGGCTGGGTCACGCGGGGCAGTATCTTCGGAATCCTGGTCCAGGTCGTCTGAGACAGCGCTATGGTCTCGGCATGGCTCCGGCGGATCTGCGAAGACTCCTCGAGCGGGTGCAAGCGGGAGACGTCGACGTCGAAGCGGCCATCCAGGCCCTCGCGGACCTGCCCTTTCGGGATCTTGGCTACGCGAAAATCGATCACCATCGGCAGCTTCGCACCGGCATTCCGGAAGTCGTCTTCGGCGCCGGAAAGACGCCCGCGGAGACCGTCGGCGCCCTCCAGGAACTTCACGCGCGAAGCGGTCTCGCGCTTGCGACGCGGGTCTCCGAAGAGACTGCAGCCCTCGCAACGAAGAAGCTGCCGGAGGTCCGTCACAACGACCGTGCGCGAACGCTGGTCCTTGGAACCCTTCCTCCAACCCGCGCCCGCGTTGGTGTCTTAACCGGCGGCACCTCCGATGCCCCGGTTGCGGAAGAGGCGGCGGTCACCCTCGAAGTCCTCGGCTGCGAGGTCCTGCGACTCCCCGACGTGGGTGTCGCCGGACTCCATCGGCTCACCTCCCAGCGAAGCACCATGGAAACCTGTGACGCACTGATCGTCATCGCGGGAATGGAGGCCGCGCTCGCGAGCGCCACGGCCGGTCTCACCACCAAACCCATCGTCGCCGTGCCAACCTCGGTCGGCTACGGCGCAAGCTTCGGCGGACTCGCCGCGCTTCTCGGAATGCTCACCAGCTGCGCGCCGGGCGTCACGGTCGTCAACATCGACAACGGCTTCGGTGCGGCCTGCGCCATCGCGCGCATTTCGTTGGCGAACGATGACTGACCTTCTCTTCATCGACGCGTCGATCAGCGGTCTTGCGGGCGACATGTTCGTCGCCGCGTGTCTGGACCTCGGTCTCGACTGGGGGCTCGCCGAAGACGCCCTCGCGCCCCTCGGTCTCGAGTTTCAGGCGGAGATCAGCCGCGTGTCCCGCTCGGGCATCGACGCGGCACACTTCAAGGTGATCCCCGGCGACGCCCAGCCAGCGCGCGATTGGTCCACGATTCGCACGCTGCTTCAACGCCTTCCCACCGGACCTCGGGAGCGAGCCCTGGCAACGTTCGAACGTCTCGCAGGCGCCGAGGCCACCGTGCACGGCGTTGCCGTCGACAAGGTTCATTTTCACGAGGTTGGCGCGGTCGACTCGATCGTCGACATCGTGGCGGCGTGCACCTTTCTCGATCATCTCGGCGGGACCGTCGTGAGCTCTCCGCTTCCGCTCGGCCACGGGACGATTCAAAGCGCCCATGGCGTGCTCCCGCTTCCCGCGCCGGCAACGGTCGCCTGTCTCGAAGGCGCGCCGACGGTGAGCGGCAACGCGAACTGCGAACTCGTCACGCCCACAGGCGCAGCACTCGTTCGAACCGCTGCCACGCGCTTTGAAGCCTGGCCTTCCTTTCGTCCGAAGAAGACAGGCTGGGGCGCCGGCACCCGCGAGCTGCCCGACCGACCGAACGTGGTGCGACTCGTCACCGGCGCTGCATCGCAAGCGACCGACACGATCCACCTCCTCGAAGCCAACCTCGACGACCTTTCGCCCGAGATCGCCGCGCACGCGATGAGCGAAGCCTTCGCCGCCGGCGCCGTCGACGTTTGGCTCTCGCCGATTACGATGAAGAAGGGACGCCTTGGGACGCTTTTCGCCGCGCTTGTTCCCGACGCGGCCAAGGACTCCGTCGCCCGGGCGATTCTCCGGGAGACCAGCTCGCTCGGTCTTCGTCACCGGCGCATCGAACGGGTCGTTCGGCCTCGGCGAAGCGTCACGGTGACCACACGTTTCGGAGAGCTGCCCATCAAGATCGCGGACGGCGACGGGCTCCCGCGCAACGTCGCCCCCGAACTCGAGCCGTGTCGCGCGGCGGCGAAGGCGCACGACGTTCCCCTGAAGGAAGTCTTTGCCGCGGCCCTCGCCGCAGCGGAAGCGCTCCCATGACCCGCCCATTGCACGGGTATCTTCGCGAGCTCGACAGCGCGTTGGTCTGCTTTAGCGGCGGCGTGGACTCGAGCTACCTGCTTGCGGAAGCGGTCGCGGCGCTTGGAACGCGCGCGATCGCATTCACGGCGGTGTCGCCGAGCCTCGCACCCGAAGAAAAGGAAGCGGCCGCAGCGTTGGCCCAGCGCCTCGGCGCCGAACATCTGCTGGTCGCAACCCACGAACTCGACGATGCGCGCTACCAGCGCAATCCGGTCAACCGCTGCTACTTCTGCAAGACCGAGGTCTACGGCACCGCGACGCGACTCGCGAAAGAACGCGGCATCGCCCACGTTCTCGACGGGTTCAACGTCGACGACCGCGGCGATCACCGACCCGGCCGTCGCGCCGCCAAAGAACTCGGTGTGCGCTCGCCTCTCGACGACCTTGGCTTTCGCAAAGCGGACATTCGCCGCGAAGCCGAAGCCCTCGGACTTCCGGTGTGGGACAAACCCGCCCTCGCCTGCCTGGCGAGCCGTTTTCCCTACGGCACGGCGATCACCCCCGGCGCCCTCGCGCAGATCGCGCGCGCCGAACGACACGTTCGCGCGATGGGATTCTCGATCGTGCGGGTTCGCTACTTCGGATCGCTCGCGCGCGTCGAGGTCGACGCCGCCGCGGTGCCGCGCCTTCAAGCTCGCAGACCTGAACTTGTCCAGAGGCTCGAAGCCTGCGGATTTTCGGCGATCGAAATCGATCCCAAAGGCTATCGCCGCGGCGCCCTCAACGTCCTCCGGTAGCGCTGCGAAGGTCTCGTCCGGCTTTGTGAAGCCGCACCTTATCGTCCACACTTCGTCCGTGCTCGCGGAGACCCTCATCGAACGGCTCACGGCCAACGGCTCGCCCTGGGGCTATCGCTACAACGAAGATGGCGCCGCCGAACCCACGGCCATTGCGGCGATCGCTCTCGCCACCCACCAGCAGCGCCCGGATCTCGTCACCGCGGCCCTCGAATGGCTCAAAGAGATACAGAAAGACCACGGCGGCGTACCCATCCTTCCGAACTTCGCGCCCTATTGGCCGACCAGCATTGCCCTCGAAGCCTGGGCGCGCGCTGGGAAGGGCGCCTACGGCGAGGTCGCCGACCGCGCGACGGCATACCTCCTCGATCACGCCGGTCGCGCGCTCCCGCAAAACGATCTCTTCGGCCACGACTCCACCCTCGTCGGCTGGTCGTGGGTCGACAACACACACTCCTGGGTCGAGCCGACGAGCTACGCGATCAGCGCGCTTCGAGAAGCCGGCGCCGCAGATCACGCGCGCGTCCGCGAGGGGGTTCGCCTTCTCCTCGATCGCTGCCTTCCCGAAGGAGGCTGGAACTACGGCAACACGCGCGTGATGCAGAACGTCCTGCGTCCCTTTCCGGCAACGACCGGAGTCGCGCTTGTGGCCCTTCGCGGGGAAGCGCGCACGCCGCCGATCGAGCGCTCGCTCGCCTACCTTCGGGACACCGCGCCCACGATTCCCGCGCCCTTGTCACTCGCCTGGGCGACCCTTGGACTGCGCGCGTGGGGCGAGACCATCGACCTCGAGGACGCCCTCGCGACGGCGGTCCAAGGCCGTCCGCCAACGCCGCTTCACGACGCCCTCGCGCTTTGGGCCTGCCCGATCGCCGACGAAGCCGGCGAAGAGGAAAGCCCGTGAGCGATCCGCATCGCGCGCGCCTCACCCGCCGCAAGCTTCTTCGCGGTCTCGGGGTCATCGCCACGGGCGCAGGAGCGGTCACCGTCGCGCGCATGCTCGACCGCAACGAAAACAACATGAGCGCCGACGTCGCCATCCAGCGTGCCGAGAGCTACGCGGGCGACCTGGTGCCGATCCTTCACGACGGGTTCGAGCGCCTCGGCGTGGAGGCCGCCGAACTTCGCGGCAAGCGCGTGCTCCTCAAGCCCAACCTCGTCGAAACCGCGCTCGGCCACCGGCACATCAACACGCATCCGCAGGTGGTTCTCGCGGTGGCGCGCGCCTTTCGCGAACTCGGCGCGGAACCCTTTCTCGCCGAAGGCCAGGGGCACCGCCGCGACAGCTGGCTCGTGCTCGAAGAGTCCGGCATGGCCGACATCCTGCGCGAAGGGAACATCCCTTTCGTCGACCTCAATCACGATCGGCCCGTCGCCAAGGACAACCTCAGCGGGCTCACCAACCTCGCGCAGCTTTGGCTGCCGAAGTCGCTCGTGGACGCGGACTGGGTCGTCTCGCTTCCAAAGATCAAGACGCACCACTGGGCCGGCGTCACCTGCTCGATGAAGAACTTCTTCGGAGCGATGCCCGGCATCGTGTACGGCTGGCCCAAAAACGTCCTGCACCGTGAGGGGATCTCGGAGTCGATCGTCGACATCGTCGCGACAATTCAGCCGGACTTCGCCATCGCGGATGGAATCGTGGGCATGGACGGCGACGGGCCGATCATGGGCGACCCGAAAGAACTCGGCTGCCTCGTGATGAGCCGAAACCTGCCCGCCCTCGACGCGACCTGCGCCCGCCTCATGAAGCTCAATCCCCTCGGAGCGGTCTATCTTCCGCTGAGTTCGGGCTTTCTTGGCCCCATCCTGGAGGACAACATCGAACAGCGGGGCGTTGCGATCGAGGAGCTCGCGACGAAGTTCGAGGTCGTGGACTACCCCCACACCCGCGCGCTCCGCGACGTGTAGTACGATGCACATCCGCCTATGACCGATCTCGTCGCGAGTCTGGAACTCCTCGAAAGGGCCGTCGCGGAAGAGCCGCAGCTCGCGGTCGCACTCCATCAGCGCTGGCGAAGTTTTCACCGAGGCCAGTTTGGATTTCCGGCGCAGCTCATCGACGCCGCGGACGAAGTCGACGACGCGCTCACCGACTGGAAAACGCATCACGAAACGTTCGCGGGCGCCTTCGACAACGACACGAGCGAAATCCTCTTCGCCTGGTGCGCGGCGAACGCCTCGAACCCCGACGTTCACGTCGCGCCTCTCCTCGCGGAAGCGAGCAAGCGAGAGCACCACGCGCCGCGCGTTCGGATTCTGGCGCGCAACCGCGTGATTCAGGGAACCCTTCGCGACTCCCTCGCCTGCGTGCCTCTTCTCGGCGACGGGGACGCGCTTCGCGATCCAAGCAACTTCGAAGCCATCGCTCGCATCGAGATCCTCGTCTGGGAGGCCGGCGCCCGCGCGCTTCAACTTCCTGATCTTGGTCGCTGGATCTGGAGCTCCTCCGCCAACTTTGAAGCGATCGTCGCCGAGCCGGCCCGGAGCGCTCTGCGCGGACGCGTGCTCGCGGCGCGCTGCCTCGAAGTCGCCGCCTGCGGCATCTCCCACCACACCGACCCCGCGCTCGTTGGACGCACGCTCCAGGTGATGCAGCCCCTTCTTCTGCATCCCGAACCGATCGTGTGGATTCACGCGGCGCGCTCCTTCGGTCGCCTCGCCGGCGCCTTCGAGCCTCTCGAAGGAACCCTCCTCGACTGGGTGCACGGTGGCTCGCAGGTCCTTCGCCAGCGCGCGATGACGGCCTTTGCGTCGCTTCCCGCGGAGCGCCTCGCCTTTCTCGGCCACGAGCTTCAGTCCCTCCTCGATTCGCGCGAGGAAGACTGGGCGCTCGCTGCGGCCGCCGCTGCCACGCCCTACCTCTTTCACGAACGCCGCCGCCTGTGGGATCAGCTCGCAACGCGCATCTTCGAGGGGGATGGAGGCGCGGTTGCTGCCCGTGCCCTCGGGCGAGGTCTCGCCACGCTCTGGCGCCGAAACGAAGATCGCGAGGCGATCACCCAGTCGATGCGCCGTCTTCGCCGCATGGCCCGGCGCGCTAGCACCGCCGAGGTCGACGACTGGCGCCGCTGGCTCGAGCTCATCGCCGTTACCGATCCCCTGGACACCGCCGAACGCGATCCCCTCGACATCGAAACCGGCCTCGAGAACCTTGTGCGCCTTGCGGCTCACTACGACGACGAGGAAGCCGACGCCCGCGCGGCACGGTTCGCGGCAACCCTCTCGCCGACCTTCGCGGAAGCGCGCAAAGTGATCCTCGGAGGGGCCTCCCTTCGGCATCGCGCCGCGGCGGTCAACTCCCTCGAAGGCTGCGCGCGCTCCCTCGCGCTTCGACTTTGGGGTCCACTCCTCGCCACCCGTCCGAGCGGCGACGCGATCGCGGCGCCTGACCTCGAGGAGACCTGGCAAACCATCGCGCGCGCCCCGACCGAGCTCCTCGACATCGTGCGCGAGCGACGCGCCGACGAAGAAGAGCGCGACGAGGGATTTGAAATCGCCCTCGAAGTGCTCGCCCTCAAGCTCGGGGGCTACGCCCTCGACGCCTGCGGCGAAGAACATCACCTCGGTCCGCGGCGGGGAGAGACCGCGCACGAAGCCTGCCTTTGGCTCCGCAAACTCGACGGTCTCGTCGACGGGAGCCGAGAACTTCCCGCCCCGCTTCAAAGCGCCCTCAGCGCACTCTTTTGGCGCCTGGTCGACACCACCCGCGGAACCTCTCTCGGCGAGGTCGACGACGTGGCGTGGCTCGGGCCCTTCGCCGCGTGGTGGGCGCTCGTCATCGATCGTCCCGCGGTGCTTCAGCAGCTCGCGAACGCGCTCCCGATGATCGCGGACGGCGCCCTCGAAACCTGCTGCGAACTCGCCGACCAAACCCGAACGGCCCTCGCCGCAGGAACGCCGAACGGCGGCTGGCTCGATGCGGTGAAAACGAAGCTCGCCGCCCTGAAAGCGGACGACACCGAACTCGGCGTTTCCCTCGAAGGCTTTGCCAACGCGCTCGCCAACTTCGCGGACGCGGCCGGACCCCGCCCCGATCTCGAAGCGTCGTGCATCGACCTCGTCATGGCGGCCGAGCGCCTTCAAAGCGCGCTTCACGATCCGGTTCGCGCGCTTCACCCCGCCAAGAAATCGCCCCAGGATGACTCCCTCGCGCAGGAGACCTCCCAGAACGCGCCGCGCATGGCCACCGTCGTGGCTCGCGCCATTCGCGCGCGCGATCTCGCGCTCCTCGACGTGTGGTTCGCATCCCTCGGACCGGCGGCGTCGTCCCTCGTCGAGCAGGCCATCAAAGCCGCGATGAAGCGCACGCCGCCGCCGCCGCCTGCGCCGCCGAAGAAGGAGCCCAAGATGGTCGTCGGCTTCGAGCTGGTGCGACCGCTCGGGCAGGGCGGCATCGGAAGCGTGTGGCTCGTTCGCAAACCCGGCGCGGATCGTCTCTTCGTGTTGAAGATCCCCAAGGCCGACGCACTGGCCAACGCCAGCGACACCGAACGGGAAGGAATCCTCGCGTCCTTTGTCGAGGAAGCGCGCGCCCTCGCAGGCCTCTACCACCCGAACGTCGCCAACATTATCGACCGCGGCGTCGCCGACGGAATGCCCTACCTGGTGCTCGAGTACCTCATCGGCGCGGACCTTCGCATGTACTCGGACGCGCAGCAGATGACGCTCTTCGAGCTGCGCAAAGTGATCTCCGAATCCTGCGCGGGACTCACCTCGCTGCACAACGCGGGCCTCGTTCATCGCGACATCAAGCCCGCGAATCTCTGGCTTCGCCTCGCCCTTCCCGGCGGCACCAAATGGGACCCGCAAAACCATCGGGACCCCGCACGCGCGCAGCCTCTCACCACCGTCATCATCGACTTCGGCATGGTTCGCGCCGCCAAGGTCGCCGCCGAGGTGGGCGGTCGCTTTGTCGCCGGGACGCCGGGCTACATCGCCCCCGAACAGGTTCTCGATCCCGTCGAGCTCGACGGCCGCGCCGACGTCTACGCGCTTGCGGGAACGATCTTCAACGTCACCACCGGCCGGACCTTCTTCGACGAGATCGACGACAAACGCGAGCGCATCGTCGCGCACATGCGGCGCGACCCGATGGAAGACGAGAGCCTCTTTCGCGCCTATCCCGCCGCGCTCACCAAGCTCATGCGAGCAGCCACCGCGCGAAACTGG
>JBCDAA010000083.1:0-25322 GCA_039186435.1 Myxococcota bacterium | reverse complement strand
AGGTCACATTCTGGTACGGCGCGCGATCGCTTCGAGAAGCGTTCTACATCGAACACTTCGACAAAATCGCCGAAGAGAACCCCAACTTCACGTGGCACCTTGCGCTCTCTGAGCCGCTCGAGGAAGACAGCTGGACGGGTCCCAAGGGCTACATCCACCAGGTGCTCCTCGATGAATACCTGAAGAATCACCCGGCCCCCGAAGACATCGAATACTACCTCTGTGGTCCGCCCCTAATGCTCAAGGCGTGCATGGACATGCTCGACAGCCTTGGCGTCGAGCCGGAGATGATCGCCTTCGATGACTTCGGCTGAGTCGAAGGAGGGCTTCAAGCCTTCCCTTCGCTGGTATCTCGTCCTCGGAACCTTGGTGGCCGGCCTTGCCTGGATCGTCCTCAGCGAGGGTCCGAGCGACGTGCGCGGGTTCGATGGGGAAACGATGGGAACCCCGTACACAGTCCGCATCGATCCACCGATTTCGCGGCGTGAGATGATCGAGAGCCAGCGCGCGCTCGAGGAGCTGATGCGGCGTCTCGACCAGGAGCTGTGGTCTACCTGGACGCCCTTCTCGGAGCTTTCTCGCTTCAACGCGCACGCGTCCACCGACCCGCATCCGGTTAGCCAGGATACCGCAGCGCTCGTTCGTCGGGCTCTCGCGATCGCGGAAGCCTCGGGCGGACGATTCGATCCGACCGTTGCGCCACTCGTTCGTGCGTTTGGATTTGGTGCGGAAGCTGCCGCGAGCCCGCCAGACACCGATGCCCTTGCATCACTGCGTCGTCGCGTCGGCCATGGGAACGTGCGCGTCCTCGAAAATCCCCCGCGGCTGCGCAAGACCCATCCAGAGGTGGAGCTGGATCTGAGTGGGATCGCCAAAGGCCGGGTCGTGGATGACGCGATCGCGCTACTTCGGCGGCGTCACCCGGACCGAGCGATCATGGTGGAAATCGGCGGCGAAGTTTGTGGGCACGGTCGCAAAACGAACGGGCAGCCCTGGCGGATTGGGATTCAAGACCCGCGCACGCCGGTTCCGACCGTCCTCCAGTCGGTGCCCCTGGAGAATCGCTGCATGGCGACCTCGGGGGACTACCGCCAGTTCCGGGAACACCACGGCGCGCGCTACGGACACACCCTCGACCCGCTCACCGGCAGACCTCGCGAAACCGACCTCGCCAGCGTGACCGTGTTCGCAGACCGGTGTGAGGATGCGGACGCGTGGGCCACCGCTCTTCTCGTGGCCGGCAGAACGCTCGCCGCGGAGTTGAGTCCCCATCCCGCCCTCCTCCTCCGTCCCGTGGGCGAGGACCTTGCTCGCGAGACGATCGCGGGCGCGGACGGGGTCGACCTTGTCGCGGACCTTCTCGCCTCCGGCCTGCCCTAGCCCTTTACACCTGCACTTTTTCCACTCATACCCCCGCTGTGATCTACGTCGTAACAATGCTCGCCTTCTTACTGGTCTTCGGCGGCCTTGGGCTCGGCGTTATCGTCTCCGGCAAGCGACTCTCCGGATCGTGCGGAGGTGTCGGTCCGGGCGGATCTTGTGAGTGCAAGCGGAGCGGCCGGACGCGGCCTCAGTCGTGCGAGCACCGCGAGGCGATTCAGTCGGAGCTCGACGTTTCCGTCAGTGCTCTCACGCGTTCGCATCGCCGCACTTCGTGACTACGGCAAAGCTCGGCGTTCCTGCGATCTAGTGCCCTTTTTCGCGATCGACGCCGGGATGCGTCGGGTCGCCGGGCTCGTGTCGTGGGTTCGCGGACAGGTAGGTCCCGTCCCGCCCCGGCAACCCGAGCAACGTCTCTTTGTCGTACATGAAGTGGTCGCGAGACGTGGACGGCGGCATGTGAAACCCCGTGTCCATCCGAATGGCGTCGCAAGGGCACGCCTCGACGCAGTACCCACAAAAGATGCAGCGAAGCTCGTCGATCACGAAGACCGCGGGATAGCGCTCGTAGCCATAGCGCTTGTCACCGGGTTCGTACTCCGCGGGTTCGATGTGAATGCACTGCGCCGGACACGCCGTGCTGCAGCAGAGGCAGGCCACGCAACGCGGTGAACCGTCGGTGCGCTGGGTAAGCCGATGAATCCCGCGAAAACGCGGCGGGTAGACTCGCTTCTCCTCGGGATAGCGAATCGTTGCGATCTCCGAGTTGTCTTCGTTTCCGAACGTGTTCTTGAAGAAGCGCTTCATCGTGAAGCCGAGACCCTTCGCGATCTCCGGCACGTAGCTCTGCTGCGCGAGCGTGCGCTTCGGCTTCTTGAGAACTTTGACAGTCGCGGCCATGGCTTCCTCGGATCAGTTCCAGAGAAGAATCAGGATACCAGTGAAGAGAATATTCACCAGCGAGAGAGGGAGAAGGCCCTTCCAGCAAAGCGCCATGATCTGGTCGTAGCGGAAGCGCGGAAGCGTCCAGCGAATCATGAGCTGCACCCAGATGAGCACGACGATCTTGAAGAGGAAGAAAACGACCTGAACCAGAATCACAGCCCAGTGCTCGATCAGGAAGACGTCGCCAATGACCCAGTCGGTGAGCGGAACGCGTAGCTCCCACACCCCCGGAAGGTCGAACCCGTACTCGTAGAGGAAGGGGACATCCCACCCGCCAAAGAAGAGCACCGCTGCGAGCGCCGCGAGCACCGCGACCTCGACGAACTCCCCCGTGAAGAACATGCCGAACTTCATGCCGGAGTACTCGGTGAGGTAGCCACCGACGAGTTCGCTCTCGCCCTCAGGAACATCGAAGGGAATACGCTTCGTCTCTGCGACGGCCGCAAAGGAGTAGAGGATCGACGCGAGGGTCAGCGGCGGAATGAACACCCCCCACCAGCCCTGCTGATGCTGCCAAAGGGCGATGTCCTCAAGCCGCAGCGAGTCGTAGATCATGAAGCAAGGCACGATCGTGAGACCGAGCGCGACCTCGTAGCTGACCATTTGGCTCGCGGCGCGAATGCCGCCGAGAAGCGAGAACTTGTTGTCCGACGCGTAGCCGCCGATGGCCGCGCCGATGACGCCCGTTCCCGCCACCGCGAAGATGAAGAGAATGCCGACGTTCAGGCTCGCGACCTGCATCGGAATCGTCGGTCCCGCGAGGGGAATCTGCGTCGCCGCGCCGCCTCCGTTGACCCACGCCGCCCAGGCATCACCCGAAAGCGTCGGCGCGTTGTCGACCGCTTCCCACGCCACGCCTTGGTAGATCAGGTGTGAGAGGTGGTCCCACTGCAGGTCCGCCGCAAAGGGAATGACCGCGAAGCTTGCGATGGCCGGAACGACCGTGATGATCGGCGCGAGGGAAAAGAGAAATCGGTCCGCCCGCGGTGGAACGAAGTCCTCTTTCCAAATCATCTTGAGCGCGTCAGCAGCGGGGTGAAGCAAGCCGAGAAGCACGAGCTTGCCATCGTTCTCGACGATGCCGCGGTGGACCTTATGGCCGAGAGCAAGCGCGCCACCGAGGACGCCGAACGCCAGAAGACCCCAATAGAACATCTCGGGCTCCTGCCCGACGACGGTCTCCAGGTTAAACACGCCGAACGCGACGAGGGTAGCGATGCAAAGCCCGGCGGCCGCGAAGCTGCTTACGACGCCCATCCGAAGCGGCTTGAGGCTCCAGGTCATGAAACCGACCATTGCCTTCGGGAGGGGGATGTGCGCCCGCCGCGGACCAAGCCGGTCCTGAATCATCGCGCTCTGCCGTCGCTCCGCCCAGACGAGCGCGGGCGCAAACGCACCGACGACGACGGTGAGGATGAAGACGATCTTAAGAAGCGCAGCTAGTACGAGACCCCAGGTATCCATGGTGTCCTCACGCTGGCGCGGCCGCTGAGGCCGGCGCGGTGTTCATGTCCTTGCGCACATCTCCCGTGCGCGCGTAGGTCAAGCTCAGGCCGAGCCCTTCAGCGATCGCGACGAGGGTCCGCCAAGCGGGCTCGATGCCCGTCGGCGGGGCAAACGCTCGCTGAAAAGTCTGGGCGTGGCCCTTCGCGTTCGTGAAGGTTCCGAACTGCTCTGCCCAACTCGCGACCGGCACAACCACCGATGCGACGCTTGGAAGCGTTCCTTCGTTCGCGGTGAGCGAGACTATGGTCGCGAGTTTGCGGAGCGGTTCAAGCGCCTCGTCCTGCTCGCCGCACCACGGACCGAGGGCGATCACTGCCTCCACCTCGCCCGCGAGCACATCGCTCACGAGGTCCTCCACCGATTCGTCAAGCTCACGGCCGGAGGCGAGAATGGCGCCCGCCCGGTTCGGATTGGGGTCCTCGTCGCGCAGAATGCTGTCGGCCTCCCACGCCTCAAGCTCGGCCGAGCGGGCGGCGAGATAGAGCTTGTCGCTGCCGAGTTGCTCCGCAAAGCGAGCGAGCACGAAGTTGTCCTCGGTGCTGTGAAGCGCACTGAGCACAACGCCGACCTTGCTCCCGTCAACCTTGCTGAGCTGTTCGACGACCTCGTCGATCGCTTCTTCGATCAGCACCGGATCGGCGTCCTCGCCGCGGCCCACAACCGGCGTCGTCACGCGACCATCGTGAACCTCGCGGTAGGTCATCATGCCGGCGTCGCACATCCAGAACTGGTTGACGTCTTCGTTGTCGCGGGGACGAAGGCGATAGACCTTGCCGTAGCGCGGGTCGAAGTCGACGTGGGAGTTGCATCCCGTCGCGCAGCCCGTGCAAACGCCTTCAACGCTCTTGAGGAACCAGACGCGCGCCTTGAAACGAAAGTCGCGGCTCGTGAGCGCACCCACGGGGCAGACGTGCTCGGTCATCAGCGTGTAGTCGTGGTCGAGCTCCCGACCGGGCGCGAGGACAATTTCGTTGCGATTCCCGCGCTCCCGCATGTCGAGAACATGGTCGCCGACGAGCTCGTCGCAGACGCGAATGCAGCGCGTGCACATGATGCAGCGCTCCGCGTCTTACACGATGGTCGGGCCGAAACGAACGCCCTTCGGCTTGTGCACCGGCTCCGTTCGCTTGCGCTTAAGGGTCGCCTGGTGCTCCTCGTAGTAGTCCTGGAGCTTGCACTCGCCGGCTTGGTCGCAGATCGGGCAGTCGACGGGATGGTTAAGAAGCAGAAACTCCTGCACCCGCGCCTGGGCGTTCTTGACGTCCTCGCCAGCAGAGTCGACCTCCATGCCTTCGGCGGCTTGCATCTGACACGCCGGCGTGAGCTTCGGCTTGGTGTCGGGCACGTACTGCTGCTTGCCCTCGTCCCAGACGAGAATCGGCATCGCCATCTGACGCCCCGACTTCACGTGCACCAAACACATCCGGCAGTTCGCCGCGATGCTCAGGCCGGGATGCCAGCAGTAGTGGGGAATCTCCACGCCTGCGCGCCACGCGGCTCGCATGATCGTGTCCCCGGGCTCGAAAGGGACGTCCTGTCCGTTCAGTTGAAAGGTCGGCATCGAACTCTCTTCGCTAGCGGTCGCACTCGCCGCCGATCATGTTCACGGACCCGAAGGTCGGAACGATATCGGCGATCATGTCGCCCATGAGCATCTCGCGAGATGCTTGAAGGTTGAACCAGCACGGCGGCCTGACGCGCACGCGATATGGCGTGCCGCTGCCGTCGCTGACTAGATAGAAACCGAGCTCGCCGTTGCCGGCCTCGGTGAACGAATAGACCGACCCCTTCGGACACTTCAGGCCCTCCATCACGAGCTTGAAGTGCGCGATGGTCGCCTCGATGGTCGAGTACACCTCGCGCTTCTCAGGAAGCATGATTCGCGGGTCGTCCACGTTGACAGGACCATCGTCGGGCATCTGCTCGAGGGCCTGCTCGATAATGCGAATGGACTGCCGGATCTCCTCCATGCGCACCATGAAGCGGTCCCAGTTGTCGCCGTCTTCACCGACCGGAACCTCGAACTCGAAGCGGTCGTAGACCATGTAGGGATGGTCCTTGCGAACGTCGTAGGGCACGCCCGTCGAGCGCAGCACCGGACCGGTCACGCCGAGCTGAAGCGCACGCTCCTTCGAAAGGATGCCAATGCCCTGCATGCGGTCGAGGAAGATGCGGTTTCCGAGAAGGAGCTTCTCCGACTCGGCGACGACCTTTTCGATCTCGGGAATTAACGCGCGAACGTCGTCCTTAAACCCATCGGTCGGAGGCGCGGCCATCCCGCCGATACGCCCGAAGCTGTGGGTCATGCGCGCGCCGGATTCCTTTTCCAGCACGTCCCAAACCCAGTCGCGAACCTTCAGGAGCCAGAGGAAGGGGGTGAAGGCCCCAAGCTCCATCGCCGACGCGCCGTTGCAGGTAAAATGGTCGGTGATACGCGCGAGCTCGCCGAGGATCACGCGGTAGTACTGGCAGCGCTCCGGCACCTCGATGTCGAGGAGCTTTTCCACCGCGAGCGAGAAGCCCACGTTGTTGAGCATCGGCGAGACGTAGTTGAGGCGGTCCGCGTACGGAAAGACCTGGGCCCACGTGCCGCGCTCGCAGCTCTTTTCAAAGCCACGATGCAGGTAGCCCGGCTGAACATCGACGTTCGCGATGATCTCGCCATCGAGGTCGAGCACCATGCGAATCGTTCCGTGCATCGCCGGATGCGACGGCCCCATGTTGAGGCGCATCGGGTCGGCAGGAAGCTCGAGGGATTCGTCGTCTTCTTCGAAAATCTCGTCAGCGGGTTCCATCAGCTCGCCTCGGTGGTTTCTTTGGGAGGTTCCTCGGCAACCTTCTTCGCGACTTCGTCGATCTGGTCTTCCGCAATCTGCGAGTCCGAAAGTGCGCGGCGCTGTCCCTGCTGAAGACCGATCGAGGGCGAGACCTGCTCGTCACGTCCGGCGAGGCGCTCCTCCCAATCGACGCGCGCGAAAGGCTGCCCCTCCTCGATGCCAAAGGGCGGAAGCTTCAGCGTGGTGTCGACGTCCCGATACTCCACCAGCGGCTGCGCGCGGTCGATCGGGTAGTCCTTGCGAAGCGGGTGACCCTCGAACTCTTCGTAGAGGAGGATGCGTCGCATGTCTTTGTGGCCGTCGAAGGAGATGCCGAACATGTCCCAGATTTCGCGTTCGGCCCAGTTCGCACCGGCATAGACCTTGGTGAGCGTCGGCGCCTTCTTGCCGTCTTTCACGGTGGTCACGACCCGCACCCGATGCGCCTTCTCCACCGAGCGGACGTAGAGGACTAGTTCGAAGCGGTCCTTCCCTTCGGTTTCTCGCTCGGGCCAGTCGACTGCCGTGAGGTCACCGAAGTGATTCATCGCGCAGTCCCCGTCGTCCCGGAGAAAGGTCGCGACCTCAACCCAGTCTTTCAGCGCGACAGTGACCTCATCGTCGCCACGAAAGTCGCTCGTCGCGAGGATGCGGTCGCCGAACTGAGACTTCAGCCGCGACACCACCTTGGCACTCACGACGTCACCTTCTTACGACCGCGACTCGCGCGAAGCTGCGCGAGGGTCGGGACGTCTCTCGGGGGAACGCTCACGGGCTCGCGCTTGCCCTTCTGGATCTTCTCCATGAGGAGCATCAGGGCGTCGAGCACCGCCTCTGGGCGCGGGGGGCAACCCGGGATGTAGACGTCCACGGGAATGACTTTGTCGCAGCCCGGAATCGTCGTGTAGTTGTCGTAAAAACCACCGCAGGACGCGCAGGTACCAAAGGCGACGACCCACTTCGGGTCCGCCATCTGCTCGTAGATGCGTTTCAGGACCGGACCCTGCCGTTGACTGATGGTGCCGACGACCCAGAGCACGTCCGACTGTCGCGGGCTGAACCGAGGCGCCTCGGCGCCGAAGCGGGCGATGTCGTAGCGCGGGGCGGCCGTCGCCATGAACTCCATGCCACAGCACGCCGTGGCAAAGGGGTACTGGAAGAGCGAGTACTTTCGAGCCCACGCGAGGAGAGATTCGAACTTCGTCGTAACGAAGCCCTCGCCCTGACTTCCACCGATAACCTTCAGCTCACCCATGACATGTCTCCTGGATCAGGTTTCCCACTCAAGTGCGCCCTTCTTCCAGGCATAGATTAGGGTCACTGCGAGGATCGTCAGAAAACAAAGCATCTCGACAAAGCCGAACCAGCCGAGCTCTCGGAAGAGACTTCCCCACGGGTAGAGAAAGACTGCCTCAATGTCGAAGACGACAAAGAGAATCGCAGTCAGGTAGAACTTCACGCTGAGGCGAAGATGCGCCGCGCCCGTCGTATTCGAGCCAGACTCGTAGGGAAGCATCTTCTCGGGCGTCGGCTTTTTGGGGCCGAGCACCGAGGTCAGGGTGAACATGAGCAGCGCGACCAGAGCGGCCACGGCCAGCATCAAGAAAACCGGCAGGTAGACGGACAACATCGAGCGGCGAAGCTCCTTTCAGACCTTGATTGGCGCCACACCCGATGCCGCCAACGGCCTGAATTCCTTGACGGCTTCTAGCGTCGGCCGAGAAAACTGTCAACGCGCCAGCGCCCCCCGCTGGAAGGCCCCCTGGTTTCACGTGGGAGGATGTGCGACAAACGCGCCGCCCATGCTTCGTTTCACCTCCCTTTTTGCGATCCTGGGGGTCGCGCAGCAGGCCCGCGCCGACATCCCGCCCGACGAAGGCGGAGCAGGCGGAATTGACCGCCTTTTGGCCCAGATCGATGCCGGCTTCGGGGAATGGCTCGTGGGCCCCCTGGCCTCGGTGTTCTTCTTCGATCTCTGGTTTTGGGACAACGGCCAGGAGGGGGAGACCAAAATCCCCATGATCGTGGCCTGGCTGGTCGCTGGAGCGCTGTTTTTCACCCTTCGGTACGGATTTCCCAACATCCGGGCGTTTGGGCACGCGATCCGGGTCACGAAGGGTGATTTCGACCACGAGGACGATCCTGGGGAGGTCACCCACTTTCAGGCCCTCGCCTCTGCGCTGTCCGCGACCGTTGGTCTCGGCAACATCGCGGGCGTCGCCGTGGCGGTCTCCACCGGCGGTCCCGGAGCGGTCTTTTGGATGGTCGTGGCCGCGTTCTTCGGCATGAGTTCAAAGTTCAGCGAGTGCACCCTCGGGCAGGCCTATCGCGAGGTCGACGAAAAGGGCCACGTCTCCGGCGGACCGATGCGCTACCTGCACAAAGGTCTCAAGGAGATGGGCTTTGCCAGCCTCGGGCGGGGCCTGGCGGTCCTCTTCGCGATCATGTGCATCGGCGGAAGCCTAGGCGGCGGCAACATGTTCCAGGCGAACCAAAGCTACGCGCAGGTTGCGGGCGTGCTCGATGTCTTCGAAGGCGGTGGCGGCAAGGTCGCCTACGGGCTCATCCTCGCGGTCCTCGTCGGGATCGTGATCATCGGCGGCATCAAGCGCATCGGAAAGGTCGCCGGCTACATCGTGCCGCTCATGTGCGGCGTCTACCTGATCGGCGGCATCATCGTCCTGGTCGCGAACGCCAGTCAGATCGGCCCCGCGTTCGGCATGATCCTCAGCCAGGCGTTCTCCCCCGAAGCCATCGGCGGCGGCTTCGTCGGCGTGTTGATGGTGGGCTTTCAGCGGGCTGCGTTTTCGAACGAGGCTGGCGTCGGCAGCGCGTCGATCGCCCACTCCGCCGCAGCAACCGATGAGCCCGTTCGCGAAGGGATCGTCGCGCTCCTCGAGCCCTTTATCGACACGATTCTCGTCTGCACCATGACGGGCCTCGTCGTCGTCATCACGGGTGCCTACAGCCAGGACGGCGTCGAAGGGGTCGAGATGACCTCCAACGCGTTCAGCACGGTCATCCCGGGCTTCAAGTACGTCCTTAGCTTTGCGGTGTTCATGTTCGCGTTTTCCACGATGATCTCGTGGAGCTACTACGGCGAACGCTGCTGGACGTACCTCTTCGGAACCGGGACGTCGATGGTCTACAAGGTGATGTTCCTCGTCTTTGTCGTACTCGGGTCGGTTCTCAAGCTCGACAGCGTCATCACCTTCAGCGACCTTATGGTTCTCGGAATGGCCTTCCCAAACATCCTCGGCATGTACTTCCTCTCTGGAAAGGTAAAGGCGCTCTTCGACGACTACTGGGGTCGCTACAAGGATGGAAAGATGACGCCGGCCGCCAGCAAACCACCGTCGTCGTTTTGATCGCCTAGGATGACGACCTCGAAGACGGCGCCGGACGGTTCCCGCGGAAGCGAGATTCAGTGCCCGCATTGCGGTCAGGTGCATCCGAGCGGCTGGTCGCACTGCCCAAACACCGGAAAAGCGCTCACCGCGGGCCCGGCCCTGGTCGGCCGAATCGTCGCGGGTCGCTACGAGATTCACGGCGTCATCGGCGAAGGCGGCATGGGCGCGGTGTACGAAGCGACGCACCTCGCCATCGGTCGCCGCGTCGCCCTCAAGCGACTTCATCCAGAGCTCGCGGTCGACGGTCACGCCGTGCATCGCTTTCAACGGGAAGCGCGCGCGGCGGGTGCGACCGGCCACGAGAACATCGTGGATATCCTCGACCTCGGTTTCGCGGAAGACGGCGCGCCCTTTTTGGTGATGGAGCTACTGGAAGGGGAAACGCTCGCCGCCAAACTCCGGCGCGAATCGAAACTCACGCCCCGCCGAGCCGCGAGCATCGCGGGGCAGGTCCTCGCCGCGCTCGAGGCCGTGCACGACTGCGGCGTCATTCACCGCGACCTCAAACCGGACAACATCTTTCTCACGCGCCGGGGCGGTCGCCGGGACTTCGTGAAGGTGCTCGACTTCGGGGTCTCCAAAGTCGCGACGACCCCTGAAGCCACCCAGCTGACGCGTACCGGCATGATGGTCGGCACGCCGCACTACATGTCGCCGGAGCAGGCGCGCGGCATGCGCGAGGTGGACCATCGCGTCGACCTCTACGCGCTCGGCGTCATCCTCTACGAAAGCCTGAGCGGGCAGCTGCCCTTTCGCGGCAAGAACTATCACGCACTTCTTCAAAGCATTCTCACGGGCGGCGCGGAACGGCTGCAGGTGCTGGTCCCCACACTCCCGCACTCGCTCTGTACCGTCGTGCATCGCGCGCTCGCGCGAACCCCGGAACACCGCTTCCTCGACGCGCGCGCGATGCGCCGAGCACTCGTTCCCTTTGGCGCGGATCCGGTCGAGGAGGAAGAAGTTGAGGCCGAGCCCTCCGCACCGAGCACGGCGACCGCCCCGACCTCGGTCATGACCGACGTGTCGCTCGCTCGCGAGACCTCGCCCCTCTATGTTCCCGTTCCCTTCGCGGACCGGCCGCGGCCGTTCGCTCTCTCCTCTGCGGATTGGCAGGAGGAAGCGGAGCCCCTGACGACGCACACGCCGGTGACGGCCACGCGGGCGCGGCTTCCGGAAACGCCCTACTCGGGGGATGCGGAGATTAAGGGCGCGTTCGTCCTCGCAGCGCGCCGGGATCTTGGGATTCGGCACGGAAAGCGCGCTGACGATCCGCTCCACGCGCTGACGGCTTCCGATCGAGGCGCCCTCGACGATGTGATTCTCCCGGTGACCTGGCTTCCCGCACCGCCGGTCCTCGCGTGGTTCGACGCGGTCGATCGAATTCTCGGTCGAGGCGACTCCCGCGAACTCCTCTCCATGGGCCGCGCCGTGGCCGGCCAGCTTCTCCCGACCCGGCATCCCGTGATGCTTCGAAGCTCCGCCCCCAACACTGCCCTCGAGCGGGTCCCCACCCTTTGGGGCGCCTACGTCAAAGCGAGCGAGGTGACCATCCGCGGAAAGCGCGTCGAAGTCCTTCGCGGACCCGAGTCGCGGCCTTTCCTGCAGGTGATGGCTGGCTTCGTCCAGCGATACCTTGAGCTCTCGGGTGCCCTCGCGCCGGCATGCCAAACGTCGGTGGAGCCCGCGGGCCTCGAGGTCAGCTGGAACTAGCGGCTTCGACGTCCGCCACCGACTTCGGAATCGATGCGGTGAGGTTTTCAAACCCGTCCGCGGTGACGAGGATGTCGTCCTCGATCCGAATGCCGATCCCTCGCCAGCGCTCGTCGACATCCGCATCGGGCGCGACGTAGATGCCGGGCTCGACGGTCAGCACAAACCCCGGCTCAAGCGGTCGCGGCGCTCCGTCGACGAAGTACGCGCCGACGTCGTGAACGTCCATCCCAAGCCAGTGGGACGTGCGGTGCATGAAGAACGCTTTGTAGCTCTGCTGCTCCATCACGTCGTCGATGCCGCCCTCGAGCAGTCCGTGTTCGAGCAACCCCTCGGCGATCACGCGCGCGGCGGCAAAGTGCACATCGTCAAGGGTTGCCCCGGGCTTCACCGCGTCGATGGCCGCGATCTGCGACTCGAGAACCACCTCGTAAAGGGCGCGCTGTGCGTCGCTGAAGGTGCCGCTCACGGGAAAGGTTCGAGTCACGTCCGACGCGTAGTAGTCGAGTTCACAGCCCGCATCGATGAGAAGCAGGTCGCCGTCTTCCATGCGGCGCCCGTTGCTTCGATAGTGAAGCACGCAGGCGTTGGGTCCACTGCCAACGATGCTGTCGTACGCAGCGCGAGCGCTCCCTCCCGCTTGAAAGATGCGGTGAATCTCCGCGGCGACCTCGTACTCGTATCGTCCGGGAGCCGCGAAGCGCATCGCCTCGACGTGCGCCTTGCGAGTGACCTCCGCGGCCGCTCGCATCTGAGCCACCTCGTCGCCGGTCTTCGACAGACGCAGCTCGTGAAGGACTTTGCCTGGATCGACAATCTCGGTCGGTGCGCGCACGCCCTGGCGACCTCGCCGCCGCACCGCTTCAAAGGCAGCGAATAGCTTCGTGTCGAATGGATGCCCGCGGCCAATGCGCGCGTGGACGCGATCGACATCCGCGAGGTAGTCCGGGAGTCGCTCCCGGAGCTGTCCGATCGGAAACGCGGCGTCGACCCCGTAGTCGGCGAGCGCTCCATCGACCCCCGCGCGAGGACCGTCCCAAATCTCGCGCTCTTTGTTTCGAGGACGGACGAAGAGGATCGCGCGATGCTCTGGATGCTGGTTGGTGAGGACGAGCACCGCATCCGGCTCGTCAAACCCGGCAAGGTAAAAAAGGTCGCTGTCCTGGCGGTAGGCGTGCTCGACGTCGTTGTTCCGAATCATCACCGGAGCGGCGGGAAAGACGGCGACTCCGGGCCCGATGGCCTCAAGAAAACGTTCGCGGCGCGCCGCAAAAGAGCTGGACATTCGGGGAGGCTAGCAGGGGTCAAGCAGTTCGGCGATGCGAGTCTCCGGCGCGTCCTCTGCGTCCGTCGCTTCGCACCAGGCCTCGACGCTCGACGCGCCCGCACCTTCGCAACCCGCGCGAATCGCCTCTTCGGCACGCGGGTTTCGGTACCAGTCCTCGTCGTAGCGCTCGCGAAGCGCGGTCCAAAGCCGAAGCGCGCCGAGGTTCGCGCGAAACCGGACCCCCGCGCCGGAAGGGAGCGCGAGAAGTGCGGCCGCGAGGTGCGGCCGAAGGGTCACTCGAAGCGCGGATGCGATCGAGGCTGCCGCCGCGTCGGGCGAGGGATCGGCGAGAAGGAGCGCTGCAGCATCCAGTCGCGACGCGAGGAGCATGCGCCACACGGCGATCCGACGAATCTCCTCGGCGTCGCGACGGGTCCACCCTTCCCTTCGCAACCGGAGTGGATCGATGAGCACCAACACCGCAAGCTCACCAAGCGCCCGAGCGGTCGTACCGACCGTGGCGTGTCGAAGGGCGAAGGGTCCCGGGGACGCGAGCGCACGCCCAAGGGCGCGCCCCACTGCGCGGGCGGCTTCCACTTCGCTCTGCCAGCCGAGGTCCTGCGCGGCGGGTAGGACGCGTATGTCGTCCGCGGGAACATGCACCAAAACGCGCGCGCGCGCTGTCGCGTCGTGGTGAACCGGCCCGACCCGCACCGCCCGCCGAAGTTCGCGCTCCAAGGAGAGAGGCGCCCAGCGCGCTCCCGCATTTCGGTAGCGCTCCCGAGGATGAAAGAGGCGGTCGCCCTCCTGCCAACGAAGCTGCTGAAAGAGCACAGCGATCGTTTCGGGCGCAGGGAACTCATCAAGAAACGTCTCCGTCGTCGCGAGCCAGTCGCGCGCCGCCGCTCGTCGATCGTCCGAAGAAGGACCCGCGTCCGGATGCGCCGGAAGGCTCGCGCTCGCCCACGCCTCGCCCGCGGCGCGATTCGCCCGCGCCCGAAGACGCATCAGGCGCTCGTGCAGCGGCTCGTAGGCGTCGTTGAGAGCGACCTCCAACGCATCGCCGCGACGGGACCCCGCACGAAGCTCCGCCGTGGCCGGCTGCGCCCGAACCTTCTCGCGCCCGATTCGAATCTCGGACGCATCAAACCGGGCAAGCTCTGCGCGCAGCGGCGTGATCGACTGCTCCGCGATCGCGCGACAAAGGTGTGCGAGAGACGCCGACGCCTCTTCCGTCGAAAGCTCGGACGCGCCTTGGCGCAGCCATTCGAGGGCCGCCTCCGGCGGAAAGATCACGCTTTCCGGCTCCCTGAGAGCTCGCCCCCGATGATGCGCGGCCTCGCTTCGTCGCCATCGCGCCAGGGCGGTACGTAGTCGCGATCGCGGATCCATCGCCGGGGTATGTCGCGGCGGGACGCAGAGGACAAGAGCCCGTGCTATCTGAGCCCTATGACACAACGAATCGGCGTGATCGGCGGCGGCACCATGGGCACCTCGCTTCTCCGCGGGCTCCTCGAGGCGGAAGCGAGCAAGCCGGAGCAGATCATGGTGAGCGACCCGCGCGAAGAGCGCCGGGATGATCTCGCGAAGACGCTTAAGATCGCCACCACCGCGTCCAACGTCGAAGTCGCGAGCTTCGCCGACGTCATCCTCCTCGCAACGAAACCGCAGGTCTTCGATCGCGTGCTTCGTGAAATCGCGCCCTCGACCGGCCCAACGAAACTCGTGGTCTCCATCGCGGCGGGAGTGTCCATCGCGTCGATGGAAAAGCAGCTGGTCAGCGGCACCCGCGTCGTTCGCTGCATGCCGAACACGCCGGCGCTCGTTCGCGAAGGCGCCACCGGCATCGCCGCCGGAACCCACGCCTCGGAGGAGGACCTCGAGCTCGTGCGCACGCTCTTTCGAAGTGTCGGAATCACCGAAACGCTCGAGGAGAACCTCCTCGATGCCGTGACGGGACTCAGCGGAAGCGGCCCCGCGTTCATCTTCGTGGTGATCGAAGCCCTCTCCGACGCAGGGGTGAAGATGGGGCTCGGTCGACGGGCAGCGCAAAACCTCGCCGCGCAAACGGTCCTTGGCGCCGCCAAACTTCTTCTCGAAACGGGGGACCACCCCGGACGCCTCAAAGACATGGTCTGCAGTCCCGGCGGTACGACCATCGCGGGTCTCCATACCCTCGAATCCGGAGGTTTGCGCACGACGCTGATCGACGCGGTCGAAAAGGCAACGCTGCGCTCGAAGGAGCTCGGGAAGGACCTCGAGGAAAAGCTGGGGTAGATCGTGTCGGCCGCTGGGTACATGGTTCGAGCGGAGTCGACGATGCCGAACACCTGGACGCACTTGCACCGCTCGTTCCTGCATTGCGCACTGGTCCTCTCCCTCCCCACGCTCGCTTCGGCCGACGTCATCCGGCCCTACCCCGGCGAATGTCCTCCGGGACAGCGAACGCGAATTCAGAATCACAGGGAGTCGTGTGCCCCGATCGACTGCGCCTCCGAGTCCTGCCCTGACGGCTCGGCGTGCATGGCGCGTTGCCGCTGCGTTGAGGACCGTGAGGTTCGCATCCGCCGAGTCCGCAATCCCGTCGTACGGAGCTTTCTGATCGGCGCGTGTCGCGCAGACAACTCGTGTACCGAAGGGCGCGCGGTCGAATACCAACCGTGTGAAGCGACCGAGGAGTCGCCGCCCCCGACCTCGATGGAAGTCACCGAAGACGAGCCGGCGGGACCGGAACCGGCGCGGACGCAAGCGGCGGAGGCGAAAACGGCACCTACAGAAACTCCGGCCGAAAGCGGAACACCAGCCGAATCAACCGCCGACAACTGTTCGGTCGGCGGGCGCCCATCAGGCCTCGCCGCGCACTTCGTAGCGGTTCTCCTCCTTCGTCGCCGCTTCCGAGGCTAGACCACACTTCCTTTGAACGGACCGCAGCCCTGCGCGATCGCACAACCAGTTCAAAGTACGCGCGGGCTAGAAAGAAGGCCGTGGGCCGAAAATCGCGGTGCCGATGCGCACCATCGTCGCACCTTCCGCAATCGCCACGCGAAGGTCGGCGCTCATGCCCATGGAGAGACCCGTGAGTTCGTACGTCGCAGCGTGCTCGCGGAGCGCGCGAAAGATCCCGCGGGGATCGACGCCCGCCGGAGGGATGGTCATCAGTCCCTTCAGGCTCACGTGTTCACAGGCGCGCGCCGCTTCGACGAGCGCGCCCAACTCGTCAGGCGACACGCCGCTCTTTTGCGGCTCCTGCGCGACGTTCACCTGGAGAAACACCTCGACTGACGCGGTCGCCTGACGCTCGATCGCGCGAACCAAACGAACCGAATCCACCGCGTCGACCGCAGCGCCCGCGCCCAGGGCCACCTTCACCTTGTTTCGTTGGAGGTGTCCGATCATGCGCCACTCGATGTCGAGATCCGAAAGCGCTTCCGCCTTCGCGCCGAGCTCCTGGGCGTAGTTCTCCCCGAAGACGCGCTGTCCGGCCGCGTAAGCCTCCCGAATCGCATCGACGCTGTGCCGCTTCGACACCGCGACGAGGGTCACGCTCTCCGGAGAGCGCCCCGCCTCGGCGCACGCGTCCTCGATCTCGTTTCGAATGGCTGCGAGACGCGTCGCGACACTCACGGCAGTGCCCCGTGGCGTTCGAGAAGAAGCCAGGTCTGCGCCATCGGAAGGCCGACAACGTTGCTGTAGCTCCCGCGAATCTCGATCACGAACGCGCCAGCCCGCCCCTGAATGCCGTAGCCGCCCGCCTTGTCTTCCCCTTCGCCAAACGCGACGTACGACTCGATCGCCGCCTCCGTCAGGGGTCGAAACACGACCTCGGTGGTCGTTCGCTCCACCTCGAGAACCTGGCCCCCGCGACCGAGCGCGACCGCGGTCGTCACCTGATGACTTCGGCCGGCGAGGCGGCGCAGCATCGCGCGCCCTTCCTCCGGCGACTGAGGCTTGCCGAGAACGTCCCCGTCAACGATCACCACCGTGTCTGCCGCGAGCACGGTGGCGTCCGGTGAGAGCTCCATCACCGCCTCGAGCTTCGCCTGCGCCAGCCGCGCCACCATCACCTGCGCGTCTTCGCGTTCGATGGGCGACTCGTCCACCTCCCGAACGCGGACCTCAAACGCGAGCCCAAGGGCAGCAAGAAGTTCCCGCCGCCGCGGCGAACCGGAACCAAGGACCAGGTTCATGCGCCCTGCTCTTCGACCCAGCGACGAAAACGCCGAACGTAGGTGCGGCTGACGTGCTCCGGATCGAGCTTCAGGTATTTCGCCAACTCCGTCACAAACCCGCGCACGTACACCTGCGCCGGAAGGGTGCCAAAATCATCTTGCTCGATCGCCTGAAGGAAGGTCATACCGATCTTCGTGTGGGCGCTGACGTCTTTGATTCGGATGCCTTGCGACTCGCGAACTGCGCGGAGCAGTCCGCCCGTAAAGTCTGTCTCCGGCGTAATCACGGGTGCTGGCGGCATCGGCCCCTCGTCCGTTAGATCTTCGCCTTCGTCCGGGTCCACGTCGGCCACGATCGGAAACACCGAAAGCTCGTAGGGGCGACGCCGCGCGGGATCGAGGAGTACGTCGTGCGCTTCTTCAAGGCGAGCCCGCAGGCGACCCAGCCCGTCCGAATCGAAGAGCCCGTAACAAGCGAGCGAGCCTGGGGAGAAGAGCTCGCGTGCACGTTTGTACGCTCGCCGAATCTCCTCGTCGGTCGCGCCTCGATCGACCTCCAAGAGGTCGTGATGCGAGTTCAGGGGAACCTGCGGAAGCGACGCGGCGCGGCGCTTTCCCGCATCGAGCGCCAAGAGGCGACGCGCGATCTTTTCGATGTTGCGGCTGGCCTTGGTACCCGGGCTCTCCACCAGAAGCGGTCGGCCGGTTCGCAGCGTGTTCCACACCGTATCGTCCGCGTCGATGTAGCCCAGGTAGTCGACCCGCACGCCGAGACGCCGGCGCGTTGCGGTCGCGATCCAATCGCCCAGCTCGAGGTCGGCGCGAAGGCGGGTTTGGTTAACCACGAGTGGAAGCTCAAACTCCGCCGCCGCTTCGGTTGCTTTCGGCAGGAGCGGATCGTCTTCGTTTTCGCCAAGCGCGCCAAGAAGGTCGAGCGGCGGAGGGCTGTTCCCGAGCGCACGAAGCTCCTGCACAACGCGCCGACGCTCGTCTCCGGGTTCGGCCCGCCGCTTCAAACTTCGTGCGTACGCCGCCCGCATGAAGCGGTAGGTTCCTTCGATCGCGGTCGGTTCCGGCAGCGTGACAAAGACTTTCAGGTCTGCGTCGAGCCAAAGATCGAGAAGCGAGCGCGGCGTTCCTGCGCCGAGGTCGATGACTACGAAGTCCGCGTCGAGCGCGCGCAGACGCTCCGCCAAACGACCGCGCCGCTCGCGTCGTCTCGAACCGCGCGGCGGCTCATCGATTCCCGCGTGGAGAAGCCGAAGGTTCGGAAGCGGAAGCTGAACGGGACCCGTCGGCGGCTCGACTTCGATCTCCGGGTCGGTCCCGGCTTCGTCGTCAACGTCCTCGTCGTCCACCAGGTCGAAGAACCCGTCATCGTCATCTGCCGCACGAATAAAGGTCGGAGCCGGCGGATGATAGGTAGGAATCCCGCTCGGGTGGGCGACTCCGAAAAACGCATGAAGGGTCGCGCCACCATGATCCGCATCGACGACGACGACACGACGACCGATGGTCGCGAGGTAGACCCCGAGGTTTGCGGTCAGAAGACTCTTTCCAACGCCACCCTTCGCCCCGGCGACCGCAAGGAGTTTGGGACCCGGCGCGTTGGCCGCGCCGTCCTCGGCCGGTTCGCGAAATAGCTCTAAGTCGACTTCTTCGCCCACGAAATTCGCTACCACGCCCCTCCCTGATGGCAAGCCGTCTCAGCGCGGAGGAATGTCGGTCCAGCAGACGACGCGGCGATAGATCCGCATGTCAAAGTCGCGCGGCCAGTTGTCCAAGCGACGGTTAAAGACGACGCGACGACCGTCGGCCGACGTAAACGCGGCTTCTTCCCGATAGGGCCCACTCGTCAGCGGGGTCATCTCGACGGTGGCAGGATTAACCACGACAACCTCGTCGTCCCCTGGCACGTCCCCTTCCCGGGTGGCTTCCGCAACCCCGACGAGCCGCCCGTCCGGAAGGCGGCTCACATCATCGATGCACGCAGGAAGCGCGCTTCGCTCGACGATCCGCCCAGCCCCCATATCCACCTGGGCGTAGTCGCACCCATCGCTCGTTCGAATCTGGACGTACACCTGCTCGCCGTCGGTCGCGACGAGCGTATCCAACCGTCCTTCGAGATCGACCGGCCGCCCAACACTCTCGCCGGTCGCTGAAAAGAGCACGAGGGTCTGCGCCTGTCGTGCCACGACATGCGGCACGCCGCCGTGAAGGATCCACCGCGCTCGCGACACCCCTGGCAAAGGCGTTCGCTCGGTTCCCTTCATGATCCACCACCCTTCGTTGCGAAGCTGAATCAGGACCTCATCGCCTTCGGGACTCGGCCGCGCTGCGTACGAGCGCTCCCGCGGACCAAGCATGACCTTCTGCTTCCACGATCCGTCCTCGACATCGAGGACCACGATTCCGAGCGAGCCGGTGGTTCCAAAGAAACTCACGCCCATGCGTCGCCGATCCGCGGTGAGATCCCCGAAGCCATAGAAGTGTCCCGCCCTCACGAGGGACTGACGCTCGCCTGAAGCGAGCTCAAGGCGCGCGACCGACTCGGGAGGCTCGAGCCAGCGAAAGCGACTCTGCTGGAAACCGAACATCGGCCTGCGGGTTAAGTCCTGCACGATCGCGTGCGACCCGTCCGCGGTCACGCCGAGCATCGTCCATTGGCCACACGGATCGCCGGTGCACTCCACGCCCTCTTCGCCGAGCGCTTCGAGGGCGTCGGCTTCGCTTTGGCAAAACTCTTCGTAGGCTTCGGTGCGGTCCCGTACGCCCTCAAGCTGCGGCCTCGCCTGCCGAAGGAGCCGTACGTACGCGAGTTGATCCATCGTCGGGTCGCCGTCGATCAGGCCACCGAGAGACGCCGAGTTCACAAGTCGGTCGACGATGAGCGGAACGAAGTAGTCGACCCAGGTACCTGCAACGCGGCGCACTGCGTCGTCACTCGATGTGCGCTCGAAGGTAAACTCGACCTCGAGCGGATCCTGCATGTCGCCATCGGTCGAAATGTGAACCTGAAGCTCGGTTCGGTAGAGCGTGCTTCCCTCGACGAGGCCTTCTCGCTCTGGCTGCGTATCGAGGGAAAACCACACCGCATGGGCCGCTTCCGCCGTCTCCGCCCGTGCCGCGAGCCCATCGAGGGTGTCGATAGGCTCTCCGGAGAGAGCGTCGAGGCCCGCTTCGCGAAGAAGCTCCACCACGTTCTCTTCGATCGGCTGCAGACCGGGCGCCCCATTCCCGACCACCACGACTCGGGTGGGTTCCGCGGACCGCACATCAATGAGGAGAAAGGCTGCAATGCCGCCTGCGATGAGCAGGAGCACAACCAGCATCACCCACGGAAACACGTTTCGTTCGGGTACGACTTCGTCGTCCATCTTCGCCTCCCCGCGCAGGGTCATGGTGCGCAGGGACATGGTGCGCAGGTTGGCGCCGTGCAAGGAGACGAAACAAATCACCGCTCGGGCAAACCGAACAGCAAACGAACAGCAATGGACTGTTCTACGCGGCGGTCGAACGACGCCGCTTGTCGCGAAGCGGAGCGAGGAAGGGCTCCCAGTCGGGGAGCTGTTCGTTCACGCCACTCAGCTGCACAACGACCGTCCACGTCGGACGAATCGCAGGTGCGCGAAGCTTCATCCCCGCCTCCTCCGGCGTGCGGCGTCCCTTTGCGAGGTTGCAGCTACGACAGCAGGCAACGAGGTTCTCCCACGTCGAGCGACCGCCCCGCGACCGCGGAAGCACGTGGTCGATGGTCAGCTCGCGGGTATCGCCGCAGTACATGCACGCATGTCCATCGCGGAGAAAAACGTTTCGTCGAGAGAGCCGAAGCGGTGTCCGCGGCACCCGGTTGTACCCCCGCAGGAGCACCAGACGCGGAACGCGAAGCGCACCAGTCGGGGTACGAATCGAAAGATCCTGAGCTCGTGGCTCGAGCTCCGACCAGCCGACGAAATCGTGAGGTTCGTACTCGCTATCGAGAGCGTGCGCGCGATCCCCGTAAAGGAGAAGAAAGGCATTTCGCGCGGAGGTGATGCGCACAGGCTGGTAACTCTTGTTGAGCACCAGCACCGGCGTGGCGAGCACGTCACGTGTTGGGCCGCTGTCCACGGAAGACACCATAAGAGCTATCTGGCGCCTCGCCAACGTCGTCAGCCCGGAAATGCAAGAAGCGCACGCCGCATCGCCAGCGCGCTCTTCCAACGATGCGAGGGATCTTTCGCGAGCGCGCGTCGAACGATCCCTTCAAGGTGCGTGGGAGGATCGCGACGAAACGCCCGCAGCGGGGGTACCGGTTCATCTTGGATACAGCGTGCGAGCTCCGCGGGCGCCGTCGCTCGATACGGCATTTCGCCAGCCAGCATGAGGAAGAGCAGCATTCCCACTGCGTACACGTCCACCCGCGGGTCGCGACCGTGTGACCCCGTGAGCTGCTCCGGCGTCGCAAAGGCAAGCGTCGTCATCGAGACCCCCACGGGCGTGCACTCGTCGCGTCCATCGAGAAACGCGGCGATGCCAAAGTCGATCAGCGTCGCGCGATCCCCGTCGACGATCACGTTGTCCGGTTTGATGTCGCGATGCACAGCCCCAGCCCCGTGAAGTGCCTCGAGCGCCTCGAGAAGTTGGGTCGCAATCGCAACGGCGCGCGACGTCTCCAGTGAACCCTCGAGTAAAACGTCTGCCAGCGTCGTTCCCGAAACATACTCCAGCACCAGAACGTCCTCGTGCGCGGCGAGCAGCCGTGGCACATGCGGGATCGGAGCGAGAGCAAGAATCGCAGCCTCGCGCGCAAAGCGTCGAACGACGAGCGCATCACCAAGGTGCGCAGGCTGCAACGACTTGAGAACGACGTGGCGATCCTCGCGAAGGTCGCGCGCGATCATGAGCCGCGCCACGCCACCATTCCCGAGAGCTCCTTCGACTTCGTAGCGGCCAGCGATCCGTTGTCCCCGCTGCACGCCCCATCCTACCCGCGCAACTGCGGGCGTCGCCAAGCGATGAGCGGGCATGCGCTCGCTCAAACTCCTCGCTCTGTTTTTTTCGGCGACCGGCTGCTTTTCGCCCTCGTCCTTCGACGCCCCAGACAGCGCGACCGTCGACACGGCGCCGAGCCCCTTTCGCGTCGATGAGTGGAGCATCGGCGACCGCCACGGCGACGTTTGGCCCCTCGACAACGCTCCCCTCCGCCCCGTGGTCACCCTCGAGTTCAACCGCGAGTTCGATGCCGACACGGCCGACGCGATCGTCCTCCTCGAGGCGACGGCTCTCGACGATGAGGAGCTGCGCGCGGATCTTCGGCGGACGCCGGTCCGCGAGAGCCATCGGCGGCGCGCTGTACCGTTTGAGATTTACGTCGAGGGCTCGCGCGTCGAACTTACACCCGCAACGCTCAACACGGGCGCACGCTACGTGGTCGGGGTCGGAACGTGGGCGAACGACCTTGGCGGCGTTGCCCTCACGGAGCCGCTCGTTGCAGCCTTTCAGGTTGGAGAACGCGAGGTTGGTGCGCACGCGCGAGCGTCCTGGCCGCCCGACGGTATGGCCGGCGTTCCCCTCGCCCTCCGCTTCGTCGCGGTGCGTTTCGACGACGTTGTGGAGGGGATCGAAGGCATCACCCTCGAGGGCCCCGCGGGGGTCGTCCGTACCGACAACGATCGTGTCGCGTGCCGCGACGTGGGATGGCCCTCGGGCACCTGCGTGCGCCTTTCGTTTGAGGGCGTTCTCGAACCGCGCCGCGCCTACCGGGTGTCGGTCGGCGACCGAGTCCGCGATCGCGGCGGCGCGCCGGTCGGCCCCTGGAATGTTGGGTTCGAGACGGGCGACCAACTTCACGACGATCTCGACCTTCTCGAGGAGCCCTGCGCGATGGACGAGTACGCCACGCATGGGCTCTGCGCCCTCGCCGACGACACCTCGATTCGAATCCGCGGTCGCGCGAGCGGTCCGGGGCTGGTCGTCGTCGAAGCCGGAACGCGGCGCCTCTCGACGTTGGCTCCGCGCGGCGAGTTCTCCCTCCGCGTCGACGAGCTACCGCCGGAAACTCCGGTTGCCGCTCGGCTTAGCCTCGAAGGCTTGAGCGGCAGCATGCTCTCGGTTGAGCTCCCCCTTGAAACGCTCCCTCCCCTCGCGCCGATCACCATCGCCGAGGTCCGCGCGGATCCACGCGGACCGGAGCCCCGGCAAGAATATGTAGAGCTGATAAACTCCGGCGCCGTGCCGTGGTCCCTCGAAGGAATGACGCTCGCGGACCGCGGTGATCGCGAGGGCGACACCTTCGGCCCAGGACCTCTTGTTCCCGCAGGGGGCAGGGTCCTCGTGGTCGCAACTCCCTTTGATCCCGACCACCCGGACGACCCGGCCGTCCCCGCGGGCATTCCTCTGATTCGCGTGGACGGCAGCCTCGCCTCGGGGGGCCTCTCAAACGCGGGCGAACCGCTCTTCCTTCGGAACGCGAGTGGGCATCGGCTCTCTTCGTTTCCTGCACTACCTGCCCCAGACCCGGGCGTGTGCTGGGTTCGCCAAGGTCTCGGCCGCGCGGACGACGCGACCGATTTCTTCGCGGCCCCGTGTACCCCTGGTCGTGAGACGCCGCCGCCGTGAGCCGAGACGAAGTCGTGGATGGCGCGGTGGAAGAGGTCGTCTTTGCAAGCGAAGACGGCCGCTTCTCTGTGGTGCGCTTCTCGCGCCTCAAGCGAGACGACGAGTTCGTCGGGGTGGGAGACCTCGGCGCCGTCGCGGTCGGAGAAACGCTACGGCTCCAAGGCCGGTGGTCCCAGCACGCGGTGTTTGGACGCCGCTTTCAGGTGCAGGCGTTTACGCCCATCGTTCCCGACACCACCAAGGGCATCATTCGCTACCTCGGCTCCGGCTTGATTCCGGGCATCGGCAAACGCCTCGCCGAGCGACTCGTCGACCGCTTCGGGGATCAGACGCTCGATGTGATCGCGAGCCAGTCGACGCGCCTTCGCGAGGTCAGCGGAATCGGCAAACAACGCGCATCGGCGATCTCGGAAGCCGTGCGCGCCCGCCGCGACGAGGCGGAGCTCCTCGCCTTTCTTCACGGCGTTGGTCTCGGCCCTTTTCTCGCGCGCAAGGTCCTGCGCCACTACGGCCAGGACGCCGCCCGGGTGCTTCGTGAAGACCCGTATCTCGTCGCAGAGCAAATCTCGGGCATTGGGTTTCGCAAAGCCGACGACATCGGACGCAGCCTTGGCATCGGACCGGAAGACCCGCGGCGGGCCGCCGGCGCCGCCCTTCACGTTCTCGCGCGCGCATCCGACCGCGGCCACGTCTTTCTCGAACGCATGCAGGTCGTGGAGGAGGCGAGGCGTTTGGGATTGCCTCCGGAGAAGGTCGATGCCGCGATCGACGTTCTCGCCCTGCGCGGCCTCGTCATTCTCGAAGAAGACGACGTCTACCCGCCGCCGCTTCATCGCGCCGAACGCCTCGTGGCGAAAGCCTTTCGAACACTCGCACGCCCGCGAAAAACGCCCGAGGGAATCGACGCGGCGGTGACCAAAGCGACCGAAGGGCTCTCGCTCAGTGAACGGCAGGCGCTCGCGGTACGAACCTCGCTCGAGGCGGGGCTCTCCGTCCTCACGGGTGGACCGGGAACCGGCAAGACGACCACCGTCCGCGCCATCGTTCGTGCGCAGCAGGCGCTTGAGCGACGGATTCTCTTGTGCGCGCCGACGGGGCGAGCCGCCAAGCGCCTGACGGAAGCGACCGGCGCGGAGGCGACCACGATCCATCGCATGCTGGAGTGGAATCCGATGCTCGGCGGGTTTCAACGCGGCAGCGAGCAGCCTCTCGAAGCCGAGGTTGTTCTCGTGGACGAAGCGTCCATGCTGAACCTTCAGCTCGCGAGCTCGCTCCTCGAAGCCGTCGCGCCCTCCACGCGCCTCATCTTGGTGGGTGACGTCGACCAGCTTCCGCCGGTGGGTGCAGGACAGGTGTTGCGCGAGTTGATCGCCAGCGAGGTCGGCGCCGTCGTGCGTCTCGAAGAAGTCTTTCGGCAGGCCGCGGAGAGCGCGATCGTGCAGGGCGCGCACGCGATTCTTCGCGGGGATGTTCCGACCTCCACCCCGACCGGCGCTCCGATCGGTCCGGGGGATCTCTT
>JBCDAA010000082.1:0-25724 GCA_039186435.1 Myxococcota bacterium | reverse complement strand
GCGACAGCGATCGCAACGGACTTGTCGATTGCGAGGACTCCACCTGTCGCGAAGCGGGACACTGCGGTCCGATCGAAGTCGATGTCTGCCGACCCATCGATGGCGACGGCTGCCCGGTCGGGTACGCGTGCTACTCGAGCTTGGGGCTCGCGCGCTTCGACTGTGTAGTTCCCGATGAAACCGACACCCGAGACCACGGAGAAGCCTGCGGCCCCGAGGGCACCATCTCGCGCGACTGCCAACCGGGAACCATCTGCCGCGGTTTTGCGTGTTTTCGGGCGTGTAGCAGCCAGCGCGAGTGCCCTCCGGACTCCGACTGCATCTTCGATTCGGCGACCGAAAACGGCGTTTGCACGATCGCCTGCAGCTATTCGCTGCCGATGCCCGGCGAGTGTGCGGAAGGCTCGGAGTGCGGTCCCTTTCAGACGCTCGACGCGCTTGGTCCAGACGCCGTGGACGTCGCGTTGTCGTCTTGTTTCGCGGCAGGAAGCTTCGTTTTCGGAGAGCGGGAACTCGGAGACCCTTGCGGGTCGGCCGTTGAAGAGCGTTGTACGCGAGGACTCTTGTGCGTCCCTGACGATTCGGGCGTGACCGCGTGTCGACAGCCGTGCTTGGTTACCATCGGAACAGGCGCCGCCCAAGGATGCCCCGGAGACGGGCGCTGCGCTCCACTCTTGCCGACCCATCCGAGCGTCCAGGACGGCGACACTCTCCAAGGGTACTGCGAGCCATGACGTAGCTGCAGGCCAGCACCACCAAGCCCCAGGCCACCCACCAGTTTTGACATCGGAGCGCCGAGTCGCCCCAATCAGGGCCACCCACCAGTTTTGACATCGCACCAGCCCAGCACAATCAAGGCTCCGGGCCGCTCCGTCCGATGTCAAAACTGGTGGATGGCCCTGATTGGGGTGACCAGAGTCGGCGAGCCGCATCTACGCCACCCACCAAGTTTTGACATCGCAGTCGACGTAACCAGGGCCACCCACCAGTTTTTGACATCGTCGAGTGCGGCCAAGTCAGCACAACAAGGCCCCCAGGCCACCCACCAGTTTTGACATCGGTCCCTCATCCCGGCCCCGTGGCACCTAACACCGGGCCAACCACCATTTTTGACATCCGGGTCAACACACGTTGCCGGTCAGTCGGCGTGGCATCCACCGCAACGCCTAGTAGAAAACCACCTGTCAAAACGAGATGGATGGCCTAAGACAAGCGCTTGCCGATGCAACTGCGGCCGCGCAGCTGACGTTCGCTCAAAGCCACCGCGCCGAGCCCGCCTGGCGGAAAACCACCTGTCAAAACGAGGTGGATGGCCTAAGACAAGCGCTTGCCGATGCAACTGCGGCCGCGCAGCTGACGTTCGCGCAAAGCCACCGCGCCGAGCCCGCCTAGCGGAAAACCACCTGTCAAAACGAGGTGGATGGCCTAAGACGAGGCGAAGGTCACCTGTCAAAACGAGGCGGACGACTTGAGACGAGCCGGACGCCGCGCGTCAGTCGATCTTCAGATACCCGGCCTTGATCAGCTTGACGAGGATGTTGCTCGTCTCGAGGTCGCTCGCCAGGCTCTTGTTCAACACCGTCTCAACGTGCCCGTAGTTGTGACACAACTGCAGCACGTCGAGCTCATCCGGGGAAAGGTCCCGAAGCGGCGGAATCAGCGGAACCGAAAGCGACACCTGCGACGCCATCGGCGGCATATCCGGCCCGAGCCGACGCACCTCATCAAGCTGCCGCATCGCCTCCATGAGAAGCGCCTCGGTGCTCATCTCAATGGGATCGAGAAACTCCCGGTCCTCCGGCGCCGCCATGTCGAAGGTCCCATCGACCCACGTAATGATGCGATAGAAGCTCTTCACCGCAGCGACGTCGTAGTTGTCGTTGATGACCGCGAAGTTTACGCGCCCCTTCTCGAGGTAGATCTTGCCGATGTCCTGGTCGGTACGCACGACGAGAACGCCGCTCTTCTTGCTCGCCGAAAAGAGCTGCAGCAGATCCGGCAGCGGGACCTCCGCGATCGACCCCGTCATCGTCCGGACCTGAGACGTCCGCTTCCCCGCAGCTACGTCCTCGAGATGCGCCTTCGCCTCCCGAAGCGACTGGGCGCTCTCCGTCGCGATCACCTTGATGATGCTCGTTCCGATCAGAATACGGTCGCCCTCGTTCAGCCGCGCGCGCTTGATCTTCTCCCCGTTGACGAAGCTGCCGTTCGTCGACCCGAGGTCTTGGATGAAGATCTGCCCATTCGTGACCGTGATCTTCGCGTGCCGCCGCGAGACCATGTCTTCAACGAGGACCATGTCGAGTTCGCTCGACCGCCCGATCACAATTTCACCCGTCTCCGGGAGGGGAAATTCCCCGCCTTGGTACTTTCCCGAGATAAATCGCAGCGCATACGAGCGTGCAGGCCGATTCGGGGGCGGCGTCATCTTCGGGACCGGAGGCTCCATCGACGCTGAGTCCGACTAGGCTAGAAGCTGGGGAGGTGAATGGTCAAGCATGTGACGGCCCCCAACCCCCTGAAATCGTTTCCGCCGCGCCACTTTAGACCCCTGGTGATACAAAGGGTGGGTGCGAAAGATCCCTTGCGTTGCCACCCTCGCCGTGCTGCTGCTGGCGACGGAAGCCCAGGGACAGGTCTCTGACCGCCGAGTTCCGTGGCGGACCATCCAGTCTGACCACTTCGAAATCAGCTACCCCGAGCCCCTCGGCGCCATCGCCCGGCGCGTGGCTTTCGTGGCCGAACGAGCTCACCAGCGACTCTCGGTCCTCCTCGACCACGATGTCACCCGGCGCGTGCAGATCCTCGTCTCGGACCGCTCCGACTCCGCCAACGGTTCCGCGACATCGATCCCCTACAACCAAATGGAGCTCTTCGTCACCGCACCGGAGGACCTTGCGACACTCTCCGACTACGACGACTGGCTGACGATCCTCGTCACCCACGAACACACGCACGTCCTGCACCTCGATACCGTTCACGGCTGGCCCGCGGTGGTCAACGCGGTCCTCGGCAAGGTCTACGCCCCAAACCTCATCCAGCCTCGTTGGTTCGTCGAGGGCATCGCGACCTACATGGAATCGCGGAACTCGGCGGGGGGACGCCTGCGCTCCACGCTCTTCGAGATGTACATGCGCATGGCGGTCCTCGAAGGACGCATGCTTCGAATGGATCAACTCTCCACCACCGTGGACCGATGGCCGCGCTCGACCGCCTGGTATCTCTACGGTTCGCGCTTTGTGGAGTACATCGCGGGTCGATTCGGGGAAGACGCGCTAACGGATCTCTCGCACGAATACGGGAGCCGCCTCATTCCCTACGCCGTCAACCGCGCCGCGCGTCGGGTCACCGGATTTACCTTCGTCGATCTCTACGACGCATGGAAAGACGACCTGCGTCGTGAGCACGAGGCGGTTCGCGATCGAGTGATCGCCGAAGGCAGAGTGGAGGGCGACCGAATCACCTTTCATGGAGAAATCGGTCGAGCGCCACGCTTTCACACCAACGACCGCCTGTCCTACTACGTGAATGACGGGCACAACGACCCACAGCTACGGCTCATCGACCGAGACGGAGGAAACGTCGCGCAGCTCGTGCGGGTCGCAGGCGAATCCTACGCATCGCCGCAGGGAAACACGGTCGTCTACGACGCGATCGACGGCTACCGTGACATCTACTTCTTTTACGACCTCTTCGAACACGATCGCGACTCCGGAGTTACCACCCGTCTCACGCAAGGCAGACGCGCACGCGCGCCGGACATCTCACCCAACGGGCGACGGCTCGCGTTTACGCAAAACAGCGCGGGAACGACGCACCTCATGGTTGCGGATCGCGCGGACGTCGAAGGCACCGCAGAGGTACTACTTCGAAGCCCACGCTTTCATCAGGTGTACACCCCGAAGTGGTCACCGGATGGACGCACCATCGCGATCAGCCGCTGGGCCGCAGGAGGCTATCGCGACATCGTGCTCGTCGACGCGGACAGCGGCGACGTCCGGCCGGTCACGAACGATCGCGCGCTCGACAGTGGACCCGCCTGGTCTCCCGACGGCCGAACGCTCTACTTCTCGTCGGACCGAACCGGAATCGCGAACCTCTATGCGTACGATCTCGAACGCGGCACCACCTCACAGATCACGAATGTGATCGCGGGCGCCTATTCACCGACGGTCTCCCCGGACGGCGAAACCATCGTCTACCTGGGCTACACGAGCTACGGCTTCGACCTCTATCGACTCGCCGTCGACCGGACTCGCTGGCGACCCGCAACCCCCTACGTCGACGATCGGCCCGCCCCCACACCCGTAGGCGAAGTCGCTGCCGCAAGCTCCCGCTACCGGCCTGGATCAACGCTCTATCCGCGCGGCTACACCGTCGACTTTCAGCCCGACGCCTTCGGGACCCAGCTCGGCATCAACGTGACCGGCACGGACATCGTTGGCTACCACAACTACACCGCGCGTCTCGGCGTGAGTCTCGTCGAAGGCTACGTCAACGCGGACGTCGCATGGTCCTACAACCGTTTGCCCGCATCGCTGAACTTTCGGTTCTTTCGAACCGTGGCGCCACGTGGTGGACTTCAGGTCGGCGGTGCGGATCGAACGTGGATCGAAGACGCCATCGGCGGGAACGTCGGGTTCGCGTACGGCTTTCGGCGCGGACTTCATAGCGAGACCATCAGCGCGAGCTACGCACTCTCGTACCTACGCCAGGCAGAGTCCTTCGGCGGAAACCTCGACCCCAACACGCCACCACCGGTCCTTCCCGTCACCGGTCGCGCCACCTCACTTCGCGTCGGTTGGTCGTACTCCGACGTACGCCGACATACCTACGACATGACGCCTTCCGAGGGACGAAGTCTCAGCCTTAGCGTCGCTGCATCACATCCTGTGATCGGCAGCCGATTTCGATCCGTGAACGCGAGCTGGAGCTGGCGACGCTTCGTGGAAGCCCCGTGGGCGCAACATCACGTCTTCGCGTTTCGCTACGGCGGGGGCATGAGCGGGGGCGACTTCGGACGGAGGGGGGCGTTCTCGGTCGGCGGATTTCCCGAGGCGGATATCATTCAGGGCTTTCGCGACAACCGGATCATCGGAGGCGTCGCCCTACGCGGATACCCACAATTCCATCGCCGGGGGACGAGGTTTTCGCTGCTGCAAACAGAGTATCGATTCCCCATCTACCGATGGATGAGCGGCGTTCAGACCCTTCCCGTCTTCCTGAACCGCTCGTACGCGAGCGTATTCGTGGACGTTGGGGATGCGTGGGTCCGCAACTTCGACGCGTCGGAGCTTCGCGTAGGCGTCGGCGCGGAGCTCTTCCTCGACTTTACCGTCGGCTACATTGTGCCGTTCACGTTCCGCGTGGGATTTGCGTACGGTTTGATGGACGACGCCGGGCCGCAGTTCTACTACCACCTCGGCGTTCCGTTCTAGCGCCGCGCTAGACAGCCATAATGGCTTTCTCCTTGGACGCGACCAGCTGGTCGACGTCTCCGGAGGCGCCTTTGACAATCTCTTCCATTTCCTTGCGTCCGCGATCGGCTTCGTCTTCGCCGACGTCGCCATCCTTCTGCATCGCGTCGAACATATCCTTGGCGTCGTGACGCGCGGCTCGGATGGACACCTTGCAGTCTTCGCCCTTCGCACGAGCAACCTTCGTTAGGTCGCGACGACGTTCCTCGGTGAGCTGCGGCATCGGCACGCGGATGACCTCACCATCATTGGATGGGTTGAGACCCATATTCGCGTGAACGATGGCGGTTTCGATCGCCTTGATCGTCGCCCGATCGAAAGGCTTCAGGATGATCATCCGCGCTTCCGGAACGCTGATCGACGCGAGCTGTTTCAGCGGCGTCATCGAACCGTAGTAGTCGACCCGTACGGAGTCGAAGATCGCAGGGTTCGCGCGGCCCGTTCGAATCTTGGCTAGCTCTCGCTGAAGTGCTTCCTTCGCCTTTTCGATGGCTGCCTTCAACTCGTCGAGGGTGTCCCTAATCATTGATAGATCCTCCATCGCGCTAGCTGCGCAGACCGCGAACTCTAAAACTCCTGGCCGAGAAAGGGCAAGCCGTTACTCGCCCTCGTCGACGAGCGTGCCCACGTCCTCGCCGAGGACCACTCGTTTGATGTTGCCGCGCTGTGTGAGGTTGAAAACGCGGATGGGAAGGCCGTTGTCGCGGCAAAGGGTCACGGCAGTGGAATCCATGACGCCGACGCGATCGACGAGAAGTCGATCGTAGCTGAGGTGCCGGAACATCTTGGCGTCGTCGAACTTCGCTGGATCCTTGTCGTAGACGCCCTCGACCTTGGTCGCTTTGCAAAGGCAGTCGGCCTGGATCTCCATCGCGCGAAGCGCCGCCGCGGTGTCAGTCGAAAAGTACGGGTTTCCGGTGCCCGCGACGAAGATGACGATTCGTCCCTTTTCGAGGTGACGGATCGCGCGGCGACGAATGTAGGGCTCCGCGACCTGGCGTATTTCGAGGGCGCTAAGGCAGCGCGTCTGGACGCCCATCTTCTCGAGGCCATCCTGGAGAGCGATGCCGTTGATGACGGTCGCGAGCATGCCCATGTAGTCGGCGCTCGCGCGGTCCATGCCCTGCGCGCTTCCCTTAAGGCCGCGGAAGATGTTGCCGCCACCGATCACGACACCGATCTGACAGCCGAGGGCCTGTACCTCCGCCAGCTCGGCACAAAAGGCACGAAGCGTTTCGGGGTTCACACCGAATCCGCCGGGGACGCCACAGAGGGCCTCTCCCGACAGCTTGAGCATCATTCGCTTTAGCTTTAGCTCGCCCATTCGTCCTCCGCCGCGGAAAGAAACGCGGCCGGGTCGCGTAGTACCCGGCCGCACCCCTCTCGTCCACCCCCGAGGCCATCCACGAGTTTTGACACCCGACCTCGAACGCCGAACTGAGGCCATCCACGAGTTTTGACACTCGGAAACCACAAGTTTCGACACCCGACCTCGAACGCCGAACTGAGGCCATCCACGAGTTTTGACACTCGGAAGCCAAAGCTGCGAATCGGGCCAATCACGACTTTGACCCTCGAAGTCGAACCAGCAGCCGAATCGAGGCAAGCGGCGAATCGAGGCCAACCACGAGTTTTGACACTCGAAGTCGAACTGGCAGCCAACCAGTCTTGACACTCGAAGTCGAACCGGCCAAGGCGCCGGAGGCCAACCATGAGTTTACGAATCGAGCTGATGGGATCCCGACTAGCAGAAAACCACGTGTCAACAAGAGTGGTTGGCGTTTAACTCCGTCGCTCACCGGACTAGCGGAAAACCACGTGTCAACAAAAGTGGTTGGCTCCGCCCGATCACGCGCGTCGCGAGAATGGTTGCCCTTTCAGTCGCGCCGACCTCAGCGGAAAACCGCCAAGGTCTACGGCCTAGTTGCCAGCGAGAGTCGCTGCGACGTCGGCGGCGAGATCCGACACCTTCTTCTCAATGCCTTCGCCCAGCTCATACCGAACGAAACGACGAATACTGATCTTCTCACCGATCTTCGCACTCAGCTCGTCCTGAATCGCCGCGACGCTCTTCTTGTCCTCCGAGAGGATGAACTCCTGATCGAGAAGCACTGACTCTCGTCGCCACTTCTTCAACTTGCCAGCGATGATGCCGTCGATAGCCTGAGGCGGCTTTGCCTTTCCGGTCTGCTTTTCCTCTTCCGCAAGCTGAGCCCGAAAAATCTCTTCCTGCTTGGCCGTCGCCGCGTCGGTGATTTCTTCCGCGCGAACGTACTCCGGCTTCTCGGATGCGATATGCATCGCAATCTCTTGCGCGAACTGCTTGAACTCTTCGTTGCGTGCGACGAAGTCCGTCTGGCAGTTGATTTCGACGAGCACACCGACCCGCGAGCCGGCGTGAATGTACGCGTGAACCATGCCTTCTGCCGCGATGGCGCCGGCCTTCTTCGCGACCTTGGCGAGACCCTTCTTCTGAATGATCTCAACGGCCTTCTCTTCGTTGCCTTCGGCTTCGACGAGAGCCTTCTTGCAGTCGGCGATACCCGCTCCCGTGCGTTGCCGGAGCGTACGAACCTGTTCCAGGGAGATACCCATCGTTTTTCTCTCTTTTTCGAAAAAGGGAACTCAGCGGCGACCGCGGCCGCGCTTCTTTGCGTACTCGACCGACACACCGTCGGCAGATCCCTGCGGGGCGTGACCCGACTGCACCATTTCGCGACGGCGCTGTTGCCCTTCGATGCAAGCGTCAGCGATTCGGGACGTGATCAACTTGATGGAGCGAATCGCATCGTCGTTTCCAGGGATGATGAAGTCCACCATGCTCGGATCGCAGTTCGTGTCCGTCAGGGCGACGATCGGAATGTGGAGCTTGCGCCCCTCACGAACCGCAATGTGTTCGTGGTTCGGATCGATCACGAAGATCACCGAAGGAAGCGCGTTCATCAGCTTGATGCCGCCGAGAAACTTGTCGAGCTTCTGACCTTCACGACGAAGCGAAAGCGCCTCTTTCTTTACGAGCTGGGCAAGCGTCCCATCCTCGTCCATTCGCTCGAGCTCGCGAAGACGCTCGATGCCGACCTTTACCGTCCGAAAGTTGGTGAGGGTGCCACCAAGCCATCGGCCCGTGACGAAGAACTGACTCGCTCGAGTCGCTTCTTCAAAGACGACGTCCGCGGCCTGTCGCTTCGTTCCCACGAACAGCACATGACCCCCGCGCGCAACCGCGTCACTCACGAACTGATACGCGCGCTTAAACAGCTGCGCAGTCTGATCGAGATCGATGATGTGAATGCCGTTACGTGCACCGTAGATGAACGGGCGCATCCGCGGGTTCCAACGCTTGGTTTGGTGACCGAAGTGAACACCGGCGTCGATGAGGGCCCGCAGGCCAATAGGGAGATCACCGCTCGCGACATCGGGACTGCCAAGGGCAGCAAGTTCGGGAGCTTCTTGAATTTGGTGCTGAGGTTGTGCCATGGCTCGGTTCTCCTTCCGGTTGGTTTCCGCCGCCTCTCCGATCAGAGACCCCAAAAGGGCACCGGTCTGACCGTTCGAGCCGAGAGGCGTGTGTGATTTCGGCCCTGAGGACCGGCTTCCGAGGAAGCGGCGGCGGTATACCAGATCGGCCGAGGGGTGCAAAAGGGCGTTCGATGGCGTAGGTGAGCGCCATGGGCGAGGCGCGGCTAAAGCTCCGAAAACCCCTCGAACGGCGAATTCGAGAGGGCCACCCCTGGGTCTATGCCGACGCGCTGGAAGGCAGGGGCTCCACGGGCGAGGTAGCGACGCTGCTCGACCGAAAAGGACGGTTTCTGGCGCGAGGGATCACGGAAGGCGGCCCCATTGGGATGCGTGTCTGGACCCTTCGCGACGAACCGGTCGACCGCGCGCTCCTCGCTCGGCGGATTCAGGCCGCCACCGCTCTCCGCGACATGCTGAACTTTGAGAACACAACCGCGTGGCGCTGTCTCAATGGGGAAGGCGACCGGACGCCCGGACTCGTCGTCGATCGGTATGGAACGGAAGATGGAGTATTCGCCGTGCTTCGGCTCGATGGGGCTCTTCGTAGTGTTTCGTGGGTTCGCGACACGGTTCTGGAGGTCATTTCGGCGGTTGGGTTCTTGGAGAAAGCTCGTGGCCAAGAGACCGTGCACCTCGCTGGCGAGCGTCCGCCAGACGTGATCGCCGTCCGTGAGTACGGAATGACCCTGCTCGCGAACCTGTGGAAAGGGCAGAAAACCGGGCTGTTCTTAGATCACCGGGAGGCCCGTCGGCGCGTTCGGGCGCTCGCGCGAGGTCGTCGTGTGCTGAACCTGTATGGGTACACGGGAGGATTCAGCGTTGCGGCAGGGCTCGGCGGGGCCGTCCGCGTTGAGACGGTCGACCTCTCAAAAGGCGCGCTCGAACTCGCGAAGCGCACCTGGGAGGCAAATCAAAGTCCAGGCCATCCACCATTTATTGACACCCCGCAGAGCGCGGTTTCGAGCCACCCACCTGTTGTTGACACCGCCGTCCAAAGCCACCCACCTGTTGTTGACACGGCGAACTCAAGCCACCCATCGATTGTTGACACCAACCACATCGCCGTCAGCTCGGATGTTCAGGCCTACCTAAAGCAAGATCGCCGAAGCTGGGACTTCATCGTTGCCGATCCCCCAAGCTTCGCCCCGAGCGAGAGAGCCAAACCAAAAGCAATCGAAGCGTACACAGCCCTCCATACTGCCTGCTTTCACCGCATCGCCCATGGCGGCCTCTACCTCGCCGGCTCGTGTTCGTCCCATGTGACCGCCTCCGACTTCCTCGAAACGTTGTGCGCAGCAGCTCGTCGGGCGAAGGTGAACATCCAAATCTTAGAACGAGCCGGAGCGCCGGCGGACCACCCTCGTCCCGCCGCATTTTCAGAAGGCGACTACCTGAAGACCGTACTTGCGCGAATCACGCAATAAGCGAGTACAAGCTTCCCTCATCTGCGCTACGAGCCACGATTCGCGAGATTTGCGCGGTCGCCTCAAGCGCTTCGCGTAGCGCAGGGTTCCACGGCGCTGATGTTGCTCGCGAGATCGCCTTCCGAGCGAGCTTAGAAGAAGCGTCGTCCGAGACCGGCGTCTCGCCAAGTTCGTCGTAAAAACTGCGAAATTCGGTTGTGGGCGCCAAGATCTGTCGGAGCCCGAATTCCGCCGTCAACGCCGCTTGCGTGCGAAGGCACGCGTGCTCGCGGACGACGTCCCGATCACTGATGTTCTCGAGGCCCCAGTCGGGGAGCGCGTTGGCTCCCTCGCCCTGAACAAGCCAATGGCAAACCTCGTGAAGGACCATTTGAGCCAAACAGTCATCAGGATCGAGTGTCGACGCGATGCCAATCGCCAGGGTGCCCTGTCCGTCAGTGGAAGCGTAAACATCCACGCAACGGACAATCCGGAGCCCGAGTCGCGCAGCAGCATGGGTCCAGATGACGTCCAGCGGATCCTCGTAGCGGTGGGACACGATACGCACGCCGGCATCATAGCTTCGCCAAAGGGGTAGCCAAACCTGCCCGCTCCGCTCACTCTCTTAAGGTGGGACGTGCGATGGGGGGATCTCGCGATAGCGAGCGCCGACGCCAAGACTCCATGACTGTGAGTCGAAGCGCCGAAGCGCACCTTCTGGCACTCCCGCCAGATCCGTCCCTCGCACGAGGTGCGCGCAATGCACTCGCTTCCGCTCTTCGCCTCAAAGCTGGCGATTCGCTCGTGCTTCTCGTGGAGCGGTCACGAGAAGCCATTGGCGCTTCGTTTCTTCGGGAGGCACACGACCTTTCGCTTGAGACGCGCACCTATATCGTCGACCCCAAACAAGCTCAGTCGCCCGCGTTCGTTAACCGACTAGCGATTCATCTCAAGGATGCGGCTGGAAGTGTGTTGGTCGCGTCATCGTCTTTGGACGCGGAGTTCCGTCGGCGGATTTGCATTCACGATGACGCGCGCCGACACGCCCACATGGTTGGAGTGACCGAAGCGATGATGCGGCAGTCGATGCGGGTCGACTACGCAGAAGTCCACGCGCTCGGTGAACGCCTCATCGAGCGGCTCGGTGCATCTCGTACGGTCCACGTGACAACCGGCCCGCGGACGACGCTTACGATGGAGTTGGGTGAACAACTTCGGTGGCACAACGGCAGCGGCGTCCTCACAGCACCGGGTTTCACGAACCTACCGGGTGGTGAGGTTTTCACGTGTCCCCAGCGGGTCGACGGTGCGTTCCGCGCGGATGGCGGTGTGTGGACACCAACGGGTCGCATGCACGGGTTGACGATCGAGGTCGAACGCGGCCGGGTCGTTCGAGGTCCGAAAGAACTAATGGAGCCTCTCGAGAACCACGCGAACGGAACTCGAATTGGGCAAATCGCGTTGGGTACGAACATCGGAGTGCTGACGCCGATCGGAGCGATGCTCCAAGACCTGAAGATGCCGGGGTTTCATCTCATCATCGGCTACAGCTGTCCGGAGCTGACGGGAGCAACGTGGGACAGTGACGTGATGGTCCCCGTGCTGTGTAGGCGACCCGACGTGTATCTTGATGGCGAGCCCGTGATGATTCGCGGTCGCTACTCCCGCGACCTGCTCCGTTAGCTCGCGCGCCTTGAGAGGTGGGGAATCGAGGCCATCCACTAGTTTTGACTCAGGGTTTGCGAGTTGAAGACGTCCACCAGTATTGACTCCGAGCTTGCGAGTGAGGCTATCCATCAATTTACTCGACCGAACTGACGACATCGCTTCCGTCGAGACGTTCACAAGACAGCTCCCCTCGATGTCAAAATTCTAGGCTGGCTTGCAATCGCCACCGCAACTCCGCACGATGTCAAAATTCTAGGATGGCTTGCAATCGTCACCGCAACTCCGCACTCGAACCCGCGATACGCACGCATGCCCCAACCTCGTGCGGAAGTCATCAACCTCGAGTCCACCGAGTACTACCACTGCGTATCTCGATGTGTGCGTCGCGCCTTCTTGTGTGGAGCCGACCCATATTCAGGAGAATGCTTCGAACACCGACGGGGCCTCCTCGAGAAGCGACTGATCCTGCTCGCAGAGGTGTTCGCGATTCGCCTATGCGCGTATGCGATCCTCTCGAATCACTTTCACACAGTGTTGCGCGTTGTTCGTGAACACGCCGAACACTGGTCGGAAGAGGAGGTCATCCGAGGCTACGGTTTCCTGTTCCCCACGGCGGCAGCTCAGCTAGCCACCCTGCCGGAAGACAAACGCGAGCGGCGCATCGCAGCGTGGCGTGAGCGACTTAGCAGCGTTAGTTGGTTCATGAGGTGCGTCAACGAGTGGCTGGCGCGTCGCGCGAATCGTGAGGACGAATGCACGGGGCGCTTTTGGGAGGGCCGCTTTCGCTGTCAGCCCCTACTCGATGAACCCGCCCTTCTCGCTTGCATGGCTTACGTTGATTTGAACCCGATCCGCGCAGGGATTGCATCGACAGTCGAGAACTCGCACTTCACTTCCGCGAGACGTCGGCTCACCAATAACGTTCCGAGAGGGCTCCTCCGATTCGCGAACGAAGACGACGCGGCGATCGCGATTCCAACGAACAAGCCTGACTACTTTGAGTTCCTGCGTTGGACCGCCGGGTCGATGTCTTTCGTCACGGTGACGAGCAGAAATCCGACCCTCACTCGGCACGCAGGGATACGCGATGAGGGATGGCTTGACGTCGCTACCCGCTCGGGACTCGGAAGTGGAACGCTCGGGACAGCGCGAGTCGTTCAGCGTGAGGCAGATCGTCGAAACAAGAAGTGGCTGCGGGGCGTAGGCCTCTCGCGACTCCTCTTCGCTCGTCCTATGAGTACGTCGCGATGAAGGCTCGATGCAATTCGAAGCGCACATCCGACGAGCCGAAAATCTCGCGCGGACGTCGTCCGCTTTGGACCGTGAGTACCAGAATCGCTCGCTCACCCGTGACGCGAAACCGTACGCGCCAGTCCTTTACCGAAAGCACTTTCTCAGCTCCCTCGTCACGAATCCGTCGGTAGGCATGAGGGTGAGGGCCTTGCGTCAGCACATCTTCGACGCGCATTCGAAGAGGTACGCCATTCGTTTCCAGCCAGTCGGCGCGCTCCGATGCGTCAACAGTCCACTGAAGCGACCAACGGGGGCGAGGGTCGTCCGGACGATCACCGAGCCAACCTTCCCCTGCGCCGGGAATCGAATCTACCCACGCGAGATACGGTTTGAGATCGAGAACGGGCGTCCCGTCGAGCATGTCTACTTCCGAAATATGGAGCGTGAGTCCCTCGACCCGATCCAGTCTTACGACGGATAGGCCAATCGGGTTTGGTCTGTGCGGCGAACGCGTGGCGAAAACGCCTCGTTTGACTGCACTGCGTGGGGGTCGTACCCGCGGCCGCCAACGATCGTTGAGATGGAACCAAAATAGGACCCAGAGGTAGTCCCAAAGGTCGACGTCGAGGAGCGCATCTCGGAACCGGGAATCGTCGACAAGTTCGATCGTGGCGCTAACTCCTTCGGAGAGTCGGCCTTGCCGCGGCGCTGCAGCGCGCTCGTCAAACGGGCTTGAGACGTGGCCAATCGGCTCGACAGAATAGTCCATCCGCTCACGACTCTAGTCGACCGCCGACGGTAAGAGCAGAGGCCATCCACGTTTATTGACACGAAGCCAGCCAGCCCGACGCAGGAGAGAAGCCGTCCACGTTGTTAACACCAGCGTTGTAAGGGATCGATAGGCTTGGGAGGCCGAGCCTTCGGCCTCGATCCCCGTCATGGCCATGACCAGACGCCTGTACAAGAGACAGCCGGTGTCAACAAACGTGGATGGCCTTAACTAGCCGATTGCGCGTGTGTCAATGACCGACCCTAACCAGACGCGGATGGCGGCACCCAGGACGAATCGGGTCAACAAACGTGGATGGCTTCAGACGCCTTTCCCGCCTCATAACCGCGGATGGCCTTCGACCGCCAACGACCGTGGAATGACGCCTGTGCAAGGCACGCATCGTGTCAATAAACGTGGATGGCCTTAACCAATGGCGTCGGCGCCACGCGCATGGTGTCAATAAACGTGGATGGCCTTAGCCAAACCCGGCCGCCACGTGAAAGCGGCCTGTCAAGATCAGCGAGACACGTCGACACTCAGACTGTAGCTACCCGAGCTTCCGCTTCGAAAACCATCCACGATCACAAAGTACGTTCCCCGATCGAGCGTCGTCTCGATTCGGGAATGGTTGTTGTCCTGATGGTCGTCGTTGCAGGCGAGCTCAGAGCTGGCGTCGATGCAATCCCGCCGCAGGTGAAGCGCTCCGTCGTAGTCCGACGACATATCGATCCGCACCTGCGAACGCCGCTGAATTCGCAGTCGATACACCACATCGTTGCTCTGCGCATTCCCCGCACAGGTCGCTCGAAAGTTATCGCTCTCGGTTCGCGTGTTGCCGTTAACTGTACGCCCGGGACGCAAAAGCGGAGCCGAACGGCAGGTCCGCTCGAGGGCGCGCAGATCTGTCATTTCAAGCTGAACGTTTGCAGATCCGAACGTATCCGGTCGCGCCCCATCAAAAACCAGCACGTACTGGCCGGGCTGAAGCGTCGACTCGAGCGTCTGCGACACCGTCCGCGGGTCCGATGCCTCGATCGCAGTGCACGCAACCTCCGAGTTCGCGTCGCCGCACGTGCGCTGAATATACATCGCTCCAGCAAACTCCGCATCGCTCACGACAGCTCGAACCTGGGACCGACTCCGGACGTCCAGTCGCACCATCACGTCCGCACCTCCTTGGCCGCCACAGCTCCCGGCGGTGTCGTCGGACGCCTCGAACGTGTCGATCGAAAACGTTCCTTGGTTTGCCGCAGTGGCCGTCTGACACGTGTCCCCCGGCGCGTTCCCTCCCGCCGGTGGCGTCAACTCCGCCGTCACGTTGAAGTTCCCGGCAACCGCCTGGCCGCCGCTAAACCCATCCGCAAATACGAAGTAGCGTCCCGGGTCGACGACAGTGGTCACGAGAGATCGTCGCACGTCGCCAAAATCGTCGTTGCAGGCAACCTCGGTCGTTGGATCCGCACAGGTCCGCCGCATGTACAGAGCCCCGTCGTGATCGCTGCTCTGCCTGACCCTCAGCCGAGAACGGGAGGGTACGTCGACGTAGTAGACGCGGTCAGGAGAGCGCGCGCCTCCTGCGCACGTTGCCTGAAAGTAGTCGGCTGCACCTTCGGTGGTGCCGCTGACTTGCTGACCCGGCGTCAGCGCCTGCGCGTCTCCACAAACTGCGGCAATGGAACGAAGTGGTGCCGCGCTCGCAATCAATTCGTAGCCTCCCGCCGCCGAGCCATAGCCATCGACGACGAGGTAGTAGGTCCCAGGCTCGAGGGTGGTGTCGATTCGTGAATGCGACGTGTCGCCGGCGTCGTCGTTGCAATCGATCATCGAACCAACGTCGCCGCACTGACTCATCAGATAGAGCGCGCCGTCATAGGCCGACTGAAGCGCCACCGAGACTTGCGCCCGCTGCTCCAACGTGAGCCGGTACACGCGCTCTGGTGCATCGCCTTGCGCACAAGGGCCCTGCATCCGATTTTGCGCGCCGCTGGTGTCCCCGGTGATCGGTTGACCAAGGGTTAGTTCGATCGGTTCTTCGCAGCTCCCCGGCCCGACGGGACCGCCGGGACCGCCGGTCGCAACACGGGTCGGTCCGCGTGGACCGCTCATCGCTGGGCGTCCGCCCCACGAACTCACGAGGTACCCGCCGGACCCTTCTGTCATCGTGACGATCACCTGGTAGTCGCCGGTCCGCTCGGGACAAACCTGCGCCGCAGCCTGACGGTCGTGGGTCATGTCGCGACCAATCTCGACGTCGCCTTCACCCACGACACGAACGTCGAGATCGTTCACGCCGCTACTCCCGAGACCGACGAACGTGTAGCACTGCCCCGCTTGAAGCGTGATGTCGAGGCGTGCCTCCGCTCCCTCCGGAAGCGACCCTTCCGAAATCGCTCCCGTCTGGGCCATTCCCATGGCGCTCATCGCGTTGTGGACCGCGACGAAGCGTGGCTCGAGCTGCGTGGACCCGCCGCCACAACTCGACGCAGCCAGGGCGAAGCAAAGGGAGGCGCTAACCGTTTTGTTCATGGTGCCTTCGTTCGTCGGGGGAAATCCCCTGCTTGGACTCTCTTCGTAGCGGAAGCTTTGCAGACAAGCTGGAATCAGAGCAGTTTACGGAAGAGATAGAAGAAATTCTCGAAGAAACGGTCCCCGAGCGATCGATACCGATGTTCGTTTCGATCGAAGGCCTTTGCGTTCTCGAGATCGAGGAGGAAACGCTCCTCCACCGCCTTCGCGACACTTCGGTCCTCGACGGCGACAACGACCTCTAGATTGAACCGCCACGAACGATAGTCGAGGTTGTAGCTCCCGACCGTACTCCACTCCCCATCCACGACAGCAGTCTTCGCGTGAAGAATCACTCCCTGCCACTCGTAGAGACGGATGCCGTGATCGTCGAGCCAGGAGTACCTCTTTCGGCTCGCGTGGTGAACCGCCGGAACATCCCCTTCGCCTGGAACCATCACGCGAACGTCCACGCCTCGACGCGCTGCTTCCGCAAGACTCCTGCGAATCTGACCGTCGGGAACGAAGTAGCTGTTGGTGATGTAGATGCACCGCCGCGCGTTTCGAATTCGTGTCAGATACGCGGCACGAATCGCGCGTCGCTCACCAAAGTAGTGATTTGCGATCACCTGAACTCGGGAGGGTGCTTCAGGAAGTTCCGCGCCGGGCGGGAGCGTGTCTCGCACGCCATCCATGCCCATGACGAGACTTGCGACGCCGAGACGGAAGATGTTGACCATCTGGCGCACGGCAGGACCTTCGACGCGAATCATGTCATCGCGCCAGCCTTCCCCACCTTGCTCTTCTGGGGCCCATGCATCGCCGATGTTGATGCCACCAGTGAATCCGATGCGTCGATCGACGATGAGCATCTTTCGATGGTTTCGGTTGTTCACGACACCGATTCGAAATCGCCGCCGCCAGGGCGCAATGGGGTTGTACTCGAAGACGTGGCAGCCGGCCGCGCGCATTCGTGTCCATTGCGCCGCATCCGCTTCGAGGCTTCCGATTGCGTCGTACACAACGACGACACGAATCCCATCTCGTGCGCGCGCGATGAGAGCATCCGCAAACCGAGCGCCGGTCACATCACTCGCGAACCAGTACATCTCCAGCAAGATCTCGTGCTGCGCATTCGCGATCGCTTCGAGCATCGCCGGGTAGCCCTGCGCTCCGTCGTGGAGGAGCGTTACGCGGTTCCCTTCGACGGATGTCTCAAACCCTTCCGTCGAACCAAGTTTGTGCCGGAGCTCCCCGTACTCCATCGATGTAAGCATAGCGGTCGAGTCGTGCTTCGGGTGGCCCGCTGCGGTATGGTGCGGTTATGGCGCGCACTCCACGATGCCCCATCTGTACAAAACCAGTTTTGCGGGACGAAGCATTCCCGTTCTGTTCGGCACGATGTCGATCGATCGACCTCGGAAGTTGGCTCGGCGGGGACTACCGCGTCGAAACCGCGCCGCCAGAAGACCTCGATCCTGAGTTGGTGATGCAGATGCTTCAGGGACCGGAGGCCTAGCGTGCGGTGGGGGAGCATCGCGGTCGTTCTGGCATGGTCTGCGGTTGCAACCGCGCAAGCGGAGCCGACAGGCGGAGCGGACCTCGGCGAACCTGCGCCATCGTCGGCCGCGTCGTCTCCGGCGGCATCGTCTCCAGCGGCGTCATCGTCTCCGGCGGCATCGGCATCTCCGACCGCATCGTCTCCGGCCACTGCGGACCCGGCTCCCACGACAAGCGCAGAACGCGGGCCACCCCAGGGATCACAGCCCGAGGAGGCCTCGGACGACGACGACGACGACGACGACTCGTGGGGGGTATTCTGGATCGAGGCCCAAGCCGGGTACAGCTTCGTCAACCTCGTTCAGTTCAGCTCGGACAACTTCGTTCCCGAAGCGGAAGAGATCTCAGGGAGCGGGTACTTTGGTGGGCTCGCGCTCGGGGTTCCGGGTCTACTTCCTGACGCTCGGTGCGCGCGCAACCATCGCGAGCTACCTTGGCTTTGAGGTCGGAACCGTGACGGCGGATGTCGCGCTGCACCTTCCGATCCCCGTCGTCTCGCCGTATGTGCGGGTTGGCCTCGGATACGCGTGGATGGGTGATGCTGATTGGGAAACCCCTGGGTTGAGCACCACAGACGTGAGCGGGTTGGTCGCTGAAGGCGGGCTCGGAATCAACATCAAGCTTGCGCGGATCGTGTCGCTTGGCGCCGGCTTCGACGTGGGATTCCTAAACCTCGGGCGTCAGTCGGCGCGCGACGCCGGACGGGTTGCGGAGGTCAACTTGGAGGAGAGCGGTGACGCGGTGGGACTCCACGTGCGAGCGCACGTTCATCTGACGTTTCACATTTAGGTGTGACCGACTCGTGCGGTCTCGGGCCGCCCAGTCTCGTGCCGCCTAGGCGAGTCGGAGACTCGACTCGCGCGCCGAAGTCAAAGGCCAACCACATGTTTTGACATGTGGTTTCCACGGCGCGGAGACGGAGACTCGCTGTGAAGTCAAGGTCAGCCACAGATTTTGACAGGTGGTTTTCCACGACGCGGAGACTCGACTCGTGCGGTCTCGTGCCGCCCAGGCGAGTTGGAGACTCGACTCGTGTGCGAGCGTTCTGACTGAACCAACCGCGCGGGGGAGCGAACCGGGGGTTTGACCCGCGGGGCCGGACCTATCGCAACCAAGCCAGAAGCGTCCCTCTCGAAACCGAACCAAGGCCATCCATGAATTTTGACAGGCGGCCGACGATGGCACCGCGGCCCTTCAGACAGGCCATCCACAAATTTTGACACGACCGACGAAGGCAGGGCGTCGGCCAAAGACCATCCACGAGTCCACAAGACCGAGCCCGCCGCAGCTGGAGCCATCCACAACTTTTGACTCGTGGTTTTCTACGAGACCGCGAGTCGAGTCTCCTCGTGGAACACCACATGTCAAAATCCGTGGCTGGCCTGACTTCGCAGTCGAGTCTCGGTGGCACAGTCTCACGTCGTGGAAAACCACATGTCAAAACATGTGGTTGGCCTCTGACTTCGGCAGCCGCTGATTCGCGCCTGGGCGGCACGAGACCGTACGAGTCGAGTCTCCGCGTCGTGGAAAACCACCTGTCAAAATCTGTGGCTGGCCTGACTTCGCAGTCGAGTCTCGGTGGCACAGTCTCACGTCGTGGAAAACCACATGTCAAAACATGTGGTTGGCCTCTGACTTCGGCAGCCGCTGGTTCGTAGGGTGTCCCGAGCGGCCTAGGACAGGCGAATTCCACAGCTTCGAAAACAAGCCACTTCTGAATCACGGACCGCAGTCCTCGGACTTGTCCGTATCAGCCCTTAGACGACGGCGTCGGTGCTCACGACGTCAACCGCCGACGAGGGTCCGATCTTCGAGGACACAGCGTCGCCGAACCGGGACCATGCGGCCCACCCCGCAATCACCACGAGGATGATCAGGATGATGTACTCCGAGGTGCCAAGGCCACGCTCGTCTTCAAGCAGGGTGCGAGGTTGAGTCATGTTCGCTCCTCCCGGCGAGGATAGCGCATGCAACCCGCGGGCGAAAACCGGCGGCCCCACGAGTGCGAAAAACCCGTGATTTCATGTGAGATCGGCCGCGATTTTCGACGCTGCCCGGGCGCCGCTCCGGATCGTGTCCGGAACGCCGACCCCGCGGAGGAAGCCGCCTGCGAACGCGAGTCCAGGAAGCGCATCAAGAAAGGACTCAATACGAGTCGCGCGATCGAGGTGGCGCGGCTCATAGCGCGGCATGACCCGAACATAGCGGTCGACCCGCTGAAGCGACGGAGTGGCGCGAATGCGCATCAAATCACGGAGGCCCCTCCGTGCGATGCGGGAGAGCTCGTCGTCATCGAAGCCAACGACCTCGTCCCGGCCGTTGCCGCCAAGAAACACGCGGATGAGCGCCATCCCTTCGGGCGCGCGGCCAGGCCATTTCGCACTCGACCACGTCGCGGCAAGAACGAGACGACTCTCCACCGCAGGCACGACAAACCCGGACGCATCCAGTGGCCTCGAGAGTTCAGACTCACGCCACGCAAAGGTCACGGTGGCGGCTGACCCGTACTCGATCGCCCGAAGCTCCGAGGCGAGGTCGTCCCCCACGTCGATCAAATCGGCGACGCGCCACGCGGACACAGCGAGGATGACCGCGTCCGCGCCTTCTCCGCCTTCACTCGTTTCAACGACCCAGCCTCGCCCCGTTCGGCGAACGCCAGTCACGGATCGGTTGCGCTGGATTCGCTTCCCCAAGCGTTCGACAAGCGCATCGATCAGAACCTCGGACCCACCATCAAAGTTGATGAACATCCCGTAGCGCGCCCCCGCGCTTGCTTTGGTATCAGCGCGGCGCATCAGGCCTAGGGTGACGCTACGGTTCTCCCGCTCAAGTTCCAAAAAGCGCGGCATCGTCGCCGCAAGACTCAAGCGATCAGGGCGCGCGCCGTAGATACCCGCAGCCATCGGCTGGGCGAGTCGCTCGAGCAGCTCTCGGCCAAACCGTCGTCGCACAAATCGACCAAGACTCTCGTCAGGCGCGTCTTTCCCTCGAGGGAGCGCAAAATCCAGCGCCGCGCGCGCCTTGCCGGCAGGCGAGAGGATCGGCGAGCGCGCGAGCGCCCAGGGTGCCCCCGGCGCGACCACGCTAAACCCCTGCGGAATGCGGTGGAGTTCCCCGCTGCGGACGACGTACGCACCGCGGTTTTCCTTTCGCGTTCGAATGACTCGCGGCTCGAGTCCCAACTCCATCGCCAGCTCGAGCGCCGCGGGCTTGCTCGTGATGATGCTCTCAGCGCCGCGCTCGATGACGAAGCCGTCGACGTGTTCAGTGCGAAGCAGTCCGCCCGCACGGTTCGACGCCTCGAGGACGACAACCTCTGCGTCGGGCACCTGAGAACGCACACTGTAGGCAGCGCTGAGCCCCGCAAGACCACCGCCGACAACCACGACCTTCATGAGCGGCGGGCGCTCGCTTCCTGTACGTGTTCGACGAGAGTGCGAACTTGGTCGACGGTCGTCTGCGGCATGATTCCGTGACCCAGGTTGAACACATGTCCGGGACGGCCTCCGGCCTCATCGAGAACCGCCGAGGCGCGCGCCTTCATCACATCGATCGGCGCAAGAAGCATCGCCGGCTCGAGGTTCCCCATCACCGGAATGTCCCCCAGTCGGTCCCAGGCGTCCTTCAACCCGATCCGCCAGTCGACACCCATCGCGGACGAACCGGCCTTCTGCATCGAAAGGAGAAGCTCCGGATTTCCGGTCCCAAAGTGAATCGTGGGAACCCGCTCGCGAACCGCGTCGAAGACCTTTTGCGTGTACGGAAGAACGTAGTGTTCGTAGTCCTTCGGACTGAGCGCACCGACCCAACTGTCGAACACCTGGATCACCTGCGCGCCCGCATCGACCTGAGCCGAAACATACGTTGCGAGCGCCGCGGAGAACTTCTCCATCATCGTCCGCCACATGCCCTCGTCCCCAAACATCACCTTCTTCGTCTCGTAATAGCTCTTCGAACCGCCTCCCTCGATCGCGTAAGCGGCGAGCGTGAAGGGAGCGCCGCAGAAGCCGATCAACGGGACGTCGAGGGCCGAACGAGCGAGACGAATGGCCTCCATGACGTAGCCGAGCTCTGAGGCTGCATCGATCGCTTCCGGCATGGCATCCACTTGCGCCGCCGTCCGCACTGGCTCGTAGATCTTCGGACCGTGCCCCTTCTCGAAGCCAAATCGCACGCCGAGGGGATCCAAGATCAGGAGGATGTCCGCAAAGATGATCGCGGCATCGACACCAAGCTGCTCGACGGCGTCCACGGTGACCTGACAGGCAAGCTCGGGGCTTTTGCAGAGCTCGAGAAAGCTCACCTTACTCCGGATGGCCTGATACGACGCCTGGTAACGCCCCGCTTGACGCATCAACCAGATCGGCGTGTGAGAAGTCGGTTTCTTAGCGAGAGCGTCGAGGAACACGGCCATGGGCGCGGAGCATAGCGCCTTCACATCGCGATGGGAGGATCGCTGCGTGTTCCAAGGACCGCAGCCCTCACTTCGCTCACCAGAAAGATCGAGCCCGCAACCACAACCCGCCCGTCTGGACCCGCAGCGCGAATGCTGCGCGCGATCGCATCTTGGACGCTTCGCGCCTCGGTTCCCGATCGAACTCGCGCGTACACGGCGGTACTCTCAGGCGCGCGGTGAATCGCGGGAAGCGCGTAAATCCGGCGATGGACGAGCCCATCGAACGCGCCGAGCATCGGCTCGAGCTGCTTGTCGCGGAGCGCACCGAAGAGGAGCACGGTTTTTCGTGGTCGAAGGGTCCGAAGGTGTGCCGCCAGGGCAACGCAGCCGTCCGGGTTGTGAGCGCAGTCCACGAGAAATTCCGGCGTGGCCGGGCGACGTCGCAACGTCTCCATTCGCCCGGGCCATCGCGCCTTTGCCAGTCCGCTCTCGAGCGCGTCGTCCGAAACCCGCCAGCGCTGTTTGCGAAGGCGCTGCACGAGAGCCGCGACGACCGCAGCATTGTCGGCCTGATGGTCGCCCTTAAGACCGAGCCGCAGGTCGCGTTCGCGATCGCCAACCCGGAGAAGCGCGCCCGTTTTGGTCGGTGTTCCCGCAAAGTCGCGGCCGGCCAGCCAAGGGTCGCAGTTCTTTCGGCGTGCGAGCCGGGACAATACTCGCCGCGCTTCTGGCGCCTTCGCCCCGATCACGACGGGGCGGCGCTCTCGAAACACACCGCCCTTCTCGCGCGCGATCTTTGCGAGCGTGTCCCCAAGGATGCGGCGATGCTCGATGCTGATGTTCGTGACCACCGAGACCAGCGGGCGGTCAAATACGTTGGTCGCGTCGAGGCGTCCCCCGAGACCGACTTCAATGACGCAGACATCGCACTCGTGATCGCGAAACGCCTCGAAGGCCAGGAGCGCCGAATGCTCGAAGAAGGTAAGCGGCGGCATCGAGGATGCGGCTGCGTGCTGATCCGTAAGACGTCGCGCAACCTCGCGCTCGGAGAGCGGCCGCCCGTTGATTCGAAATCGCTCCACGAAACGCTGGAGATGCGGCGACGTGAACAGCCCCGTCTTGTACCCGGCTTCCCGAAGGACGCGCTCGGTCATCGCCGAAACGCTGCCTTTGCCGTTCGATCCGGCGACGTGAACGACCTTGAGGCGGCGATGCGGATTGCCGCGATGGGCAAGGCCGCCGCGCATGCGATCGAGCTCAAGACGAACGCCCCGAGCCGAAAGCCCGTAGAGCCAGCGAAGTGCGTCGCGGTAGTTCACCGAAGGAGGTGGTCCAGAATTCGTGCGATCGTGGCTCGCATCTCGCGGCGGTGAGCGATGCGATCGATCATGCCATGGTCGAGAAGAAACTCCGCCCGCTGAAATCCTTCCGGAAGCGTTTGACGGATCGTCTGTTCGATCACGCGCGGTCCCGCAAAACCGATCAGGGCGTCGGGCTCGGCAATGTTGATGTCGCCAAGAAGCGCAAAGCTTGCGGCAACACCACCGGTCGTCGGGTGAAGGAGTACGCTGATGAAGGGTGCTCCAACATCGCGAAGGCGACCGAGCGCGGCGACGGTCTTGGCCATCTGCATTAGGGAGAGCGCTCCCTCCTGCATGCGGGCGCCCCCCGAACTGCTGAGGAGGATCACCGGCTGCTTAGCCGCCACGCCGCGCTCCAAGAGGCGCGTGATTTTTTCGCCAACGACCGACCCCATCGAGCCGCCCATGAAACGAAACATGAACACGCCGAGCTGAACGGGATGTCCGCCGAGCGCGCCATCGCCGCTCAGGAATGCATCCACGACGCCCGCTTTCTTCTCGGACGCGACAAGTCGATCGCGGTAGGGCTTGCTGTCGACAAATCCGAGTGGATCGACGGCGCGTAGGTCAGCGTCGTGTTCGGTCCACGAGCCCGGATCGAGAAGAAGATCGATCCATCCCTCCGCCGAGAGCCGATAGTGGTGCCCGCAGCGGGGACAGACCTCGAGGTTCGCAGCGAACTCCTCGGCCTTCACGGTCGCGCCGCACGCATCGCATCGCCGAAAGACGCCCTTGCCGAGGGTCTTCTTGTTGACGCCCTCGACCGTTGCTTTGTTCTTGGTGAACCAGCCGGCCATTCTCCTGGGAGCTAGCATGCGAAAGGGTCCTCGGTGAAGCAGCCAAGCGGCCGAAATTGCCGATGGCCTGGCGACCGAGAAATCGCGCCGAGGAGCACCACCTCCTTGACATCGAGCACAGGCGAGTTAAAAAGCCCGTCCGCTCGCGGATGTGGCGGAATTGGCAGACGCGCTGGATTAAGGATCCAGTGGGGTAAAACCCGTGGAGGTTCGACTCCTCTCGTCCGCACTTAGTCGAAGGGGGAGCACTCGTGCTCCCCCTTCGTTTTTCCTAAAGCGGCTCGATTTTCTTGTGCCTCGGGGAACGCCGCCGGTACATCTGCCGCGTGGTCGATGTCCTTCACAGTTCGCTCCTCCGCGCCGCTGGCTTTCGCCACGGGTTTTCCCTCCGAACCGGGGGACGAAGCGAGGCGCCCTTTGCGAGCGCCAACCTCGGGCGCGGACTTGGGGACGATCCATCCTGTGTTGCGGCAAACCACCGGCTCTTTGCGAAAGCGGTGGGGTACGCGCGCCTCTACGAACTCAGCCAGGTCCACGGGTCGATCGTGCGCCGGGTTCGTGCAGACGAAGACCCGATCGTGGTGCGCCAGGAAGACGGGGACGCGCTGGTCGCGCGCGAGGCGGGAATCGCGGTGGGCGTCCGTGTCGCCGACTGCATTCCCCTCTTGGCCGCGAACATCGCTACGGGTGGCGTCGCCGCGATCCACGCGGGTTGGCGAGGCGTTGAAGCGCGCATTGCGGAGCAGGCCTTGAAGACGCTTGCGGCAGGTCAGCTCGCCAACCTTCGGGTCGCGATCGGGCCGCATATTCGCGTAGCAAACTTCGAGGTCGGTGCAGAGGTCGCCGCACGGCTCGCAGCCGTGGCCCACGGCCAAGACGTCGTCGACCGCACCTTTGCAAAACCGCACGTCGACCTCACCCGGGTGCTTCGGGCACAGCTACGTTCACTCGGGATTCGCGAGGAGTTCGTGGAAGACGTTGGGGGCGCGACGTATGCGGATCCGGAACGCTTCTTCAGCTACCGCCGCGATGG
>JBCDAA010000081.1:0-25883 GCA_039186435.1 Myxococcota bacterium | reverse complement strand
CTTCGATGCGCCGAATGGCGGCGCTGACGGCCGCGGGTGTGAGGTTTAGCTGCTGCGCGGCAAGGCTCATGGACCCCGCCTCTGCAACGCGCACCACCAGCTCGAAGTCCCGAATCTTCACGGTTCGATTATCAACAAAATGTTGAAAGTAATCCAACCCAAGGTCGCTTCCCTTCGCCGAGAAGGGTCGCTAAATCATTCGTGTGGAGACGGAATCGCGAATTTCGTCCCGTCAAATCTCTATCAAATCCGTAAAGGAGCGCGATCGTGGCTGTCTACTCCGTTTTGGCCGTTACCCCTACCACCGAAGACTGGATTCCGGACTACATCGGCTCCGCGAACGCGCTGGTCGCAAAGCATGGAGGCAAGTACCTCGCGCGCACTGCGAGCCACGAAAGGTTGGAAGGGCAGGGCGACGACGCCGCCCTTCGCATTGTCCTCGAGTGGCCCTCGAGAGAAGCCGCGCTCGCGTTCATGAGCGACCCGGAGTACGTGCCGCACCTGAAGGCGCGCACCGCCGGTTCGGTAAGCCATCACTTTCTCATCGACGGCAAAGACGACCTTGCCTGAGTCTCTGCTGCACCGCGCGGAAGCGTTTGCGTCCATCAACCGCGGGTACGATTCCGTCTTTCGGGCAGAGGCGATGACCGTGGGTCTCGTCGTTCCTCTCGAGTCGTACCCGCACGGTCCGACCCCAACGATGGAGAGTCACCTCTCGCGCGTGCGGCTTGCCGAGGAACTCGGCTTTTCGGCGGTTTGGCTTCGTGACGTGCCCTTCAATGTGCCGTCCTTTGGCGATGCGGGGCAGCTCTACGATCCCTTTGTCTACCTCGGGTATCTCGCGGCCGCGACGAATCGCATCGCCCTGGGGGTTGCGAGCATCGTGCTCCCCCTCCGTCACCCCGCACACGTTGCCAAGGCCGCCGCGAGCGTGGACGTGCTTTCGGGAGGACGGCTGATTCTCGGGATTGCGTCGGGAGACCGGCCTGAGGAGTACCCCGCGCTTGGTGTGTCGTTTTCCGAGCGTGGAACGCGCTTTCGCGAGAGCTACGCGTACCTGCGGGAGATGGGGAAAACGGCGCCACGCTTTTCGAGTCCCTTCGGCGCGCCGACCTTCGGGCTGGACATGCTGCCCAAGCCGGTCGGTCCCAGGCTTCCCCTCCTGATCACCGGCGGGAGCCAGCAGGACCCCGCGTGGATCGCGGCGAACGGCGACGGGTGGATGATCTACCCGCGAACCCCTGAAATGCAGTCGCGCATTATTCAAGGCTGGCGCGAGCGAGTGCGTGAGGCGGGTCGTCCCGCCCAGCCTGTTCTTCAGCCACTCTACGTCGACCTCACGGACGATGCGAATGCGCCCCCCCGACCGATCCATCTCGGCTTTCGCCTCGGCGCAAACCCCCTTCGAACCTATCTGCGATCCCTCGCCACCATCGGCGTCAACCACGTCGCCCTCAACCTTCGGTTTAACCAATCCAGCGTCGAAGACACGATGCGCCGCCTCGCCGAGGATGTGCTTCCGGCGTTTTCGTCCCTTTCCTGAAAGGTCCGCTCCATGAAAACGATCCTCATCACTGGTTCCACCGACGGAATCGGCCTTGAAGCCGCGAAGCTCTTGGTGTCGCAGGGACATCGCGTGCTCTTGCACGGGCGAACGGAGGAGAAGCTTGTACGCGTGGCAAGCGAGCTCGGCGGCGTCCAGGCCTTCCGTGCCGATCTGTCGAAACTCGCGGACGTGCAATCCCTCGCGGAGGAGGTCCGGGCCGCGCACTCGAAGCTCGACGTCCTCATTAACAACGCCGGTGTCTTTCACACGTCGAACACGGTGGCCCAGGGCATCGACGTCCGCTTCGTGGTCAACGCCGTGGCCCCCTACCTTTTGACGCGTGAGCTGCTGCCAGTCCTCCCAGGTGGGCGCGTGATCAACGTTTCTTCGGCGGCCCAGCAGAGCGTCGCCGCAGACGCGTTCGCGACGGCCGGTGGTCTCTCGGCGGGTGCGGCGTACGCCCAGAGCAAGCTTGCGCTTACGATGTGGTCGCGGGCGCTCGCCGACGCCCTCGGTGCGGACGGGCCCTCGGTCGTCGCGGTGAACCCGGGCTCGATGCTGGGAACCAAGATGGTTCGCGACGGATTTGGAGTCGCCGGCGGCGACGTTGCGATCGGAGCGCGAATCTTGGTGCGCCTCGCCCTCGAAGCGGAGGGCGAAGAGTCCGGCAAGTACTTCGACAACGACATCGGCCGCTTCGGGCCGCCACATCCCGACGCGCTCGACGGTGAAAAAGCGCAGCGGGTGGTACGCGCCATCGAGTCGATGCTCGCGCAGGTCATGCCAGCAAGTACGCGCTGACCAACACCGACGCGAAGAGGACTTCGACCACAAGGGGCGGGACCACCGCCCGGTCGAATCCGTCGGCCACGATTCCTACGAGGCGGCCGAACGCGATCACACCCATCACGATCGCGACCGAGAGAAACCAAAGATGCTCTCCCATCGCGACGCCAAGGGCGAGCATCGACACGCACGCGAGGAAGAGGCCGCCCAGGACGCCGCGAACGGTATTGAGCCCGGCGGAACCGTCCGGGGCGATCGACATCGTCTTTGCGATTCCCGCAGGAGCGAACATCGATCGAAGGCCAAGTCCTGCGAGGGGCAGACAGACGAGAATGACGAGTGCATGTTCCATGATCATGCCGCCGTTCCTTGAGGTTTTGCGGCGACGAGGACGCGAGCCGGCTCTGCGAGGGGAGCCGTGGGCAATAGATGCGGCGCCGCATTTCGCCGGAGGATTTTGCTGAGCATCCAGGCCATCACGCGCCGCGGGAGCAGACGTGCGCTCCAGCGGTTCATCCAGCCGGCGATGTGTCGCGCGCGACGTTTTTGGAGGGCACGAAGTCCTTCGCGAACGAGTGCGCCAACGCTCATTGCCGGCATCGGAAGGTTACCGAGGGCAATGTCGTCGCGATCGTGAAGTCCGTTTGTGTTGGTCGGTCCGGGGAGAAGCACGGTCACGTCGACGTCCATCTCGGCGAACTCGGCGTGGAGGGACTCCCCCAAGTTCGAAACGAACGCTTTCGCTCCGGAATACGTCGCTCCGAGCGCCATGGGCTGTAGCGACGCCGTCGAGGAGACGAAGAGGATTCCGCCGGTCCGACCTCGCGCGCGAAACCGAGACCCCATGGCGTGTGCGAGTTCGAGGTGACTTAGCGCGTTGAGGTAGAGGTCGGCGCGAAGGTGCTCCGCTTGGTTCTGAAGAAACCCGCCCATGCGTGCGGCGCCAGCGTTGGAGATCACCAGCCCGACGTCGAGATCCTTGATCGCTTCCGCGATTCCTTTTGCGGCGCCCGGTACGCTGAGATCGGCGGTCACCACGCGCGTTTCGATGCGAGAGTCGCGCCGGAGTTCGGCGGCGAGTTCGGTGAGTCGCTCCGGTCGTCGAGACACGAGGACGAGGTGGAATCCACGAGCGGCAAGCTCGCGAGCGAAGCCCTCCCCAATGCCTTGGGAGGCGCCGGTGATGAGGGCCCAGGGGCCGTAGCGATCGATCTGGTTCATTTTCGTTTCCCTTTCTGACCCTCATCCTGTGGTACGTTTTGGGCTACGAAAATGCCGATCGACGAACATGTTTGGTTCATGAATGAACCGAGTGGTCAAAAACGTGAGTGATATTCCGTGGTCGGAGCTCGCGCTGGTTCTTGCGGTTCAGCGCGAAGGAAGCCTCCGTGCGGCAGGAAAGGCGCTGCAGCTCAGCCATCCAACGGTTTCGCGGCGAATCGACGAGCTGCAGGCGTCCCTCGGCGTCCGGCTCGTTGAACGCGAGGGACGTCGATTGCGGCTCACCCTCGCCGGGGAGGATCTCGCACAGACCGCCGCCCGCATTGAAGACGAAGTGCACGCGCTCGGCCGCCGGATCATCGGCCGGGACCATCAGCTCGAAGGGGTCGTTCGCGTGGCGCTTTCCCCCTCGATGTTTGCCGCCCTCGCGCCAGCGATTCCGAGGTTTCGCGCGCGGCATCGGCGCATCACGCTCGAGCTTGTGACGGGTCTTCGTTTTGCCAACCTCACGCGACGGGAAGCCGATATCGCCATTCGGCTCACGAACGCGCCGCACGACACGCTCGTGGGTCGGAGGTTGAGTCTTTTCGAAGGCGCGGCGTACATAAAGAAGGCGCTGTACGAGTCCCTTCCGGAGGACGAGCGAGCGCCGGAGCGCTTGCCGTGGGTCGACTGGGACGAGGCTCATGCGCATCACGCCTCCGCGCGATGGATGGCCGAGAATGTTCCGCCGGGCCAAGTCGTCGCGCGCTGCGAGAGCTCGATGACGATGGTTCAACTTGTACAGGCAGGCGTTGGCGCAGGGTTTGTTCCGACGATGCTTGCGGCGCAGGATTCACGCCTCGTTCGCATCGCCAACCTGCCGGTCTTCCATCGGGCCGTGTGGGTCCTGACCCACGCTGATCTGCGGAATGTTGGCCGCGTTCGTGCCACCCTCGACTGGCTTCACGAGACCCTTCACGTGGAGGGAGGAGGCGTGTGGCTGGGCGTAGCTACGCCGTGAGCGTCGAGAAGTTCCGCCGCTACGACCTCAACCTTCTTCTCGTGCTCCCCCGGTCAACGTCTGGTTTCGGCGGCTTCTCGCGACGGAGGTCTCGGACGTGTTGAACCATCAAGCTCGGTAATCGTCTCCATGCGGGCGCCGAACTTGTGGCGTCTCGCGGGCCTCCGGTACGCCGCGGGTCGCGATCCTCTCTTCGGTCGGTGCTCAGCATGCCTCCGGACACGGACCGACCCGGCGGGAACACGTCTTTGAAGCCGTCTTCTCTGGCTACGCGGCGTGCGCGCCCTGCGAGCCGCGTACTTCATGGAGAACTGGGCGGAAGGGGTTGTTACGAAGTTTCACGGGCTCGGTTTTTCCGAGCACATCGCACGTGAAGGAGATGTACGAGGACGGGACCATGGCGTTCGAGGGAACGCCGCTTCGGGGTGCGACTTCGCTCGCAACAGCCTTGGCGCGCCTGGTCAGGTCGTCTTGAACGCGTACGTTCCGCACGCGGTAGATTGCGTTCATGCCGATCGAGCGTGCGTTCGTCCAGGTGCAGCGCCCGGAGAGACCCGAAGTGGAAGCGCAAGCTCTCCTGCAGACGCTCGCCGCGCGCGGGATCCGGACCGAGGCGTTCGCGGCGAAGCGTCTTCAACGAAGGCAGCTTCCACTCGAACGAGGGGACCTCGTGGCAGGCGATCTCGATGTGATGCGGACAGCGTTTCGCATCCTCGGCATCGACGGTCCCTTTCTCGCGACCTATCCGAAGGCGCTACGCCCTCGGATGGGGCGCGGCGTATGGGAGGCGACCGTTAGTGAGGTGCATTCGCTCGTTGAAGCGCGCGGTCCGATGTTCGTGAAGCCCCTCGAAGACGCAAAGCGGTTTTCCGGGTTCGTGTTTGGCGGGCGAAACGACGGGTTTGGTTTTGCGGGCGCGTCCCAGCGGCTTCGAGTGCTCTGTAGCGACGTGGTTTCCTTCGCGCACGAGATCCGGATGTACGTAGTCGACGGGGAGGTGGTCGCCTCCGCTGCCTACGCCGGTACGCCGCAGTCGTCGTTGTTGCCTTTCGCGAACGAGTGCATCGATGAGCTTCGCGGGGCGGGGTTCTTGCCTCGCGGATTTGCGATCGATATCGGGGTGCTCGCGAGCGGCGAGGTCGTAGTCGTCGAGTGCAACGAAGGGTTCGGCCTGGGCCTCTATCCAGGTGTTGATTTCGCGGCGTACACGGAGTTGATCTGCGCCCGCTGGGAAGAGTTGGTTGCGGGGTAGGCGATACTTTTTTCGTGCTAGAGCCAATGACACAGATGCTTTCGATGAACTTTTCGATTTATTTTTCGACTGGTACGCAATCGGTGTCACACCCGACCGATATCGCTCCGACATGTCGCGAACGCGACGAGGAGGAGACCGATGACGAAGATCGTTGCACTGGTTGGGCTGGTACTTGGGGTTGCGACTCCGCCGGGATGTGAAGGAGGAAACCCTGAGGGCGAGAGCGAGGTTTCGAGTCGCGCCCAGGCGCTCGCGACCCGGGAGCAAAAGTGGATTGCCGCGACAGTGGCGACCCTCATGGGGATCTCGGGAGACGAGGCGCTTGACCTCGTTGAACATAGTGACCCGCCTTTCAACGGGGCGATCGACTCGCCGAGCGTTCCCATCGAGAAGTACACGGACGGTGACGACACGGACTGGTCGCACGAGATCAACGCGTTCCTCAACGACCCGGCAGGACCCACCCGGCTCGTCCTCGGAAGGAACAGCTATCATCTCGCGCTACCGCTGGACCCGATCTGTCGGCAGGTCGAGATCGTTGGGCAAGGCCAGCGATACACAACGATTTCGGCGCCCGGAAACGTGAATCAGGCTGTCTTTCACATAGCTGGAACGTCAGGGACGGATTGCTCGCCGAGCGAGACCGGGGGCAACTTCACCATCCTTCGCGACTTTCGCCTTGAAGCGTCCTCGTCCGCGCGAAACGGCGTGCGCTCCTTTGGTGTGCTCGTCGAGCGGCGCGCGACGCTGGAGTCGCTGCTGATCGACGGCTTTGCGAACGGCGTGCGGATCGATGGGCGCACCTCGTCGGGGACAAACGCGAACCGCTGGCAGATGTTCAACGTCGTCGCCCAGAACGCATCGCACGCTGCGATCTACGTGGACGGGAACAACTGCAACGCAGGGACCGCGGTGGGCGTTTCGGGGTCCAGTAGCTGTAAGTTTCACAGCGAGTGGACCCTTGCGTCTGTTGCCACCACCGGAGACTACGAGTGGATGACCTGTGCTGGGATTGTCGATTCGTCGCAGCTCGGCAATACCTGGGTCGGTGCGCACGCGGCGTCAAATAACTCACAGGCGAACTACACGTTTGGTGAAGTTCGTAACAACCCGATGACCGGCGTGGACAGTGAGAATTTCTCGACCGAACAGCAGAGTATCTGTGTCGGTTGTTACGCGGAAGGAAGTCCGGTTAATCGTCTCTCGACGAGCTCTGTGGCGTTCGGCGGTGATTCGAGTTTTCCCGAGGGAGGCGGCGTCTGGAACGGGGGCTGGAACTTTCGAAGCATGCGGATCACGACGCCGATCATCATGACGGATCCAGCGTCGACCGATGCTACGCCGATCCTCATGCGCTGGGATGATGGGGTGCACAACGCGCACATCGAGTCGACTCCGGACGGCTACCGAGGTTCGACCGCGGGTGGCAATCGGACCACCGCCTGGGAGTGGGACATGGTGAACGAGGTCTTTGTCGGATGCGGGGATGGAACCGTCAACGGGGCCGAAGAGTGTGACGACGGGAACCGCACCAGCGGCGACGGATGCGATCGCGGGTGCAAGCTCGAGTAGGCGGAGCGAGAACCGCGTCCGAGAGGAAGCAGCCTCTCATTTGGGATGTGCAGGGCGCCCAAGGGGCCAACTCCACGGATTGGCGCGCTTGTGGGCGCCCTGTACCCTCCTGCCCGTGCGCCGGAGTGCTCGATGTTTCGTGGGAATCGGATGGTTGCTGAGTTGGGCGCTGGCCTGCAACGACGCACCGACCGTGGAGCTCCCCACGCTCGAGCTCATCACCGAAGATCCGAGCGACGCGCCGATCGCGGGCCTTTCCGAAACACTTCTTCAACGCTTCGACGACGGCGACGCGCGCTTCGAGCTGCCCTTCCGTGAGTCTCAGGGGCTCGGACCGCTTTACATCCATCGTTCCTGCGCGAGCTGTCACGAAGACGATAGCCGCGGTCCCGGCGTGGTGCGGCGCATCGTGGGGGACACTCCCTTTGGCGATGTGGTGCGCCCTCGAATGAGCGCGGGTGCAACGACACCGATCATGCCGCCGGAAGAAGCTGAGATTAAGGTTCGCCTCGGGCCCCCCGTGTTTGGTCGCGGCTACTTTGAGGCGGTGAGCGACGAGACGATTCTCGAGTACGAGCGCGTCCAGGCTGAGCGCGACGACGGGATTTCGGGACGAGCCCATCGGGTGGAGCGAGCGTCGGCGACGGAGCTCCCGGGTTGGATGCCGGTGCTGGGGCGCTTCGGCCATAAAGCGCGACGAGCGACGCTGACAGAGTTCACAGCGGAGGCGCTCCTTGGAGACATGGGCATGACGACGCCGGTTCGTCCAGCGGAGCTGCCCAATCCTGACGGACAAGAGGACGACGAGCGTCCGGGGGTTGACGTCGATGACGAAGAGTTGGGGTTGATCGCGGACTACGTGCGCCTTTTGGCGATTCCGCGCCGGAGCGAAGTGCCGGGAAGCCGTCTCTTCGTCAGCGCACGCTGCAGCGTGTGCCACGTCCCCGAAGTTCGAACGGGGGGCCACGACCTCTCGGTGCTTCGCGAAGTGGAGGTTGGCCTCTTCACCGATTTTCTTCTTCACGACATGGGCGAAGGCCTCGAGGACGGCGTCCCCGAAGGCGATGCGACGGGACGAGAGTGGCGAACGGCGCCGCTGATCGGACTGCGATACCAAACGCATCTTCTTCACGACGGGCGCGCGGATACGGTGCGCGATGCAATTGCAGCGCATCGGTCGGAAGGCTCCGAGGCGAACGACTCGGTCGCGCGTTTTGACGCACTTTCCGAAAGCGAGCAGGAGACCCTCGTGGCGTACGTGGAGGCGCTATGAGGGTTGCGCTGCTACTGCTAGTCGCGCTTGCCTGCGGCGAGAACGCGTCCGCGCCGTCTTCGCTCAGCCCCAGCGAGCAGGCGACTCGAGACGTGAAAACGTATGTCGACGAGAACCTGACCGAGCTTGTGCGCGCGGTTCGAACGCTTTGCGATGCCGCTCCGGCGCCTGACGAAGACGGGTGGTCGATGGATGCGGACGCCGATGCCGTGACGGGGATGCGCGATGCTTGGCGAGATGCGCGCGCTGCGTACGAACGGATCGAGGGCGCGATCGCGATCCTCTTTCCTGGTCTCGACCGGACGCTCGACGGTCGCTACGAGCACCACATCGCGCTTCGCGGTGACCCGGACCTTTTCGACGATCAGGGATTCACGGGAATGCACGCGGTCGAGCGGATTCTCTGGTCGAATGAGATCACCCCCGAGGTCGCACGCTTCGAAGAGGCGCTCAGCGGGTACGTTGAGGCGCGGACGCCCGCGACAGCGGCGGAGGCGACTTCGTTTCGGGAAGGACTCTGCGGTCGGCTCGTCCGCGATGCGGAAACGATGCAGCGGCAGTTCGGACCGCTCGCGCTCGATCCGCAGACCGCGTGGCGCGGGATCCAGGGCTCGCTCGAAGAGCAGGCGGAAAAAGTCGCGCTCGCGGCGACGGGGCAGGATGAGTCTCGCTACGCGCAGCAAACGCTCGCGGACATGCGCGCGAACCTGGTGGGCGGACGCGCGGTCCTCAACGCGTATGCGCCGGTCCTCGCCGCGCATCCCGAAGCCCAGGCCCTTCGACCCCAAATCGACGAAGGGTTTGAATCGCTAGGCTCCGCGTACGGCGAGGGAGTCGCGATCCCCGGGGTCCCCGAGGGCTTCGACCCGGACGAGCCGAGCGAAGCGCACATTGCGACCCCCTACGGCTCGCTCTTTCGTCGGGTCGCGGGGGCAGTCGATCCGCGGGCCGATGGGTCGCTGGCTTATCATGTGCGGCGCGCGGGGGACGCGATGGGAATCCCTCCCCTTGGTCGATGACGCGCTGGGTCCTTTTCCTTTCGCTGTTCGTTGGCTGCAGCGAGGAGAGCGTGGTCGCTACGAGGAAGACCCTGCGGCCACCGTCCATCCACATTGCGATGGCACGGGACTTCGCGGACTTTCGCCGCTGGGAACGACACGGCGTTCAAGGCGCGATGCTTCCCATCGGAACGCCGGACGGACCGACCTTTATCTACGTGAACGCGCGGCCCCCTGACGGGACGCGTCGGTGGCCGGTCGGAACGATCCTCGTCAAAGCCATCGAGTCGGGGACGCCGGAGGAATGGACCGTGCACGCGATGGTGAAGCGTGGCGTTCCCTACAATCCGGATGGCGCCGTTGGCTGGGAGTATTTTGAGCTCGTCTTCGCGGACGACGCGGCGCTCCCATCGATTCGCTGGCGGGGTCAGGGGCCTCCCAGTGGTCACGGCTACGCGGCGTCGGGCACCGAAGCTGATCCCGACGCGATCCCGCTCGTGTGCAACGACTGCCATGCTGCCAACTGGCGAAGCGACGGAGTCCTCACGCCGGCTCTCGCGCTTCGCTGGTAGGGTGGCGTATGAGTCGAGCAACGCGCTGGGTTTGGCTGACGCACCATCCGGCCGGGAGAGTCCTTGCGTTCTGCTACGACGATCCGGCAGCTGGGCCGTCGGCAAAGGGCGGCTGTGTGAGTGATCCTCCGACCCCTGCGGAGGTGCGCGCCGCGATCGATTCGCCGGACCGAACGGTGAGGCGTCCCGAGAGCTTTGGCGCGCGACCGATCGGGCCTGAAGAAGCGCTGAAGCTGGGGCTGCCAAAGGATCCGCCGTGGATCGGCTTCTTTGAGGACAAGCCCGTCTCGCCTCCCCGCGGAGAGCCATCGCGCACCGTGTACGCCCGAGTCCTCCAGGACGGGTCACCGGTCCAAGGCGCGCACGTCAGGATGGGCTACGTGACGGGACGGGTTCGCGAGATGCTGACCTTGGACCAAGGAACCACGGACGCGTCGGGGCGCTGCGAGTTTCAGCTTGCGCCACTGAGCGATTCATTTCGAACGGTTGTCGCCATCGCGCGATGCGGCGATCTCGTTTCGAGGATGGTCGACGTTGAAGAGAACGGCGGCGTCGACCTCACGCTTCTCGCGCCGGGAGAGCTCGTAGGTACCGTGACTCGCGCTGGTGTTCCCGTTCTGTGTCACTTGAGCATCTGGAGCGCCGACGGCGGAGTTCATCGCGTCGAGCGCGGCAACGGGAGCTACCGCATCGCTGGCGTAGTCCCGGGGACCTATAAGCTCGAGGTGCGCGGGGTCGATCCAGACACCCGGATGTCCGCGGGCACACCGACCTTTGGGGAAGCCGTCGTCGCGCCCGGAGCGCGCGTTCACGGCGACTACGTTCTTGTCGCGGGTCGCTCGATCCACCTGCAGATGCACACCCAGCACGACGATGACTCCTGCACCGGCTACCTCCTCGAAGGCGAGCATGAGCCGTCCACGTCGACGGAGCTGTACGCGCTCTTCACGTCGCTGGGACGCGAGCGATGGCGGTCGACCAATTCGAGCACGCGAAAGGACCGACTGGTTCGCGCGAAGCTCTTGGACGTTCCTGCGGGCGTCTACACGCTCTGCACGCAGCCGCGGCGAATGATCAGCGGACGGGTGCCCGAGCAGCAGGTTGTGTGGAAGCGCGTGGTCGTTGACGACCAAGATCTCGTTGTGACGCTCACGATTCCTGCCTACCAGACGGCTTCGAGCGCTGGGTGAAGCTCTTTCACACCCTACATTCGAATCCCCCGCAGCTGGAAGGGCGTGAACCTGCGGTATCCTGCGGGAGTGAGGCTGGGGGTGGCTTGATGTTCAGCGCGCGCTTTTCTTTTGTCGCAACGCTTTGCGTTCTCTGTGAGGTTCTCGCGCCGACGTCGAGCGGCGCGCAAGCGACCTGTGTCGACACGACCGGCGACCGCTGCCTCGGCGTGATCGAAGCTGCGCGCCCCGACGGCGTGGTGCGTGACATCTTTCAGACCTCGGACGGTCGTTTCGCGCCGGAACTCACCTTCGCGACGCTTCTTCGCGGCGTGAACGGCTGCATCGGTCAGACGCATACCCCGACGATCCTGACCGGCTACACCTGCGGCGCGATCGGGACGAGTCCGCCCGGTGGCAACGACCCAGCGTTTCACGCCAACACCCTCGATTGGTTTTGGACGCAGGTCCTACGTACCAACGACGCGGGTGCTGTCGTGGGGGACGGCACGCCCGGCTTCTACGTTCCGTGGCGTGGTCGCATCATGGACCTCGGCGGCGAAGCGAACCGCGTTGTCCTCTTTCCGATCACCGATCACGCGCCGCTTCCCTGCGAGGCGTTCGAGTACTCGGTTTGGCTTTCGAACAACCCGGACGCGACCGCGGTAGCGCCAGACGGTGCACCGGATCCCGCACTTTGGAACCCGGCGCGGCTCATTCGCGTGTTCACGGAAGGCTGGACCCGAAATCCGAACGCAACAGGATCAGCCGAAGCCGCGCGCGCCGATCTCGCGACCCACCTGCGGGACATGGCGGCGGGGGATGCGGTCGGCGATGCGCTCGCGACCGTCTGGGCACTCCCGTGTGGACTTACGTTCCGGTACGTCTCGATTCAGGCCGGCAACTTCGGCAACCCGGACGCATCCTGCACCTTTCATAGCAGCGACGACGAACTCGATGCGGTCGCGGGACTCAACGAGGACGACACCGGCATTTGTGTCGACGCGGACGGAGATGGACACCGCGACGCGGCGTGCGGCGGCACGGACTGCAACGACGCGGATGCGGAGGTTCACCCGGGCGCGTTCGAGCGCTGCGATGAAACGCGCGACCTTAACTGTCTGCCGAACACGGAGTGCCCGAGCGACACGATCTGCGAGTCGGGGTCCGGTCTCTGCGTCACGCGCTGTTTTGAAGGGGGCTGCCCCGAAGGGCTCGCGTGCGTAGAAGGGGCCTGCGTCGACAGTGGCTGCGCGTCGCGAACGGAACCCTGTCCCGACGGAACGGTATGCCGGGGCGGCGAGTGCGTCGCACCGTGCGATGGCGTGGTCTGTCCGGCCGATCAGCGCTGCATCAGCGGCGCGTGCCTCGATCCTTGTCAGGGTGTGGAATGTCCGACCAACCAGGTTTGCATCGCGCGGGATCCGGATGCTGCAACGCTTTGCGGTCCCTCCTGCAACTGCGGTGAGCTTGCGACGCCCCTTTGTCCCGATGGAACGGCATGCGACACGCGAATGATGAGCGACTCGTCGAGCGCCGGCATGTGCGTGGAACCCGGCTGCGAGACGGTGAGCTGCCCTGCCGGAGAGGTCTGCAGGGCGGGAAGCTGCGCCGACGCGTGCGAGGGTACGGTTTGTCCGGTGGGCCAGGTGTGCAGCCTTGGTTCCTGCAGCCCAGACCCGTGCGCGAGCATTCGCTGCGGGGCAGGGCAAGTGTGCCGTGCGGGAGAATGCGTTGACGCATGCGCGGGCGTGACGTGCGGCGCGGATGAGGTTTGCCAAGCCGGTGCGTGCGTGCCGGATCCGTGCGCGGGCGTGAGCTGTGGCGACGGCGAGCGATGCGTTGCGGGGCGCTGCGTTGCGGAGCGTTCGGATGCCGGCGCGGAAGACGCCGGCCGCGGAGGTCGCGACGCTGGCGTGCTCGAAGAGACCAGCGGCGGCTGCGGATGCAGCACCGGCGGCGGCGCCCCGGTCAACGCGGTGTGGCTCTTGCTCGCCCTCGCCTTTATGCGCAAGCGATCCTCGTCATCCAACCAGATTGCTCGTCGCTTAAACTGATCTCGTGATCGCGCCGGGGTCGGCGTTCCTCGGCAGGGCGCGAAGTCGATGGAATACCCGTGGTATTTCAAGACGAGCAACGCCGCGAGGGGCGGCGAGAAGATTCTAGGGCAGTCGATCGGTGCTCGATGATCAAACGGGAATCCGCGCTCTCTCGCGCGCGTAGGATGCGGCGATGACGCGTCTTCTTCTCTGCCTTGCCTTTGCCTGCGGCGGTGATCCAACGGCGGTGGAAGCGCCCACGGCAGAAGTCGACGAGCCGGTGGAGGCTCCCCCGACGGAGGATCCGGCGTGTGCGACGGCAAGCGATTGTGGGTGGGATTCGCCCTGCGTCCCGTCGGCCTGCCTCCCTCACCCAACACCGAGCGAAGAGTGCACCGAGGCGCGCCCGGCGCCGGGGACTTGCGAGTGTGTGGCAGGCCACTGCGCTCTTCGTCCTCGTGCGGATCGCGCTCGTGCCGCGGTCCCTTGCAGCGATGAGTGCGGCGTGGATCTGACGCGCGGCAGGTGCGCGGCTGGCCCCGCGACGTCGAGCGCCGATGTCGGACCTCGATGCGTCTGTCAGGAGGGCGTTTGCCAGTTTCATTGGGTCGACGAGGTTCCCTGCGAGGACGCGGCGGACTGCTGGATCGAGCGAACCCCCTTTTCGCATCCGGTGCCGCGCCCAGCGCATTTGCGTGAGACGCAATTTCGACCGTGCCGCGATGGATCGCTCGTGCCCGTCTGTTCGGAAGGGAGGTGCACGCTCGCAGCGGCAGCGTGTTGATCACGTGCCGTAGAGCGCGTCGTGCACTTGGCTCGCTCTCCGTGCGACCTGCTCTTCGCAGGCGAGGAAACGCGGCGTTTCCCGAAGGACCTGGAGGTGTGGGCTGCGGCCCAGCCAATGAGCGTCGAAGAGACCTCCTTCGACGGCGCGCTCAAGGCACGAAAGGGCAACTTCCCGATCGCCGTGAAGCGCCGCGAACTCGCAGGCGAGCTGCGCGTAAAACACGGTGCGACGACGGCTTGCGTAGCGGGTCGCGCTCGCTCGCTCCACCATCACCTCCCGAGCCGATGGCCAGTCTCCGCGTGCGGCGCATAGCACCGCGCTGGCGAGGATCCGGTCGAAGATATCCCTGGCGTCACGCGTTTCGAGCTCGCTCGCGAGTGACTCCCGCCAGGCTTCGTCGCCTCGGTAGGAAGCGAGGCGTAGCCGTCCGATGAGCCGGGCGCCAAGGGCGGTGCCCGCGAGGAGCGTGTCGACCTCGTCCCAATGCCCTTCGAGTGCGGCAGCGCGCGCGATTTCCCAGCGGAGCGATGTCAGTTCCGCGTTTCGTTTCATGGCCGCTTCGAGGCGCGCGCGACCTTCGTTAAGAACGCCCGCTTCGAGAAGCATGCGACCGAGCCACTCGTGTCCGTCCGGCCAAAGTGGTGCCACCCGGAGGGCGGCTCGAAACGAGCGAGCGGCGTCCACCGGATCCGAGAGATGAAGGGCGAGGTGGCCGGCGGCGAGATGTGGCTCTGGACGATGGGGCGCCGCAGCAAGGGCCTGACGTACGTCTCGCCGTACGTCGCCAAAGTCGTAGGAGGTCCCCTCGCCGAAAAACGCGTGGCGAAGGGTCGCCATGGCACGCCCCGAAACGAGCACCGGGTGGTTCGGAGAGCGCGTGAGCGCATCGTCGTAGCGCGCGACGGAGTCGCCATACGCCGCTGAGTCGGTGCTTCGAAACGCGCGCCGGGCGTCCAGCCAAATCTCCGCGGTTCCGGGTTCCCACGGCGGCATCCGCGCTTCGGCGCGCTCCGACCCCGCTGCCAACGCCACACTTTCGGCGAGGAGCGCCGCAACGCGATGGAGCTGATCCGGTCCAAAAGGGAGCTCACCGGTGTAGACGGTGGCGCCTCCGCGGAGAACCTGAAGTGCCAACGTGCCCTCGCTGGGAAACGAAACGCGGGCGCGAAACGTGGCGTCTCCGGGCGAAAAGACAATGCGAACCCCTTCGGCTTGGGCGAGGGACAGGCGCGTCTCCTCGCGAAGCGCCGCTGCGAGCTGCGAGGTCCCCGCGACGTCGAGTCGAACCGTTGGCGCTCCGTCCTGGAACTCTGCCGGGCGTACAGCGACGGTCGGCGCCTCGCTCCCGCACCAATCCGAGAGTGCGACCGCGAGATCCTCGGCACTCGCAAAGCGATCCGAGAGTGAGGTCGCCATCATCCGCCGGATCACCTCCGCGAAGCCCTCCGGGAGGTCGCTCCTGCGCGCTCTTGGATTCGGTGGCGCTTCCGAGAGCCGCGCCAACATCGACTCGGTCGGCGTGCCCGCGAAGGGGAGGGAACCGGTTGCAAGCTCGAAGAGGGTGACCCCTAGGGAGTAGAGATCGGCGGCGGGGGCTGCGGGCTCACCGCGAAGTTGCTCGGGCGCCATGTAGGCCGGCGTGCCGAGGGTTTCCTCCTGGCGCTCGTCGGACGCGAAGGCGATGCCAAAATCGGTGACCACTACGCGCTCGTCTCGGCGCAGCATCAGGTTGTCGGGCTTGATGTCGCGATGAATGACGCCGACTCGATGCGCCGCCTCGAGGGCTTGGGCGACACTCACGCCGATGCGAGCGCAGAGCGCCACGGGGAGCTGCGACTCGCGCGTCAAAAGTGTCGCGAGCGACTCGCCATCGACAAACTCCATCGTGAGAAAGCGTGAGCCCTCGAGGTCGTGTAGTTCGTACACCCGCGCGACGGAGGGGTGGGCGACGCGACGTGCAAGACGCACCTCCTGTCGAAACTGACGGAGCAAGTCCGGTGACGCGGCCAGCTCAGCGCGGATGAACTTGAGCGCGACGACTTCGTCGAGTTCCCGGTCGCGGGCGCGGTAGACCTCGCCCATTCCCCCCGCACCGAGAAAGCTGAGGACATGATAGCGCCCGCCCAGCACGCGTCCGACAAGAGCGCCCGGGGGCAACGAGACGCGCGGGAGGGGAGCGCCCGCAATGGTCTCGTCTTCGCCGATGTCCGTCATTTCGAGGGGTTGACGGTATCACGCGCCTTTACGCGGGCGCGGCGGCAATGCGTCCGAGATGCTTGCCGAAGAGGTGCATCACCATCAGGTGACCGAGCGCCTGGGTCGCGTTGTAGAGCAGCCACGGCAGACGGGGCTGGAAGTCGTGAACCGCGGAGAGGATGTAGCGACCGCCGAGGACGCTCCGAAACTCAAGACGTCCTGGAGGATCGGAAGGGATTGCGAGCAGGCCTCCCGTGACCTCAAACCAACCCACGCCCTCCGTCGGATGTGGTACGCGGCGAAGCGTCAAGAGAGGCTGCTTGATCCCGCGAAGGCGAAAGTGGGCGATGTCTCCGTGGGTGTCGCAGGCGAGGCCGGGAATGGGCACGGTGGGCAGCCAGCGGACGTACTCCTCGCCAACCCAGGTCGCGCTTTGTTGGGGATGTGTGAGGCGCTGGACGGACCGCACGCTTCGCGTTTGCCGGACGCGCCGCCGAACGCGCTGAAGGAGCTGCGCCGGCGACCGCGGTTCCACAGTCGCTGCTTCCCGAAGGGCGGCGTCGAAGGGCTGCGCGCCCGTTGCGATCGCCTGCTGAAGCGGGTTGTCGTTGCCCACCATCGGATGCCGCAGGCTGTCGACGAGGGGGCCGACCAATTCCATCGGCGTGCCGGTGACGAGCGAGACCCAGAGCTTCGAAAGCCCGGTGCTGAAGAACGGGACGCCGACCATCGCGCGCTCGACGCCAAGGACGCGGGCCGTGCGTTGCATCATCTCGCGATAGCTCATGACGTCCGGGCCCCCGATGTCGTAGCAACCGCCGAAGTAGGCGCGGTTACCGATGCACACGCGGAAGGCACGAACGACATCCCGCAGCGCGATTGGCTGCGTCGGGTTGAGCGTCCACGCGGGGGTGATCATCGCCGGCAGCCGGCGGACCAGGTTCACGAGGATGCGGAGGGAAGAGCCGCCCGGACCCACGACGAGGCCCGCGCGTAGCGCCGTGACCGGGGTGCCGTGGCTCGCCAGGGCCTCCTCGACTTCGAGGCGGCTTTGGAGGTGTGCGGAGAGTGCTTCGCCTTCCGGAATGAAGCCGCCGAGGTACACGATCTGACGAACGCGGTGCTTGGCGCAGGCGCGCGCAAAGTTGTCGGCGAGGACGAGGTCGAGGTCCGCAAAGCTCGCCTGCGTGAGGCGCGCCGAGGGAAGCATCGAGTGCACGAGGTAGACCGCAACCTCGCAGCCTTCGACGGCTTCTTCCACGTCCGTGAGCGAAAAGAGATCGCACGCGCGATGATGTGCGGCCCGGGGTCGCCGTGAAAGGCCGACGACCTCGTGGCCCTCTGCGAGCAAGGCGTCACAAAGCGCGGTTCCGATGAATCCTGTGGCTCCTGCAACCGCAATACGCATCTCGAAGGGTTAGGGTCGCGACGGACCCCTGGGAAGGAGCGGTCCGATCGGGAAATGACGTTCCGCCAGGCGTATCCCCGATTTCGTAGCGCTGCCGGGCACGTTATATCTCTGGGACTCGTCGGTATGACTGCAGCGGGCCAACGACACGGGTGCTTGCGGTGCTGGTGCTGGTGCTTGCGGTGCTGGTGCTTGCGATGCTGCGTCGCCGCTGCGGTTTTGGCGGTCCCCTTTCCCGTACAGGGGCAAACCAACAGGGTGGTCGTCGCTGCGGCAGCAACTCGGGTCGTTCTCGCCGGCGCCGGCGCCGAATTTGCCCGGGCAACGCGGGTTGCTCTCGAGCCTTGGGGCGTCGAGGTCGTGCGGCTTCCCGCGCCTTCACCAGGGGCCAGCATGCCCCAAACCAGCGAACGCGCGCGTGAACTCGCGTTCGCGAACGCCGCTGCCGCGGTGGTCTGGATTTCCGCTCGCGAGGAGGGCTACGCCCTGTGGGTGTACGAACGGCAAAGCCATCGCGTGGTTGCGCAAGCGCTGCCGTCTCCGCCTCCCTTCGATGCACCGACCGCGGCGAGCGTCGCTCTCACGCTGAAGACCCTTCTTCGCCACAGTGACGTCGCTCCCTCCGACGAGCGTTTCGGCGCGCCTTCGCTGGAGCCGACCGGCGCGAGCGACGAAGATCTCCCCTCGCGCATCGACTTGGAGGTGCATGCCGGCGCGGGGTTTGCGCGCACCGATCCCTCCGCGGTGGAGGCGCGCATGGGTCTCGCCGTGTACGTGTGGCGTCGTGCGCTCGGGGTTCGCATCGGCCTTGCGTCCGGCCCGGGCATGACCGTCGCCGACGCGTCGTTTTCCGGGCGCCTCGTGGACGGGGCGCTCTCGGTTCTCGGCGTGCTGCGAAAGCGCCTCGGATCGTTTCAAATTGTCGGTGCGGGAGGAGCGGCCCTTCGGCTGGTTTACCTCGATGGCGTCTTGGTCGTTTCCGGAGCGTCGCGAGACGTCGTACGCCTGGTTCCTTCGCTTGAAGCCCAGTTCGGTTTGGAGTGGTTTCCGACCTCGATGGTTCGGGTGGGACTTCGTGGAACGGCGACGTGGACACTTCGGACGCAGCGCTATTTCGTCGCTGGAAACGAGGTCCTCCGCGCTCGGTCGTTGAGCGGAGGAGTCGGTCTCTACCTCGGGTTTGCGATTCCTTGATTCGTCATTGATTTCAGTTGTTTGAGCGATTTTTGAAACCGGGTAAGGCCCTCGTCCCACTATCTCTGGATGGCTGAGGCCAAGAGGTTGGCACCGACGGAGAAAGAGCTCGCGCAGCGGTGCGCCGCAGGCGACCGCGCGGCGCAGCTCGAGCTCTTCGAAGCGCAGCGCCGTCAGGTCCAGCACACGCTCTACCGCATCATGGGCTCGAATCGCGAGATGGAGGATCTCGCCCAAGAGACCTTCATCCAGGTCTTTCGGTCCATCGCGTCGTTTCGCGCCGAGTCGAGTCTGGCCACGTGGGTCGATTCGATCGCGGCGAGGGTGGCGTTTCAATACCTCTCGCGACGAAGGGCTCCGCACCTTTCCGTGGTCCCGGAGGCGGCGAGTGCAGGCGATGAGCCCGAGCGTACGGTGCGCGCACGCCGGGCCGTTCGTCGGCTCTACCTGCTGCTCGATCGGATTCCGGCGAAGTATCGAATCGCCTACGCGCTTCACGTGATCGACGGGCGTCCTCTCCACGAGGTTGCGCGGATCATGGGCATTCGAAGCGTCGCGGCGAAGAGCCGGGTGTGGCGGGCGCGGCGCATGGTCCATCAGCGCGCCGCACGGGATCCGCTCCTTTCGGAGTTTCTCAACGAAACGGGGGACGCATGAAGTTGGCTGACCAGATTCCGGTGGAGCCCCTCGACGAAGCTCGCTGGGAGCGCGTGCGACGCCGGGTTGTCGCGGAGCTGGATGCCCCGACTCCGCGACCTGCCGATCCGCCCCCGCGGGTTTGGCCCGCGCTTGTCGTGGCGGCTGCGGTCGTCCTCGCGGGTACTTGGTTTGTCGTCGATCGCGCCGACGCTCCGCCGGAGACGATTCGAATCGCAACGGGCGCTGCCGGCAGCGAGACCTCGCTCGCTGGGGTGCGCATCGAGGCCGCAAACGAGAGCGTTCTGGTGGCCTCGCGCGGCGACGAGGGTTGGGACGTAAGGCTCGAAGAGGGTGGAGCCACGTTTACGGTCGACCCCCTTTCTGCCGGCGAACGATTCGTCGTGCGAAGCGGTAGCGTGCAGGTTGAGGTCGTCGGCACCCGCTTTCGCGTCGCGCGCGTCGAGGGGAAGACCCGCGTGGACGTATTCGAGGGCCGTGTGCGGGTTCGTGCACGCGATGGGGAGCGCCTCCTTGTCCCCGGGGAGTCGTACCCGGCGCCGGAGACCGAGGATACGGATTCGGCCGCGCAGCCGACGCACGAAGCGCAGCCGACGCACGAAGCGCAGCCGACGCCCGAAGCGCAGCCGATGCTCGAAGCGGAGCCGACGCGCGAAGCGGCGCCGACGCTCGAAGCGCGGGAGGCACCACGGCACCCATCCGAGACGGCGCAAGAAGCGCAGCCGGAACCCGATTGGCGTGCGGCGTTCGAGGAAGCGGCATCCCTCGAGGCGCACGACCCCGGACGCGCCACACAACTCTACCGACGGGTTGCCCGCAGTGGAGGCCCTTGGGCGGCCAACGCGCTCTTCGCGCTCGCCCGGCTCACGCTGGAACGTGGGGATCGCGTCGCCGCCGAGCGCCTGCTGCGCCGATACCTCTCCCGCTTTCCGCGCGGCGCCAATGCGGCGGACGCGCGCCAGTTGCTCGAAGGACTCGACGAGGAGGCCCGGCCATGAACCGATTGTATTGGTTGACGTTGACTGCGCTGATAGTGGGTTGCAGCTGTTCGGAGAAGATCGACCTGGATGGGGATTCGGGACTCGATCCCCGCGATGGCGCCGCCGACGTTGCCGACCGCCCGGATGCGACGGGCGACGGTGGGCTGTGCAGCGCGAGCGGGGCGATGTGCACCGCCGGCGCGGAGTGTTGCTCGGGGGTGTGCATCCTCGGCCTCGACGGAGTGCAAACCTGCGGGGATCCGCTCTGTCGACCGGCCGGCGCAAGCTGCACCTTTACGGTCGACTGCTGCGAAGGAAGCTGCCGCGACGGAGTGTGCGACGACGCGGCGATGTGCAACCCAGTCGGCGACGCGTGCGACGGGATCGCGGACTGCTGCAGCGGCAATTGCGCCGCGGCGGTCTGCGGGGTGGCCGTGGGAAGCTGCCGAGGAGACGCTGCGTCCTGCACCGATGACTTCAACTGTTGCTCCGGTTCCTGCAGCGGGGAGTCCCTCACCTGCACCGGGGACGGAGACGCGTGCGGGGTCACCGGCGAAGCGTGCACCGCGGACGACGAGTGCTGCTCGCGGTCCTGCGAAGGGGGAACCTGCGAGCGCCTCTCCCTCTGTCGCCCGGCGGGAACACCCTGCAGCCGCGCGAGCGAGTGCTGCGGTCTTCTCTGTGAGGAAGGCTACTGCCGCGCGCCGCTCTTCTGCCGGGCAACCTTCGAACCCTGCGACAACGATGGGGAGTGCTGCACGTTTCGGTGCGACCGTCCGGAAGACGGTCCGTCGCGGTGCCTTCCAATCGGCGGATGCCGCACGAGCGGGTACCACCAGACCACCCAGGGAGGGGACATCTCGAACGAGTTTGGCGAGGTGTGCACCCGCGACGAAGAATGCTGTTCGGGGCGATGCGAGGCCGATCCCGAAGGGGTGGTTCGCTGCCGAAAGCGCATGGGTCATCCCGGCCAGGACGAACCGGAACCGCGCTGCTTGCCTTCCGGTGAGCTCTGCGAAAACGACTCGCACTGCTGTCCCGGGCCGGATGGTGAACGACGCTGCGTGCAGCTTCGAGACGACCCCGCGGAGGGTCCGCAGTTTCCGAAGCGATGTACCAATCTCGATTGTGATCCCCGTCGCGATCCGGGGTGCTGTGTGAGCGACGGGGGCGAGTGCTCGGATCCCTCCGAATGCTGCAACGATTTGTGTGCGCTTCATCCGGACGGCGTTCATCGCTGCGGTCCACCCCCGCGGATTCCTCCGGACGGGGGGATGGACGGCGGCCTTGATGCGGGCGTCCCCGACGCGGGCATCTGCATCCCCCGCGGCAGCGACTGCACCACGGGAACGGACTGCTGCGATGGCCTTTCGTGCATTCCGGTCGGGGCACGCCGGATCTGCGACACGCCGCTCCTCTTCTGACCGTCACAGAGCGGCCCTAGGTGCGGCTGAACATTCCCTGCATCCAGTAGGGATAGAGACTCGGCGGGGTGCTGAGCTCAGCGAGCTGGTTGAGCTCGGCGTCGGTCCACTGGATGTCGACGGCGGCGAGGTTGTCCTCGAGTTGCGAGAGCCGCTTCGCACCAATGATTACGGACGTGATTCCTCGCTGGCGTAGCACCCACGAGAGGGCAAGGCGCGGAATCGTCGCGTCTTTGCTCTTGGCGAGGACGTCGAGCGCTTCGACGATGTCGTAGCCTTTTTCCTTGTCGATCGGGGGAAAGTCGAAGGTCGTGCGACGCGATCCTTCGGGCGCTTCCGCACCGCGACGATACTTGCCGGTGATAAACCCTCCCGCGAGGGGCGACCACACCATGATGCCGAGACCCTGGTCCTCACACATCGGCACGAGGTCGAGCTCGAGCTCCCGTCCGAGAAGGGAGTAGTACGCCTGGAGGGAAACGAAGCGAGCGCTTGCGCCCGCGAGGCTGTTCGCTTTGACGATCTGCCACGCCATGAGGTTGGAGCAGCCGACGTAGCGGACCTTTCCCTGCTGCACGAGGTCTTCGAGCGCGCGCATTGTTTCTTCGAGCGGCGTGTACTCGTCTGGACCGTGAATTTGATAGAGGTCGATGTGGTCGGTCCCGAGGCGGCGCAGGCTTGCCTCACAGCCCGCGATGATGTGCTTCCGCGAGAGACCCACCTTGTTCACCTCGTCTTCGCTCATGGCCCCGCGAACTTTGGTCGCAAGAACCACGGAGTCGCGCTCGATGCCGAGCTCCTTCAGGGCGCCGCCGAGGAGCGTCTCGGACTGGCCCATGCTGTAGATGTCGGCGGTGTCGAAGAAGTTGATTCCACCCTCGAGGGCTCGCTTTACGAGCGCGGTGGCGCCCTCTTGTTCGACTTCGCCGATTCCGAAGAAGCCTTGGCCAAAGGTCATGCAGCCAAGACAGAGTTCGGAGACGCGAAGCCCTGTGTTGCCGAGAAAGCGGTACTCCATCCGGTCCTCCTTTTTGTGTGGAGCCAACCCTAGGCCTCGGGGTGACTTCGCAGCACGGGAGATCCTGTCGACGTTTTGCCCAATCCTGTCAGAGCGCGTCTTCTTGGTGGTGCTGGCCGCTGAATTTGGTCAGATTCTGGCAATGGCGACGCCGGACCTCGCTGAGCTCTTGATCGCCCGCGGTCCGGGAACCCACGACACGTTTTGGCCGGGGCTGCGCCTCGTTCACGTCACGTCACCGATGGAGCGCACCTCCATGGTGTACGACGCCTGCGTCTGCTTCGTCGCGCGCGGAAACAAGCGGGTGCATCTCGGCGGCCGAACGTATCGCTACGACCCGATGCACTACCTGGTGGTGTCGCTGCCCTTGCCGGTGGAGGCGGAGATCGTGCACGCGACGCCGGAGGACCCGCTCCTTGCGCTGGTGCTTCACGTCGACGTGGGTGAAGTGGGCCAGCTTCTTCTCGAGATGGAGGAGCCGGACGCGATTCAGGCGCACGCGCAGCCCGGGGTCTACGTGTCCGCGGTGCACGACGAACTCGCCGAGGCCATGACCCGGATGGTGGCGGTGGCGAGCGATCCGACGCGCGCCCGTGTCTTGGGGCCGGGGGTGATGCGCGAAGTTCTCTTTCATCTGCTCCGAGGCGAGCAGGGCGCGCAGCTGACGCAGCTCGCCGTGAACGGAGGCGCCGGGCGCGGTGTGGCGCGCGTCGTGAGGCACCTCCAGCGACACTTCGACGAGCCGACGGATGTGGAACACCTCGCGCGCATGGTCGGCATGAGTGCGTCCACGCTCCATCGGAGCTTCAAGGAGGTGACCTCGTTGACGCCCATCCAGTACCTCAAGAAAGTCCGCCTGCATCGCGCGCGCCTCTTGATGCTGAGCGACGGACTGAACGCCGGCGAAGCCGCGTTTCGCGTGGGCTACCAAAGCCAGTCTCAATTCACGCGGGAGTTCAAGCGGCTCTTCGGGACGACGCCCACGCAGGCCCTACGCGACATGCGGGCGAGTCATCTGGGGTAAGGGCCCCGCGCCTCGAGAGGAGACGCGGGGCGTGCGATCTCACGCGACGACTTTGGAGGCGAGCACCGAGGCCGGTGCGATCGCGGGCGCCTCTGCGAGAAGCGTTTCCGCGTTGGCCATGAGCGCTTTGGCGATCTCGCCTTCGAGGTGTTTTCCGCGGTCGGCTTCGTTCGCGAAGGCGTCGACGACGTAGAAGGTCGTCTCGTCCACGCGAAGGGCGAACCACACGGGGGTGAAGTCCTCCGCTTCGGCGAGCGGGAGCGCGCCGGTGAGAAACGCGGCGACCTCTTCCGCGCGGTCGGCCTTGGCGACGATCTTGACGACGAGTGAGTGGCTGAGCATGTCTTTCCCCTTGGTTTTTCGTGTTTTGCGGCCGCTCTTTGCGGCGACGGGAAGAAACCTAAGCGCTTTGGGGTGAATCCGGTATTGTCGGAATCGACATTGATGATAGATTTTACGACATGCGTCAGGCGGTCTGGGTTTTGGCCCTCGAGGGCATGTTCGACACGGGGCTCGCGTCGGTGCTCGACACGCTCGGCATGGCGAACGAGCTCGCGCCGCACGTCGGTGAGGCGGCGCCGTTTTCGATCGAGGTCGTCTCCGTTCGAAAGCGCGTTCGAACGCAGCAGGGCATGACGATTCCCACCGTGCGCGTTCGCGAGGCCTCGCGTCCGGAGCTGATTCTGGTTCCTGCGCTCGGTGACAAAAGCCCCGATGCGCTCGGTGGTGCGCTGACGCGAAGGGATGTCAGCGACGCGGCGGGGGTGCTGGTTGACGGCGATGCCAAGGGGGCGCGGCTCGCAGCGGCGTGCACCGGCACCTACCTCCTCGCGTCGACGGGACTCCTCTCGCGACGTTTAGCGACGACCACGTGGTGGCTTGCGGCGGATTTTCGGACGCGCTTTTCCGACGTGATGCTCGACGAGTCCAAGATGGTGGTTGAGGACGGGAGCTACGTTACGGCCGGCGCCGCACTCGCCCACGTCGATCTTGCGCTCTGGCTTGTGCGGCAGCGAAGTCCCGCTCTCGCGCAGCTCGTCGCGCGTTATCTCCTCGTTGACGATCGACCCTCCCAGACGTCCTACGCGATGCTCGATCATCTCGCCCACGCGGACCCGATCGTGGAGGCGTTTGAGCGTTGGACCCGGTCGAATCTCCGCGCGTTCAGCATCGCGGAGGCGGCGCGAGCGATCGGCGCAAGCGAGCGTACGCTCCAGCGACGGCTCCGAAAGGTGCTGGGGCGCACGCCCATCGACTACGTTCGCGACCTGCGCGTGGAGCGAGCGATTCACCTGCTGCGAACGTCTGATCTGAGCGTCGATGAGATCGCGGAAGAGGTGGGGTACGGCGATGGGGTGACGCTACGAACGCTGCTCCGCGACAAGACGGGTCGAGGCGTTCGTGAACTCCGGCGTGGCGGTTGATGCAAGCCGCACGTTTTCACCACGGAAGCTCTTCACCAAGATGGATGAACCGTCCCGAAGGACCATCTTCGCCGAGCAGGGCGAGAGCGACGGAGGTCTTGGCGCCATCCACGACCTCCATCGGCGCTGCGTCAGAGCCCATGTCTGTCTTAACCCACCCGGGGTGCGCGGAGTTGACCTTGATGGGCGTGTCGCGAAGCGTGGCAGCGAGGTGAACGGTGAACTGGTTGAGGGCGGCCTTCGACGCGTCGTACGCAAGCGGCTTAAACTCCACGAACTCGTTGTCGTGATTCGAGTGGATCGTGAGCGATGCGAGCACGCTTGAGAGGTTCACGAT
>JBCDAA010000080.1:0-25903 GCA_039186435.1 Myxococcota bacterium | reverse complement strand
CGTAGTAGCCCGCGCGGGTGCCGAGACCGAGGCTTTCGCTGACCGTGATCGTGACGCTCTGGACGCGCTCGCGATTCCACATCGATTCGAAGATCGCGTTCGCAAAGCGAAAGACGAGAAGGTTCTGAACGGTCTCTTTTCCGAGGTAGTGATCGATGCGGTAGATCTGCTCCTCGCGAAAATACTGGTGCGTGATCGCGTTGAGCTCGCGGGCGCTTGCGAGGTCGCGCCCAAAGGGCTTTTCAACCACGAGTCGCGTCCAGCCTTCGCTCTCGTCGAGACCGACCAGCGCCAGCCCCTTCATCGCGGCGGGAAAGGCCTTCGGCGGAAGCGAGAGATAGAAGGTGCGGTTTTGCGGGAGGCCGTGCTCCGCTTCGAGGGCCTTCAGGCGCTCCCCGAGGGCGCGATAGTCCGCTTCGGTGCCTTTGCCGATCGACTGATAGTGCAGGCATTGCTTGCAGAGCGCTTCACGGGTTGCGGGCGGCAATCCCGCGTCCTCGAGGGACGTTTCCGCGAGCGCGCGATAGGACGCGTCGTCGTGTTCGGTGCTGCGTGCGACGCCCACCACATGGCAGGTGCCGAGGGAGTTCTTCGCCGCCAAACGCGCGAGGGCCGGCAGGAGCTTTCGGCGTGCGAGGTCACCGGTGCCGCCAAAGATCACGAAGAGGTTCGGCGCGGGAGGAACGTGGCTCATGGCGGGAGGGTCTCACACCCGCGCCCTTCAAGAGGTAGCATTGTCGCGATGGTTGCCCTTCGCTCGACGAAAGATCCCGTGAACGCAGCCGCGTCGCTCCTCGCCGAGGCGATCGCGGATCGTGTGGAGGCACGCGGACGGGCGCGCGTAGCGATTCCCGGCGGCTCGGCGCTGAAGGCGTGGGCCTCCGCGTTCGAGGGCGCGACCTGGCAGGACCGCGTCCACCTCACCTGGGTCGACGAGCGCTGCGTTCCGGTCGATTCGCCCGAGAGCAACCGAGGCGCGGCTCGCCAGCTTGGCGCGCTTCCCTCTCAGGTGCTCCCGCTGATCGAAGACGGCGAGACGGTGGACGTCGCCCTTGCGCGCGTTCGTCAGCGGCTCAGCGCGGACTTCCAGGATGCCCTCGACGTCGTGCTCCTTGGCATGGGCGGCGATGGCCACATCGCGTCGCTCTTCGTCGGGCGCGCGCTGGACGGGGACCGGGTGCTTCACATCGCCGACAGCCCAAAGCCCCCCCCGAACCGCATCACCTTGACGCGGGACCTCCTCGCGACGGCGCACACGACGATCCTCCTTGCGACCGGTACGGCGAAGGAAGATGCCCTTCGGCGCCTCCTTGCGGGCGACGTGACGCTGCCGGCAACCGGCCTGCCCAATTTGACCCTCGTGACCGATCTCGATCTCGAGTAGGAGTCCCTTATGACCGAACGATTGAACGACGTCGCAGTGATTGGCCTTGGGGTGATGGGCTCCAACCTCGCACGGAACTTTGCGAGCCGCGGCCTGAAGGTCGGCGGGTTCGATCTCGACGTGAAAGGAGCGCGCGCGTTTGCCGCCGCACATCCCGACGCGGACCTCGACATCGCGGCGTCGGCAAAGGAAATGCTCGCTCGCCTCGAGCGTCCACGCCGAATCGTGCTCCTGGTCAACGCCGGGCGCGCGGTCGACGCGGTTCTCGACTCCCTCGATCCGCTCCTCGATGAGGAGGACATCGTCGTCGACGCCGGCAACAGTCTCTTTCGCGACACCGACCGCCGAAACGAGCGCGCCAACGGCCGGCCCTGGCGCTTCGTCGGCATGGGCGTGAGCGGCGGTGCGGAGGGCGCCCTCAAAGGACCGTCGATGATGCCGGGGGGCGATCAGGAAGCCTGGGAACGGCTTCGTCCGGTCCTCGAGTCGATCGCTGCGGTGAGCGCGTCGGGACCCTGCGTTGCGTACTGCGGGCGCGGCTCCGCCGGCCATTTCGTGAAGATGGTGCACAACGGCATCGAGTACGGCGACATGCAGCTCATCGCGGAAACGTCGGTGCTGCTCCGGCAAGGCCTTGGAAAGAGCGCCCGCGAAACCGGCGACATCTTCAGCCGCTGGAACGAGGGCGAACTCGAGAGCTTTCTCATCGAGATCAGCGGACACATCTTTCGAACGCCAGATCCGAAGGGCGACGGCCCGCTCATCGACGCGATTCTCGACAAGGCCGGTCAAAAGGGAACCGGTCGCTGGACGGTGCTCACGGCGGTCGAGCTCGGCGTGCCGATTCCGACGATCGCTGCGGCGGTCGATGGCCGTGCGCTCTCGTCGTTCCGCGACATTCGCGCCCAGGCGGAAGGTGCCTACGGTGCGCGAACGCCGGTTTCCCTCGACCTCACGGAGGACGATCTTCGCGACGCCCTCTACGCGTCGAAGATCGCGAGCTACACGCAAGGCTTTCAGCTTCTTGCCGCGGCGAGCGCCGAGCGAAGCTACGACACCAACCTCGGTGAGGTCGCGCGGATCTGGACGGCGGGCTGCATCATTCGCGCGCGCTTTCTCGACCGCATTCGCGAGGTCTACGCGGCCGATGCGCCGGCACTGCTGGCGCTCGCTTCGACGTTCGTAGCGGACCTGCAAGGGCGCGTTCCGGGGTGGCGCCGCGTAGTCTCCAAGGCGACCGCGGCCGGCTATCCGGTTCCCGCGTTCGCGGCGTCGCTGAGCTGGTTCGACACGCTGACCACCGCCAAGGGAAGCGCCAACGTGATTCAGGCGCAGCGCGATTACTTTGGCAGTCATACCTATCGTCGCCACGACGATCCGGAGACGCCGGTGCATACGGAGTGGCCGCGGAGCTAGCTGCTACACTCGGCCTGTGCGATTCATCGCCGCACTTGTCGTTCTCGTGGGCTGTTCGTCGTCGCCGTCGACGAGGCCTCTTGTGGACGAAGCGTGTTTGCCGGCCGGTGAAGCGCCGCAGACGATCGCGGACGCGGTGGAGCGCATCAACGCGCTTCCCAAACCGGTGACGCTCCCGTGCTTCTTGGCGAGCCTCCCGCGGCCTCTCGACATCGTCGCGACCGAGAGCATCTTTTCCGCGCAGCCCTCCCTCGATCGCGATCACCCGCGCATGTTTCTTTTTACGGGTGGTCTCGTGATGTCGATCGTTCTTGGCGGCGACGGCGGCCACCTTCTCGAGTTCGGGGAGTGGACGAGCGACACGCGCTCGATCAAAGGCGAGATTCCCTTTCCGGTGACGACCGAGCTCGACGGGAGCGCGCCCTACGAGATTCTCTTCGAGGATCGTGAGCTCACAACCTGCGCGTTTTGCCACGCGGCCGAGGATCCTGTGGAGGGGCTTGACGGAGCGTTTGTCTCGGATGCGCTGCGCCCCCGCCAGCGAGACCTGGTGTCTCTCGAGCGAATGGAGGCGGTGCATGAGTTTTGCGACCCCGAGGTCGAGCCCGAGGTCTGCCTGATGCTTCACGCGCTCTTTGATTTCGGCGAGGTTCGCGAGACGCGCTTCGACCTTCGAATCGCCACATTCTGACGACCGTGTTCTAGGGAGACGCGCAGGCCGTCGTAAGGTCGAGCGGCGCGAGCACACCGTCGTCGCTCTGTGCGTAGCAGCTTGTGCTCGGACCCGAACGTACCCAGCCGACGAAGCGCTCGATCGCGCTGGTGGTGTCGCGCCCGGTGAGAACCGCGGCGTAGCTGAGCCCGCGAAGCCACTCGACGATGCCAACTTCCTTCGGCGGGTCGCCCGGAAGAAAGACCTCGCAGCCCTCGCAGCTTCGGGCGTTGCCGGTTGAGTCGATGGCGCCGCTCTCGCTCGTGCGATCGATCATCCAGGCGAGCCCTTCGGCGATCTGCGTGTCGAGCGTGCCGTCGGCGAAGCCCGCGTTTCGAAGTTCGGTCGCCTGCACGACGTTGACCGCCTGGTAGTTGGTGTCGAAGCCGCCCCCTTCAATAAAGAAGCCGCGCTCGTCGTATTGCGCGCGCGCGAGGTTCGCGAAGTCCGTGGCGACGGGGAGCATGGCGTCGTTCGCGAGGACGCCACAGGCCTGAAACGCCACCGCGTCGTGAAAGAGCCGGTTCGGCGCGCGCGCGTCGACGGTTTCGAGAAGGTCCCGCTGTGTTTCGAGCCAACCTGCGCCGCGGCCGAGCGCGTCGATAACCGACGCTCGGCGCGCTTCGGAGGCGATCGTGTCCGCGTCGTCAGCGGTGTTGAGCGCCAGGAGGCCAAGACACGCGTCGCCGAGGAAAAACGCCGCGCCGCTCGCGACGTCTGCGGGGCGCAGGGACATGCCCATGGCGACTTCCGGGGGAACGTCGCTCGGTACGCGACCGTCGGCTTCGATCGTTTCCGCAGCGACTTCGATCGCGCGAAACGCGGCGCTCGCGCGCGAAATGTCTCCGAGGGCGATCGCCGTTCGGAGGGCGGGACCGGCGCCGAGCTGAAAGCGAGGAGAGAAGAGCGCGCCCCACTCGCGGTTGCGGCCGATCAGGCCCGTGTCGTCGACAGGAACGCCGTTGCTGGTGCTCTGCCGCGCGACGTCGCTGCCGAGAAGACTCGCGACCGCGCGATCTCGCGCGCGGAGGGTTGCGCCGATGTCGTTCCCGCCGGCGTCTCCCGCATCGGTGGGCTCGCGATCCGATGTCGTATCCGCTGGAGCGTCCCGCGAGGCGTCCGGCGAAGCGGCGTCCGGTGTTCCTCCGCCAGAAGGACACGCGCAGAGAAGAAGCGCCGCGATCCATCGCACGGCGCCAGCATAGCACTCGGTGTCAACTCCGCGGTGGAAGGTGATGATGCACGCGATCCCGCTCAAAAACGGCGAGCTTGTCGGGGTTGCGTTGAACGAAGATGCCGCAGATCGCGCCCTCGACGACGAGGAACTGAAACGCGGAAACGATCGTGCCCTCTTCGCGCAGCAAGACGCCGGGCGCGCCGTTGAACCATGCGCTTTGAACGTCGAAGGGACGCGGCTTTTTGAGAAAAACTCGCTGGAAGAACCGGCTGACTGCGGTGGCGCCTTCCATGGGGTACGCGACCGCGGCGGCCTTTCCACCTCCGTCGCTTCGAAGCACAACATCCGCGGCGAGCACCGCCTGAAGCGCGTCGAGATCGCCGGTTTCGATCGCGTCGAAGAAGGCGCGGGTCACGCGGCGCACCGTGTCTCCATCGCCTTCGGGTTTGCGAGGTTCGGCGCGGAGCTTTTGCCGCGCACGTCGTGCGAGCTGCCGACAGTGCGCTTCCTGAAGCGAGAGGATCTCCGCGATCTCCCGAAACTCGTAGCCGAACACATCGTGAAGCAGAAACGCCGCGCGCTGCGCCGGGGCGAGCCGGTCGATGGTCAGCATCAGTGCCATGGAGAGCGTTTCGTCGACCTCGGCGCGATCGATCGGCTCCACGATCGGCTCGGGCAACCACTGTCCAACGTACGCCTCGCGCTGTCGCTGCGCCGACTTCAGCCGATCGAGGCAGAGGCGCGTGCAGGTGCGAACGAGCCACGCGCGAGGCGACGCAAGTTCAGGACGCCCGGCGCGATGCCAGCGCACGTAGGCGTCCTGGACCACGTCTTCCGCGTCCGCGACCGAACCCAGCATTCGGTACGCCAGGCGAATCATCGCCTCGCGCTCGGCCTCAAAGTCGGCGGCGTCGGTCATGGGAGCTCGACCCGAAGAATTGCACACTGCTTGTTCCGAAGCAGCGCGCGTTTTGCGGTCGGAAAGAGCTGGCTTCCCGCGATGACGACCGCGAGTTCGGCAAACGCTTTGGCGCCGTAGCGCGCGCGAATGGACTCGGCGCGCCCTTCGTCGATCTCGCCGTTCGCCGCGACGCTTTGCGCGTGCAGTGCCACCTCACGAAGGCCTTCCGGAAGCGTTGCCGGGTCGTCCACGAGCAACGCGAGAAGCTCCCGCGAGACGCCGGCTTCGAGCGCCATGTGAATGTTGAGCTGGGCGCAGGCGCCGCAGTCCTGGCCCATCATGGCGGCAACCCGCGCGACGAAGTGCGCGTCGAGGGGCAGCGCGTCGCGATAGCTCGACATCTTCATGCCGGCGGCGAAGGCGCCGAAGGTTTCCGGGCTCGCGTCGAGAAGGTCCCGAATGTAGGTCGAGTCGTAGTGGTAGTGCGCCTCGAGGGCGTCGATTTGGCTGCGTGGATCGGTCATCGCGATCTCCTTTCCCTCAGAGGACGAGGAAGCCGCCGGAGATGTGACAACCGCGGCGATTTGAGCGGATCGACCGCCGGATGGACGATTCTTGGTCACAAATTGTCCCCCCACGTGCACGTTGGGGGTCATGGGGCGCTTTCCTACGTGGTTTCTCGTACTAGCGCTGGGTTGCGGTGGACCGTCCGCGGTTCCGGAAGCGTCCGCCGAGGAAGAAACGACCCGAGGTGCGGAACTGGCGTCGCCGGAAGCGGCGTCGCCGGAAGCGGCGTCGCCGGAAGCGGACGCACCCGAGGACGCACCCGATGCGGACGAACCGCAGGCAGCGCCTCGCTGGAGTGAGGCTCCCGCTGCGATCGATCCCCATCCCCGCGTGGTCCGCACCTTCTGCAACGCCGGCCGCTGTCAACTTCGACGACGCGGCGTTGTCCGATCTCCGACTGCGGCCCTCCGCTGGGTCTCCGCCGCCCTCGAAACCACCAATCAAACGTTCGCGGGTTCCGGTTCGACCTACGCGCCCTTCACCGTTCCCGTCGGCGCGGACGTACATCGCTTTCACTGGCCCACGGCGCGGCTCGTCTTGCACGTGCCCCCCGAGGACGCGTGGCCTGGTTCGCCCATCGGCCCATCCTTCGTTGCGGCCGGCGGTTTGATGAGCGCGGTGGACGACGCCGGGCGGATCCACGTCGCGACCCAGGGCGGGCACTACGCGTATTTCGATGGCGCGTGGCATGTGGACCCGGCGCGTCGCTGCGCCTGGTCGCATCTTGGCGTGGACCGCCGCGGGCTTCCATGGACGCTCTGCAGCCAGGGTCTTCTCATCGCGCCCGACGGATCACACATTCGGACGCCCGCCGTCTTCGACTACGCGCACCCGGCGGTGTGGTCTTTCGAGGAGGACAGCCCGCAGGTCTTTGTCCGAACTCGCGCGCCGGAGGATGTGGGGCTGGTGGTCCTTCGCGGCGATCCTCACGGCGACGCGCCGAGCGTGGACGCGATCGCGATCGATCGCCCGAGCGACTGCGCACACACGCACGGACCTTGCCTCCTTTCGGAGATTCATACGCCGAGGGCGACGGCGCACACTGCGGAGGGGTTGGTCCTCTTCGTCGAGCGTCGAACCATCTCCGCCCGTTCTCGCTGCCGGGACGTTCCCTGCCAGGGCCCCTGCAATGGGCTCGACTGCTACATGGGCTCGAACAACCCGATCTGCGATCGCCCAGACTCACCGACCAACCGCGGCTGCACCGTGGTCGAAGGGAGCGAGCGCAGCCGCGCCACGCTTCGTGCCCGCTGGATGGATGGGCGCGAACTGGAAGTCGTTCCCGAACGTCCGGCGGAGTCGATCGCGGTCGATGCGACGGCCGAAGGTCTCTTCCTCGCGATCGAGAAGCGCGGGCGCGTCGAACTCTTTTCCGTTCGCTAGCTCTTCGTTCGCTAGGTCTTCGTGCGCGCCCACTCCGGGCCGATCTCTTCGTAGTCTCGGTTGCCGATGAGGTGCGCGATGCACGCCCCAAAGGACGGGTACTTCTCCCAGAACTCTTCTTTTTCGTAGCCGAGCACGGGCGGCTCGTCCGAGCCGTCGAGCACGAGCAGATGCGCTTGCGAGGCGGAAGGGGGAAGCACGATCGCGGGCTTCTCCGAAAGCGTGGCGTAGTCCCCGAGCATGTAGCCGAGCGAGCCGCGCATTTCCTCGAGCATGTCGTCCGGCAGGCCGTCCGAAATCTCCTCCAGCTCATCCACGAGGAACTGCGTCAGGGTGGTGATCGCGACCGCATCGCCCGCCGCGTCAAAGAGGTCGAGGGAAGGCGCGTCGAACGCGAGCCATCGCTCCATGCTGGCGGGAAGCGTCACCTTCGTAGCGTCGATGGCGCTGCGCTGCGCGGTCGTCAGCGGGGTGGGCTGACTCTCCGGACCGCAAACCACGACAATTCCGGTGCGGGCATGCTCGATGGTCTGCTCGACCAACTCGAGACTCGTGCTCATGGCGCCATTCTATCGAATTGATGCATGCTCATGAAATGCGGTGGATGCTTTTGGTTGGTTTGCTTTGGGCGTGCGGGGATGACTCCTCCCCTGCAGACAGCGGTGGGCGCGACAGCGGTTCCAGTGATGGCAGTTCAGGCGACGTTGGCGCCCGCGACGTTGGCGCCCGCGACACCGGTTCGCTTCCGGATGTCGGCGCGCGCGATGCGGGCGATACCTGCGATCCCGGCCCGGTCACCGTCACCGAAGCCAACGCGAGCCTTCCGCCGACAGCGGACCATGCGGAGATCTTCGCGGGACGCTGCGGCGCTGCGGTCGGTCAGATCTTTCCGCCGAGCGCCCCGTGGAATCAGTCCGTGCGAAACACCTGTGTGGACCCGCGCTCCGACGCGATCGTGAACTACCTGGCTGCCGTTGTGGAAGGCGGCCAGACCTTTCGTATCGACATGGGCCGAAGCACCGAGACGTTTGGCTTCAATCCCTTGCTCGCCGACGCGAGCATCGAGGAGCGCATGTTTTCGCCGACGGGTGACTTCTTTGCGACCGCCTGCGACGAAGCGCTGGTGCCGGTTCCGCCGGACGGCCGTCTCGAAGGCGAGTCGGGGTACGACTGCGAGAGCGACGGCGACTGCCATCTCCTGGTGCACGACACCGAGGAGTGTTTGCTCTTTGAAATGTGGCGCGCCGACGACGCCCTCGGAAGTTTTCCGGGAGGCTGTCTCGCCGTGTGGCAGAGCGACGAAGCGCCCGAGACCGATCTTCGGGGGCTTGGGTGCACGAGCGCGGACGCGGCGGGCCTTCCGATCACGCCGATGCTCGTCACGCCGGGCGAAGTCGTTCGTGGAGGAATCCGCCACGCGCTGCGTTTCATTCTTCCTAATCGCGCGGTGCAGCGGGATAATTTCGTGCCGCCCGCGACGCACAACCCGCTGCGCGTCTCCCGCTTTGGCGAGCCGGATCCAGGGCCGGCGGGCACGATGCCGCCGCCCTATGGCGTTCGACTACGTCTTCGCCCGGACTTTCCGGTGGACGGTCTCTCGCCGGCGGCGGCTGCGATGGTCGAGGCGCTGAAGGAGTACGGGATGTTTCACGCCGACGGAGGCAACGTCACCTTCATCGCGTCCAACTCGAGTGGCTCGGGCATTGAGTGGGACGATCCTCGCGTAGGCCTGGGTCCCAACGAGCTGCGCGACGCGGGCATTGCGTGGACCGACTTTGAGGTCGTCAACAACCTCGACGGAGTGGTGTCCATGGAGGACGTGGACTGCAGCCGAACCCCTCTCGACGAGTTCTGACGCTTCGCTAGGTCTGCTCCGTTCGCTCCGCGAGTTCGACCGGATCGTGCGAGCAGAAGAGCGTCACGTCGCTCTCGGTGGCTTTGAGCTCCTGCAGGCGCGCCTGGTTGGCGAGCATCTCCGCGGTGTTCAGCGCCGCGAGACGCTGAAACATACGAATGCCGAAGGGCGGCTTTTCACCGACGAGCGAATGGCGATGAAAATACGCATCGCCGCAATGGAGCATCCAGTCGCTCTCGCCTTCGACGGCGATGCAGGCGTGTCCCTGGGTATGCCCCGCCATCGGGACCAGGAGGATCTCCGGCGGGAGTCCGCGAAGCTCCCGCGCTGCCGCAAAGCCCTTCCACGGTGTGCCGTCTGGCTCGTACGTCGCCCACTTCGGCTCGTGGTCCCACTGAATCGATCGGTAGCGTCGTTTGGACGCGCGGTCCGGCGCGTCGATCGCGTGGCGCTTTTCGGCGGCCAGAAGATGAATGGTGGCGTTCGGAAAGTCCGCGAGGCCGCCCGCGTGATCGAGGTCGAGGTGCGTGAGGAGAACGTGGCGCACGTCGGAAGGCCGAAAGCCGAGGTTCTGAACGAGCGCAAGGGCGGTTTCGCTCGGCTGCAGCGTTGGCTTGAGGAGCCCGCGAATCGGACCAAGGCGCGTTTGTGGATCTTCGATGTCCTTCGCGCCAAAGCCTGTGTCGACCAGGATGAGTCCTTCCCGCGATTCGATCAGCAGGCAGTGGCACACCAGTTTGCCGGGAGCGAACCAGCCGCCTTCCCCGTTGATCAGGCGCCGTCCGGTGGGGCACATCGTGCCGCAGTTCAAGTGGTGAACCTTCACGGCTTCACCATGCATTCATTCAGGCGACGGTGCCATCGGCGCGGTGCCATCGGCGCGGTGCCATCGGCGCGGTGCCATCGGCGTGGTGCCATCAGCGCGGTGCCATCGGAGCGCTGCCGTCCCGAAAGGCGCGCCAGGTCAGACTGATGCGAGGACCACCGCGCTGACGTTTGATGGCGTGTACCCAGTCGTCTTGCACCGCGAGCTCCATGAAGAGAAGCGAGCCCGGCTCGAGTAAGACCGCGTGCCGGACCTCTTTGTCATCGCGCCGGCGAAAGGTGATCTTCCGTGGCGCCCCGACGGAGACGATGGCGACCCCGCTATTCGGGACGAGGTCGCGCGTCTCATCCGAGTGAAAGCCCATCTTGCTGCGCTCGTCGAGGTAGTAGTTCAGCAGGCAGTTGTTGAAGCGGATTCCGAGGCGGGCTTCCAGCTGGGCTACGACTGGGACGAGGGCCGCGTGCATCGGCTTCGCGGGGTACACCATCTGCGCGTAGTTGTAGGGAACGCCGAAGGACGCGGTGAGGCGCGCGGACATGGTGGTGTCCCAGTCCACGGTATCGCGGAGGGATTCGAAGAGCGTCGCGGGGTCCGCGATGAAGTCGCTTTCCACGAGCAGCGGCGGCGTGTCCTTCACGTTTCCTCCCGCAGGAGTTCACGGATCATCGCCGCGCATTCGACGGGCGCTTCGAGAGGGAGCAAATGTCCGTAGCCGTCCATCTTGCGAATCGTGTCTTCCGGACGGCGGCGTGCCCAGCGTTCCCACATCGGTTCCCGAAAGAACATGCTCGCCTCCGCGCGAACGACGAAAATCGGGCAGCGTACCTTTGCGAGGGGGGCCTCAAGAGAGGGGGGACAGAAGTAGTTGTGCGCCTCCCACTCGCGCGGAAACGCGAGCTGAACACCCTCGCCAGTGTCGACCACCGCGTGCGCCGCAAAATCGTCGAGCGCCGCGTCGTCGAGTCCTTTGAGCGTTCCCCAGCGGCGGATCTTCTCGCGAAAAACCGCGCGGCTCGGCCACCGATTCGTTCGCCGAAGGGTCGCTTTGCCCGGCTGAAAGATCCGGCGGCGGAGCGCAAAGGGAACGAGGGGTGAGAGCGCTGCCATCCAGCTCGGCACGGCGGCGGGCTCGAGGAGCACCACCTTCGAGAAGAGGTCGGGCCGGCTCGCCGCCGCAAAGAGCGTGGCGGCCGCCCCCATCGAGTGTCCGATACCGATCACCGGCGGTCGGCCGTCGAGAAAGGCGATCAAATCGTCGCCATAGGTGGACCAGCGAACGCCCCGTGTCGGACCGGGGTCCGGCCAGAGAGGACGCATCAGAAGCGCTTCGATCGCGAAGGTGTTGCTCAGCTCGTCGAGGAGCCGGCGATACACGCCAGAGGGATAGCCGTTCGCGCCATAGAAGTGGATCGCGCTTCCGCTCCCATTCCATTTGAGGTAGGGCGCTCTACGTTCGCCTAACGTGGTCCAGTGCTTTCGCACGCGGGCATCCTGCCATGACCGAGTCCAAGTCAAAGCCTGTTCGTTTTCGGCGTCTTCGCCGGGTCCTGAAATTCGGCGGCGGGTGCCTAACCGCGCTGATCGGGTTTGCGGCGGTGGTGATCCTCCTCAATCGCGCGGCCTTCGGCCAGAGCGCGTCGGGCGCGCGCCTGGAACGCATGAAAGCGTCGCCCCAGTGGCAGGGGGACGTCTTTGAAAACCCCGAACCGCTCTGGAACGACTTTTCGATGAGCGGGATGGTGCGTTCGATTCGCGAAGGAAGCGACTTTGCGGTTCCGGCGGATCCCGGGGACATTCCAGTGGTCTACGGCGATGGCACCGCGTTCGAACACGCCCCCGACTCCGGTCTTCGGGTCACTTGGTTTGGGCACTCGTCGCTCCTGGTGGAGGTCGACGGGAAACGCATTCTGACCGACCCGGTGTGGGGACCTTCGCCTTCGCCGGTGACGTGGCTCGGTCCGAGTCGGTGGTATCGGCCGCCCGTCGCGCTCGCGGATCTTCCGGCGGTGGATGCCGTGGTGATCTCCCACGACCACTACGATCATTTGGACCACCCCACCTTCGAGGTGCTGAAGTCCTGGGACACGAAGTTCTTTGTTCCCCTTGGCGTCGGCGCGCACCTCGCGTACTGGGGCGTGCCCGAAGAGCGCATCGTCGAGCTCGACTGGTGGGAGCGGGAATCGATCGGGGATGTCGAAGTGGTCTGCACGCCGTCGCGCCACGCGTCGGGGCGGGAGGTCTTTGATCAGAACGCCACGCTTTGGGCGGGGTGGGCGTTTCTCGGTCCCGAGCATCGCGTCTTCTTCTCCGGCGATACGGGCCTCTTCGACGGACTCCAGAAGATCGGTGAGGATCTCGGTCCCTTTGATCTCACGATGATCGAAGTCGGGGCGTACCACCAAAACTGGCCCGATTGGCATCTCGGTCCGGAGCAGGCGGTGCTCGCGCACTTTTGGGTCCGCGGCGAGTATTTCCTTCCGGTTCATTGGGGGCTTTTCGACCTGGCATGGCACGGCTGGACCGAGCCGATCGAACGCGCAGCGGCGGCGGCCGAGCAAACCGGAGTTCGCATGCTCGCGCCGCGTCCGGGCGAAAGCGTCGAGCCCCGCGACGCGAACGAGATGGAACGCTGGTGGCCGGAGGTGCCCTGGGAGAGAGCGAGCGAGCATCCGATCGTCGCAAACGCCGCGAACGGCCGTCCTCCCCACGACTGATCGGGTTCGAACTCGATCGTGAGAACCGGACAAAGTGAAAAACGCGCGCCCCGAAGGGCACGCGCTTTTCGTGTGTTGCCGAGGATGCGCTTACTGAGCGCGGAGCACGAAGGGGTAGGTGACCGAGACAGCGCCGCCGTTGTCGGGGTTCGGAAACGCCCAGCGGCGAACCGCTTGGGTGATGCATTGTTCGGTCTGCTGATGGCCGACGGTGGACTGCTGCACGAGCGCGACGCTGACGGCACCGCTCGGGGCGATGATGAAGCGCGTGGTGACGCGGCCTTCGAGGTCGGGGCGGCTTTGAAGCGCGCGTTCGTAGCAGAACTTGATCTCGTTCTTGTGGCGCGAGATGACGCGCCGAATCGCTTCGCGAGACAGGCTGCCCTGAATCTGGACCGGCCGGCTGATCACCTCGGGTCCGCGCGACCGACGACGTCGAAGTCCGCCGGCGCCGTCGCCGTAGCCGCGGCCTCCTTCCGTGCATTCTCCGTCGCAGGTTCCGCCGAGGGTGCCGAGATGGCCAACACCGATCGTGCCGCGGCCGAGGCCGCCCGCGCCGCGACCCGTGCCGTGAAGACCGAGTCCGCCAAAGCCCTGGTTGGCCCCGATTTGATCGCCCATCAGTGCGCCGAGAGCGTTCATGGGATCGTCCCCGAGCGCCGTTTCACGCCCGAAGGGAGAGGTGGGCGCGTTCCAGGAGCCCGCCATCGTCCGGAGGGTGCCAAGAACGCCGGCGTTTCGCGCCATCTGCTCGACGTTCTCACGCGCGAGGTGCTGGTCCGTATTGTCCTCGGGGCCTTCGACGCCGTAGGAGTTGTTGGTGCGCGGCGCGTTGGTGTCGCCGGCGGCGCCTTCGTCACCGGCCGCTCGCTGTCCTTCTTCGCCAGCGCTTCCCGTGTCCGCGAACGTGACTTCGGGCTCTTCTTCCTCGATGGCGTTCGGCGCCAGGAAGATCGAAACCAGACGCGACTCCCGATCGAGGTTGGACATCGAGAGCGCCGCGCTCGCGGGCGGCATGAGCGAGCCGAGAACGATCAGTACGCCCGCGATTCCGAGCGCGCCGCCGACGTACGCGAAGGGTCGCCGGTCCACGGAAGTCGTTGTCGCGATGCGCTTTCCGGCCTGCACCGGGCGGACCCGAAAACGAAACTCGCCGCGCGTGAGTTCCAGTTCACCGTCGGTTGCGCCGTTGATGACGCCCCCTTCGACGAGGGCCATCTGTTCGCTGCCGAGGATGTCGGCGCCGAGTCGAAAGTCGACGTTGCCTTCGCCGATTACGAAGGTGCCGCCTTCCGGAACGTGGGTGACCTGAAGCACGCTTTCGCCCCACATCACCACGACCTCGATCGCCTTTTGGGCGGCTTCGACCTCGGCCGGGGAGACCGGGGGTCCGTTCGCCACGAGGCGATAGGTGGGCTGCTCACTCATGTTGTCCTCCGCTTGGCGCACGTCGGCGCCTCCCCGGCTTCGGGGTCTGACTCGAAGGGGCGTCGGATCGCCTCTCCCTCTTCCCTGCGATGGACAACGGCGGATCGGGAAGGTTCCCAGAAGTGTGGATTCGACCCGCAGGAATTTCATTTGGACGCGGTTGACGTTGACGCGGGGGGCGGGGCCCGTTCGGCGCGAAAGTGACGAAGGTGAAGAAGGCGCCTCCCGCTTAGCGCAGGCGGAGGACGATTCCGTGGGTGCCCGTGGCGACGACGCGGCCGCTCTCGTCGCCGAAAACCGCGTAGAGCGTTTCGTCCGTGCCGCTCACCGAGGGCTCCCAGTGCTCCCCGTCGCCCGAGACAAAGATGGCCCCTGCCTGCCCGACGACAAACCACCGACCGCTCGAGCGGTCCCAATGCACGTCCCGCAGGCTCGGCGCGTCGAGGGGAAGCTGTCGCCACGCCCCCCCGCGCCGAATCGCGATCGCGTCGCCGACCGCGACCTCCACTTCCGGCGAAGCTGCCGCACTCCAGTAGGTCCCTTCGCCGATCTCCTCATCCGCGAAGGTGCGCCCCCCGTCATCGCTTCGAAGTGCGTATCCCTCTTCTCCGACGAGAAGCACGCGATCCCCTGATGCGTAGCCGCCGCGAAGCGCGCGTCGCCGGCCTCCCGCGCGAACCGTGGACCAGCGCCGCCCGTCGTTCGTGGAACGAAGAAGCTCGTTTCCGAGCGCGAGGATTCCCCGTTCCGTGTTGATCAGCGCATGCACGGGCCATCCGTGATCGCGAACCTTGCGCCACTGCTCACCGCTGTTGTCGCTTCGCCAGATGTGCGACCCCGCAGCGAGCCAGGCGCCGCTGGACGTCTCCAGGAGCGCGCCGCAACACCCGGTCATTCCAAAACGAGTTCGGCGCTCCGTGAGGCTTTCGCGGGTGGGTCCGAGCCGGCTCCAGTCGCGTTCGCGAAGCACCGAAAGCTGCGCGGCAAAGAAGCCTTCCCCGTCCTTGAGAAAGCCTCCACCAATGGAATCGCGCGGGCGCTCATCCTGAATCGCCCAGTGCATGCCTGCGTCGTCACTTCTCAAAATTGCCGATGGGGTCACCGCGAACAGGCGTCCGTGCGCGACGTGCATCGCACGAACGCTCAGGGCGTAGAGCATCGCCAAGTCGGCCTTCGTCCAGTTCCGGACCCACTCCGCGCCGGTAAGCGAGGTCCAGGTTTCGTGGCCGTCGCCCGTCACCACGAGCGAGCCGCGATGGCGCGCCACAAATGCCCGTCCGATCGGTCGACCTGGAAAACTACTTCGCTCTGTGTGGCGCCATCCCTCGCCGTCATGAACCAGGCGCGTCCAATCGCTCCGCCGCGAATCGTCCTCGTCGACCTGGCTGAGCACGTCGACGCTCGTTCCCTCCACCCAAAGCGAATGAAAGCGTGCGGCGTCCGAATCGGAAAAGACGGGCTGCCATTCCCTTGGTGATCCCTCGACGACGCCGCCGCGATGCACGACCAGCCAGCGGTCCGCGGATCGCACGTGGAGATCGACCGCAGCTTGGGGCAATGCGGGAAGGGGTGACCAAGTCTCACCTCCGTCAGCGCTCGTCCACACCACTCGTTCGTTTTCGAGCGTTGCCACGATGCGGGCGTCCACCATGTCGAGGTCGGCGATCGGTCGCTCGCTAAAGCGGGGCAGCGCACGCCAGCGATCGCCGTGGTTGTCCGATCGAAAGAGGCGGCCATCGTGAGCACCGACCACGATGGCGTCTTCCGTGACCGCAACGGCGCGAAAGACAGCGTCCGCAGGAAGCGTCGTGGGCGTCCACGTCTCCCCATCGTCCGTGCGGAGGATGCGGCGGTGTCCCGCGACGACGACTTCTCGTTCGTGACCGTCGATGGCGAAGAGGGCGTGGCCACCGAGCGGCGGGTTGAGTCGCTCCCACGCAGGGGCCGGCGGTTCAAAGCGCGCTTCGGGTGTGCGTTCTTCCGCTGCGCGTTCTTCCGCGCGTGCTTCCGCTGCGCGTTCTTCCCGTGCACGTTCTTCCGCTGCGCGTTCTTCGGGCGCGGCCGGCGAACTTCCGCACGCCCCGCCCGCCACCAGCAGCATCAGTGCCGTTCTCGTCTGCATCGACACAACGGACTCTCCCTTCGCGGCCGACCTTGGCTAGAGGCGAACGAGTTTGCTTCTCGCTTAGCACGCCGCCCTGGCACGAAAACGCGGCGGACGAGACTCCCGGTCCGCGATGCGCTTCCTCTCTCTAGGCGGGCGGCGGCGGAACGCTAGGGCGGCTCACCGCCCGAAAGTGACGACCGTCTTCGCCCGCCCGAAAGCCGCGCTTTTCAAGCCACTGAATGACGCGCTTCGACTCCGGGTGTGTCGGCCGAACCACGTTGGTGACGTAGCGAAGCCCGCGCGCCTGCGCTTCATCGCGAAGCTGTTCGAGGACAAAGCTTCCGACGCCTCGCCCGCGATGCGGGGGTGCGGTCGCGAGAAGGATTTCTGCATCCCCCCAGTTGACGTCCATCCAACCAAAGCCGACGACTTCGTCCCCGGATTCCGCGCGAAACCACCGTCCCGGGACGATGTCACCCAGCGAAAGCCCCGCGTACCTGGTGTCGAAAACCCCGGGGGCTTCCGCGCCAATGATGCGCGCCTTCGCCTCATCCCAGCGCGCCGGCCCGGGATCGGCAACCCACGTTAATACACCCACAAAGACAGGGTGGCTGTCTCTATCACCAACGTCAAATCCGCACCTTGAACCCGGAGCGTGATCCAGGACTTGCGATTGTCCTGGATCACGCTCTACTACCCGACTTAGGGATGCTTGGACGGTCGTGGCAGAACGGGGGCTAGAGGTCGGTGGGGCTGCCCCTGAGGCGGGTGCGATCGTCGGTGGTCGCTACCGGATCGTTCGCCTGCTCGGGATCGGCGGGATGGGTCGCGTCTTCGTGGCAGAGAACCTTCGCACCGGTCGCCACCTCGCGCTCAAGTGGGTTTCTCTCGTAGACGACAACGACGGTCGCGCCGCCCGATTTGCGCGCGAGGCCCGCATGGCCGGCCGGATTCAGCATCCCAACGTGGTCGACGTGTACGACGTGATCGAAGACGGTGGCGCGACCTATTTGGTGATGGAGCTTCTCGAGGGGGAACCTCTCTCGGCCCTTCTCGAACGCGAGGGGCATCTACCTCCCGCCGACGCCGCCGCGTTGATGATCGAAGTTCTCCGCGGGGTCGCCGCGATTCACGACGCGGGCGTGATCCATCGGGACCTCAAGCCTGACAATCTCTTTCTCTGTCGCGGGACGACCAACAGCCCGCCGGTGGTGAAAGTCCTCGACTTCGGCGTGTCCAAAGTCGTCGGTCCCGAAGAGCTAAGCCTAACCAAGACGGGGGCGGTTGTCGGAACGCCCTATTACATGGCGCCGGAGCAGATTCGCGGCGTGAAGGAGCTCGATCACCGCGTCGATCTCTACGCGATCGGCGCGATCCTTTATGAGTGCCTGACCGGACGGCTTCCCTTCGACGGAGACTCCTACGGTGCGCTCGCGATTCAGATTGCGACGACGAGTCCGCGGCCCTTTGCGGAGGTTGCGTCGTGGGTCGATGTGACCTTTGGCGACGTGGTCATGCGGGCCATGGTCCGGGAACCGAGCGAGCGTTTTTCGAGCGCCGCGGATCTCGCCCGTGCGCTGGAGCCCTTTGCCGGAGGCGTCCAGTTCGAAGAGGGACGCGCGGATTGGACCGGTCGCATCGGTGTGGGTTCCTCGTCGAACTCGATGTTCCCCTCGCAGCTCGCCACGACCGAAGCGGAGGCGCCTCGTTCCTCGTCGCGTCGCTGGTGGGTTCTTTCGATCGTGGTGCTGATTTTCGTCGCGAGCGTCGCGTTGGGGATGTCGTGGCGTGGCGCGGCGCCCGATGTGCCGGTCGAAACGCCAACCGCTGCGACGCCGCCGGTGGAGCCGGCGAGCCCGTCGACCCTGGTGCAGACCACGGACCCGGAAGCTGAAACCGAAACGGCCGAAACCGAAGCGGCCGAAACCGAAACGGCCGAAACCGAAACGGCCGAAACCGAAGCGGCCCAAACAGCGGAAACCGCGACGCCCGCAGACCTCGAAGCGAATCCCGCGGAGATGGCCACGGAGCCGGAAAGGACCTCGATGCGGCGCGTCCGGGATCGGCGAGGTCGCTCCCGAGGCCACCGGGCCGGCGAGATCTCCCTCGATGATTTCTGAGGCGGGGAGCTTCTCCGCGGAGTGGAGTTGAGGCCGAGGAGGGGCACAGATAGTGTTCTCCGGCCGTGACCTTCTGGAGCCAACGACGCCGAACCTTCGGAATCGCGCTGCTGCTCACCTGCGCGTCGGTCTTCGCGTCCGCCCAAGACGGTGATGTTCGCGCCATTCTCGCGGACGCCGTCGCCGAGTACAGCGCGCATCACTACTCGGAAGCGTACGCGCTCTTTCGCCGCGCCCACGAACTTCAGCCGAGCGCGCGAACCCTTCGTGGCATCGGCATGGCCCTCTTTGAGCTGCGGCGCTACGCCGAAGCGATCGATACGCTCGAGGCGGCGCTCGAAGAGACCACGCGTCCGCTCACTTCGCGGCAGCAGCGACAGGTCAACAGTCTCTTGGAGCGCGCACGTCTCTTCGTGGGCACGGTTGAACTTTCGGTTGAACCCGCCGACGCCGCGGTTTCCCTCAACGGAAACGCAGTCTCCGTGGGGGACGCACTTCGGCTCGACCCGGGCACGTACGTGCTTCGCGCGACCCTCGACGGGTACGTGGACGCGACGGAGAGCGTCGAGGTGGTCGCCGGGGAAACGCGTTCGGTCGCGCTCTCGCTGAGCGAGGAAGAATCCGAACCGGAACCTGACCCGGAACCGGAACCCGAGCCCGAACCTGAACCTGAACCCGAAGCAGCTGCGCCGATCGTTGCTCCAACGCCGCCGCCGCCTTCACCCTCCCTCGCCGCGCCCATCGTGTTGATCAGCGCCGGCGTTGGGCTTGTGGCGGCCAGCATCGTGACCGGGGTCCGGGCGCGTTCTGCCGAGGGCGAGCTCGAGGACTCCTGCCCGGGCAATGTCTGCGCGCCGGGCCTTCGAGGAACCCGCGACGAAGCCCGGCGCCTTTCGCGAACGACCGACGTGCTTTGGGTCACCGGCGCGGGCGTCGCCGTGGTCGGCATCATTTGGGCGGTCTCGAGAAAACGGCGCACGCGACGTCCCACCGCGTCGCTCCAATGCGGTCGCCAGGCCTGCGTCGGAACTCTTCGGGGGACGTTCTAGTGCGCGTCCTTGCGTTCCTCCTCCTCGGCGCGTGCTCCATCGCAACGGAGGTCGATCAGTACCGCTTTGCCGAAAGCGTTTGTCCGCCCGTCGATCGATGCACGGGCGGCGACACCTACTGGTACGTGACCTTTCGCGGCGACGTGGCGCGCGAAGAGACCCCCGGCGTGATTCCGGGATTTGACCTCGACCAAACGGACGCGCAGGTCTGCGGCCACGACGACTTTCTCTCCCCGACGGGCGAGGGCGGCATCGACAACCGCCTCGCGCGGCTCCTCGTGATCGTGGAGACCCCCGACGCGATGCTCGATGATCTGATCCGCGAGAGCTACCTCACCGGTGAAGGTCTTTCGGTGCTCGAGCTTCGCAACGTCGACAATTTTGAAAACGACGACTGCGTGAGCGCCCGCGTGCGCTTTGGTTTTGTGCCTCGCGATCAGGAGGGCGATCCCCGCGGCTACCTCGACGCGAACGGCGACAGCGACCTCGACGACGACCTCACCCTCGACTACGGACTCGTCACCACCGCCGACGACACGGCCTGCATCGTGGACGGCGTTCTTCAAGGCGAGATGTCGGACGGCCGCGTCATCATTCCCTTCGGAGAGACGCGCGTGGAACTCGCGGCGCGTTCTTCTCGCATTCGCGGTGACGTTTCCGCGAGGGGCGTCGACAACTACTGGCTCGGCGCCGCCCTCGACGTGGAGGAGATCGTAACCCTTCTCGGCGACGAAGACCCGGGTCCGATCATCGCGGGAATCCTCCGCAACGAAGCCGATCTCGACCCGAATGGCGAAGGCGTATGCCGCGGTCTCTCCAGCGGTCTCGTCTTTCAAGCGAAAGCGATGACCCCCGGGGTGCTTCGGGAGCGCTGAAGCCCCTATGCTTTCGCCATGGCGAAGGTACGCACGTTTTGTCGCATCTGTGAGGCGCACTGCGGGCTCGTCGTGGATGTGGAGGACGAAAAGGTGCGAAAAGTCGCGCCTGATCGAGACCATCCCGTTAGCCAGGGCTACGTCTGCGTCAAAGGCCTCGCCCTCGACGCGCTCCACGAGGATCCCGATCGCCTGAACTACCCGATGAAGCGGGTTGGGGATCGCTTCGAACGGATTACCTGGGCGCAGGCCCTCCGCGAGATCGGCACTAAAGTCAAAGCGCTGCGGGCGGCGCACGGTGATCGATCGATCGCGCACTACGCCGGCAACCCCACCTACTTCAGTTTTCAAAACGTGCTCTTTTCCGCGGCGTTTTTGGAAGCGCTCGGTTCGCCCAATCACTTCGCGTCGCACTCGATCGACGCCAACCCGAAGTTCGACGTCAGCACGCAGATCTATGGGCTTTCGATCGTGCAGCCGGTGCCCGACCTCGACCACACCGAGCTCTTCGTCTGCCTCGGCAGCAATCCGGTGGTGAGTCAGATGTCGATCGTGCAGCTCCCGAACTCGCTCGCGCGGCTTCGGGCCATCGAGGCGCGCGGTGGGCGGGTGGTGATCGTGGATCCCCGCCGAACGGAAACCGCCGCGAAGGTCGGCGAGCATCTCGCGATCGTGCCGGGGACCGATGTCTATCTGCTCCTCGCGATGCTTCACGTGATCGCGCACGAGGAAGACCGCATCGACCGTGCCCGTCTTCGTTCCGTAGCGCGCGGGGTGGACGCGTTTTGCGAAGCGGCGCTGCCCTGGACGCCGGAGCGAGCCGCGGCGATCACGGGCATCGACGCGGCGACGATTCGCGAGCTGAGCCTCGCCTTCGTGAACGCGAAGGGCGCCTGCCTCTACATGTCGACAGGCGTGAACATGGGGCCCTTCGGTTCGCTCGCCTACTGGCTCCTTCAGGGGCTTCACCTCGTCGCCGGACAGCTGGATCGGCGCGGCGGACTGCTCGTCCCGGAAGGCGCCTTTGATGCATTTCGTCTCGCCAAGGTGCTGGGTCTCGGCGCCGCCGATCCACACCGAACGCTCGTCAGCGATTGGCATCGCGTCGCGGGCGCGTTTCCCACGGCAGCGCTGGCGGAGGAGATCGAGACCGATCACCCCGAGCGAATTCGCGCGCTCTTTGTGAGCTGCGGCAATCCGGTGCACTCCGCGCCCGGGCGCGATCTCGAGCGCGCGCTGGGGCGCCTCGAGCTGGTGGTGAGCATCGATCTCTACCGGAACGAAACCGCGAAGTACGCCGACTACCTGTTGCCTGCGACCGACATGTTGGAGCGTTCCGACTTTCCGGTGAGCTGGACGATGCTGCAGATCGATCCGCACGCGCAGTACACGCCCGCGGTGGTGTCGCCGAAGTTTGAGCGGCGGGAAGAGTGGCGCATCTTCAGCGATTTGGCGGTGGCCTGTGGCGCGCGCGCCCTCGGCCCCTCCCTCTGTCAGATCGTGCCGCGCGTCAATGCGCTCCTTCGCCCCTTGGGTCGAGAGATGACGCCGGACCATCTCTTGGCGTTGCTCCTTCGCTGGGGCGGACAGACGACGCTGAAGACGCTCCGTAAAATTCCCGAGGGCGTTGCGCTCCGGCCGAATCAACCCGGGAGCTTCTTGGGCAAGCGCGTCTTTACGCGGGACCGGCGAGTCCACCTGGACGCCCCTCGCTTGCTTGCGGATCTACCCAGGCTGGAGACGTACGCGCGCAGCGTGGTGGAACGCGACGATCGCCTTTTTCTGATCGGACGCCGCCAGCGAAAGTCGCACAACAGCTGGATGCACAACCTCCCGCGCATCCGCCCGGAGCCCGCGCCGCATGCGCTCCTGCATCCCGACGACGCAGCGGCGCGCGAGGTCGAAGACGGGACCCTGATCATCGTCGAAGGTCCCGAGGGATCGGTGTCCCTTCCCGCGCGAATCACGTCCGATGTGGCGCGCGGTGTCATCGCGATTCCCCACGGCTGGGGTCACGCGGGCGCCGGGCTTTCCTTCGCGTCGACGCTCGGTGGCGGGAACATCAACAAGGTGATTCCCGGCGGCGAAATGGAGATTAGCGGACAGGCGATCATGCTGGCCCATCGGGTCCGAGTCCGCGCCGATGAATCAGGTACACTCCCCGCGGAGGGTTGATGCAACAACTGGCGGTGGGACTCGCCATCACAATGCTTGGGCTCAGCGTTGCAGGAGCGCAGGACGAAACCGAATCGCATTTGGACGACGCCGCGCGCTCGCTCTTTAACGCCGGTCAGGAGGCTTACGCGGCGGGCCGGCTCGATGAAGCGCTCACTCGTTTTCGAAGTGCCTTCGAGCTGAGTCGCCGGACCGAACTTCACTACAACATCGCGCTCGTGCTCGATCGTCTCGACCGCCGTGATGAGGCGCTCCAGGAGTACGAGAGCTACCTTGCCGCCAATCCGGAGGGCGAAGGGGCCGGCCGTGCCGGGGCGCGGGCAGAGGTGTTGCGAAACGGCGCTTCGACGTCCGCTCCACCAGATGCGACTTCCTCGACGTCTTCGTCCTCATCGGCGGCCGGGCCCGCGATCGTCCTTGGGGTTGCGGGCGCAGCGCTCGTCAGTGGCGTGGTTGCCGCGATCATCGCGCGCGGACGATTTCAGGATGCCGAGGATGGCTGCGGGGAAACGACCGCAGGCTGCAGTGCGAGCGTACGAAGCGAAATCGATCGCGCGAGTCGAACGGCGGACATCTCGTTTGCGGTCGCGGGCGCCGCGGCGCTGGGGGGAGTGCTCTGGCTGGTACTCCGAAACGACGAGGATGCCGACGAAGCGCGAGTCTCCCCGGCGGTCGCGCCCACGTACGCGGGCCTTGAAGTGCAGGGGCGGTTCTAATGCGCGCGTTCGCCTTTGCCCTCCTGATCGGTGGGTGTTCCCTCGTGTACGACACCGGTGAACTCCGCGGCACGGCGGCGGATGCGGGTCTTGATGCAGCGCCCAGCGATGCTGCTGTCGACGCCGCGATCGACACAGCGCGTCCCGAGGATGCGGGCGCGGACTCCGGCGCAGATGCGGGCGAGGGCTGCCGGCTCGATGAGGCGGTGAGCGGAGAGGTTACCGTTCCTGGGGAACTCCAAGTGGGAGTTCGCGCGCCGGGGTGTTCTGCGGAACTGGTCGCCCCGGAACCCTACGACGTTTCGCCGACGGTTCTCAGCGTCGCGGGCGGCACGACGGTCAATGTTCAGCCTCTTACGCTTTCGGCGTTGGCCACTGCGCCCGCGGAAGCGATCGTTCGGATCAGCTGCGCCGGTTGCACCCAGGACTTTCCGATTCCGATCGCCGCCGAAGTGGATGCCCTTGTAGCGAGTGAGCGAGGCGTGGTGGCGTCGCCTTCGGAGCTCGCGTCGGTCGCCATCGCGGACACCGGCGAAATCGTGTTCAGCGCCCTTCGTGGCGGAACGATCGGTGACGACTCGGACACGGAGCTCGACGTCTATCGCACCAACGCTGCCGGCCCTGTCACCCTCGTCAGTCGTTCGACCTCGAACCCCGCGGTGCATCCCCGGATTTCCGACGACGGAGCGGTGGTGAGCTACTACGTCAGGGGTGTACACCGTCTCCGCGCGACCGGTTCGTCAGCTCCAGTGGGGACGTCGAACTGTGGAACCTGTGGAAACGAAGACGTCGCGCTCGCAAGCCTTCGCAGATTGGACACGGGTTCGTACCAGCTCGCCTGGGTCGACACGCGAGCCGGAGGGGGAGCGGACGCCCGCACGACGCTGCTTCGCACAGCGAACTTTAACAGCTCAATCACTGGCACGACCGTCGCTGATTTGATGCCCACCAGCTGCACGCCGGATGGGTCGCTACGGCTGCCGCACGGAAACGCAGCGGAGAGCATCGTGGTGCTCAGCGAAGGCTGTGCGCTCGACATGACGATGCCTATCGGGACCTCGCCATTGATCTGGGACGACGAAGGACCGCGCTTTGTTGACGGGGCGATCGGTGAAGCGCGGGGGGCGGTCGTTCTCGGTGACAACCGCGTGCTCGTCCACACAGCCAGCTCGATTTCTGTGGACGGAGGTGTACTTGACGACGTCAGCGTGTTCATCGGCGCCGACGCTCGTGGTGACATCGTGGTGTACGCCACGTCCGACGACATTCGCGTGTCGTTTCGTGGCGGCGACGGAGTTTCGCTTCGGTCTACGCTCGCCAGCTTCGGGGAGCTTCTCGTGGACCCGACCGGTACGTACGATCAGGCGGCGATTTCGCCCGACGGTGCCTGGGCGGCATTTCGAGTCGACGTCGGCACGGGTATTGTCGAAGTGGTGCGCGTGCGCCTCTAAGCCGCTCCTCAGTCTCCTCAACGCCTACGCGGCGCAGCGAACCAGCGAGACTTCGGGCCGTCCATGGGTCAGGGGCAGGTCATGCTGTCGTCGGGAAGCGCCTCGACGACCTCGCCGTAAAGCGCCGCCACCCCAGTAAATCCGATCGCGACACTCATCGCGTCGCAGTCGACGCTCGGGCCGCCGCTTCCGGGGGCACTTCGAAGATCGTAGAGCGCACCGAACTGCAGTTCGAGCGCGCGCCGGAGAGACTCCGCGTCGCAGCTTCCGAAGCGAATCCAGTTGTCCTCAAGATCGCTATCGCCAAAGCGTCCGGAAAGGGTGAAGTCCTCGAGGGCGTTTCCGTCGTTCGAGATGCGGGCGCTGATTCGACCTTGGGTCAGGGTGACCTCGAAGCGCGTGCTGCGGCCCACCCACGGGATGAGAAAGGGTTGTCGGTCTGGAATCTGCGCGACGAGTCTTCGGTTGACGACGTAGGCGTTGTCGTCGAGCGCGATTGGGCGATCCGGGTTGCCACCCACAAAGCTCACGTCCGCGACGTTCCAGCGGTCGTTTCCGTCCCATTGAGGCGCATCCGCACCGTCGAGGCGCACGTGCCCGGCGGCTTCGGCAACAAAGACCTCCACCCGAGGGTCGTTGTCGGTGCCGTTCCACCCCGCGAGGCGAATGATGTTGGTTCGTCCCTCGAGCATCGCGGCGCGCATGTCCTGCTGAAAGGACGGGTTGATGTCCGCGAGCTGGCGTAGCACCCGCTGGCCAAAGACGTTGTCGACGCCTCCCGAACCGTCGAGAGGCCCTCGATCGGCTTCCGGTGGAATGCACGCGGGTTCGTCGGTCAGTGCGAGGGAGCAGCGTTCGTCGAGGTTCCACCCGAGCTCTTCCCAGAGGTCGCCGCGCTGGTCGACGAGGATGTCGCGGAGCGCGTACGTTCGCGTGGCGGTATCGTCGCGATCGCTTCCAACCGGCCGAGAGGGGTGAGGCGTTCCGCAGATCACCGGGCCGGCGTCGGGCGGTGCGGCGTCGATTCCTCCGGTGTCGGGCACGGCT
>JBCDAA010000079.1:0-25988 GCA_039186435.1 Myxococcota bacterium | reverse complement strand
GCGCAGGTGAACGACCTCGTGTCTCGAATGACTGCCGACGCCCAGCAGATGTGGTTCATGGATCCCGCGAACCAAGCGTGCGGCGCGTGCATCAACGAAGACGTTCTTTCGTGCGCGACGATGAATGGCTGCGACGACGAAGCGGGCAACCTTCAGTGCTGCCTCGCGACCGCGTGCGCCAGCGCCACGACTCAGGCCGAAGCAACGGCGTGCGCTCAGCGTGAGCAGGCCGCCGGTGGAATGTGCGCAACGGAGGGAATGGGCCTCGTCGGTTGCGCGAACGGGACGCTGATGTCGCGCACCTGCGGAATCAGCCCCACCTGCATCATGCCCTGACGGCGTCTGAGCTATTCGCTTTGCGGCGGGTCTGGATGGGCCCGCCGTCGTCAATTGTGCGGCGCGGCCACGCCTGACTTGACCTGAAGCCATCGTCTCGCCAACCCTGGAGACGACTTACCCCTTTGGCGCGCGTCGCCACCGCAAAGGACCTCCCATGTACAAGCTTGCACTCCTTCCTCTCGTTCTCGCCCTCGCCTGTGGGGATGATGATGGCGCTGGTTCGATGGACACCGGCACGGGAGGTCGCGACGGCGCCGTCGGGAGTGATGGCGGTGGTGGCGGAACCGACGGCGGAGGCGGTGGCACCGACGGCGGCGGAGGCGGCACCGACGGCGGCGGTGGCGGCACCGACGGCGGGGGCGGTGGCACCGACGGCGGCGGCGGAAGGGATAGTGGCTCCGGCCGGGAGTGCGAGGAACCCCCGATGAACATCGAGGACCTGGACATCGACGGGATGCTCCTTCCGCGATGCTCGGAAGACACCCGAACCGCCCTTAGCGAATGCGGCGACTTCGATTGCGCGCAATCCGCCGCTGCAGCGGACGCGACGCCCGGCATCAGTCTCGGAGGCGGCTTTTCGATCGATTGCAGCTTCTGCATCAACATTCAGCTCAGCCTGTGTGTCGAGTCGCAGTGCCCAGACGAGAATGCGGCCCTGCGCTGCTGCACCGCCGACAACGACTGCGAAGACGCGACCTGCGCGGCGTGTGATGACGAACGAGCGGCCCTCGACATGTGCCTCGAGGAAGCCGACATCATGGTCTCCAGTTGCGCGACGCTCACCGACGTATGCATCGACGAATAAGCTAGCGTGCGAACGATCGTCGTCGGAGACGTTCACGGGTGTCTCCAGGAGCTCCAATCACTCCTCGAGAACGTTTCGTATACGTCGAAGGATCGACTGGTGTTCGTCGGCGATCTGGTCGCGAAGGGCCCCGATAGCGCGGGCGTTGTACGTCTCGCGCGCGACCTCGGTGCCCTCGCCGTCCGCGGAAACCACGATGAACACTGCCTACGCTGGCGCCAGGACGCCCGGGATGACCGGCGGCGCGCCGTCTGCGAGTCGCTCTCGGAGGAAGACTGGGCGTACCTCGAAAACACACCGCTGCTCCTTCGTCTCGAGGACGCCTACGACCGCCCCGTCTTCGTTGTCCACGCGGGACTTGATCCGCAGACTCGTGAAGCGACCGACGACGCCTTCAAGATGAACCTTCGAAGTCTTCGCGACGACGGCTCCCCATCCAAGCGCATCGAAGGGGCTCCGTGGGCGTCCCGCTGGCCGGGCCCTGAACTCGTGATCTTCGGCCACGACGCCGTGCGCAAACTGCAGCGGCACCCGCACGCCTTGGGTCTCGACACGGGCTGCGTCTACGGCGGCGCGCTCACCGCATGCATCTTGCAGCCGGGGCACGAAATCGAGCTCGTGCAGGTTCCCGCCAAGCAGGTATGGTGCGCGCCCAAGGGATGAAACGACGAGTTCGCATCTGCGCCAGAGAGGACATGCGACCCGGCAAGGTCGAAACCATTGATCTTGGCCCCGACGCCTACGGGCTCCCCGTGCAGGGGCTCATCCTCCTCGACGCAGAAGGCCAGGTTCGCGGCTACCGCAACGTCTGCAAGCACCTTCCGATCCCTCTCGACGGCGGCAGCGGCGACTACCTCGATGACGAACGAACGCACCTCTTCTGCGGAACCCACGGGGCGCGCTACCGCTTGAACGACGGCTATTGCACCGAGGGCCCCTGCCAGGGCGATTCACTCGATCCGATTACGGTTGTCGTCGAGGATGGTGACGTCTTCGTGCTCGTCGACGATCAGGCGGGCTGACGGGCTTTCCAAGCCGCGTTCGAGGAAAGCGGTCCCACCTTGGCCCACGGAACGTCCTCGCTACGTTGCGCGACCCCTGGCCGACCGGTCAGCACGTCGGCTCCCTCGCGGGTCACACAAATCGTGTGCTCAAACTGCGCCGAGAGCTTTCGATCGGCGGTGAGCACCGTCCAGTCATCATCCTGTAGCTCGCATTCGATGCTGCCAAGATTGATCATCGGCTCAATGGTGAACACCATGCCTGACTTGAGCCGGATATTCGCCATGTCCCCCGCGAAGAACCCTTTGGGTTTCTTAGGAAGGTAGTGCGGCACCTGCGGCGCGGTGTGGAACTTGCGCCCCACCCCGTGGCCGACGTAGTCGCGCACAACGCTGCATCCCTGACCTTCGGCGAACTCTTGAATGGCCGCGCCAATGTCCCAGAGCCGTGCGCCGTGACGCACCTGTGCGATGCCAAGTTCAAGCGACTGCCGGGCCACCTCGACCACGTGCTTCGCTTCGTCGGTCGGCTCGCCAACGTAGAACGTCAAGCTCGTATCACCATGCCAGCCGTGCTTCTTGGGCAGGTAGGTCGTGACGTCGACGTTGATGATGTCACCGTCTTTGAGAACGTAGCTTCCTGGAATCCCGTGACACACACACTCATTGACGCTCGTGCAAACGCTCTTGGGAAAGCCGCGATAGTCGAGGGGCGACGGGTACGCGTCGTGGCCGACGATGAAATCGTGCACCAGCGTGTTGATCTCTTCCGTCGAAATGCCCGCGCGAATGTGTTCGCCGACCATCAGCAGGGTACGTGCTGCGAGCTGACAAGACTTGCGCATCTCGTCGACCGCTCGTACGTTGAGGAGTTCCACGCCCATGAGGTCTTCCTAGCGCCTTGCGGCGCGCGTTCGCAAGCCGCCACGGGCTGAGCCGACCAACGCGGGCACGTCCCTCACCCACCGCCAATTGATTGCGCGTCTCCTAGGTTGCCGCATCCACGAGAAAACGCCCCCGCGCGTAGTACATCGCGTACGCGAGCGCACCGGCGACATTGCCCCCCGCGACCACGAGCCAGAGCACATCCCGCGGCAGCTCGAGGGTCAGAACGACAACCCACGCGGTCGGAAGAACCACCAGCGAGAGTACGAGGGTGTCTACGACAAGGCTCTGAAGCGTGGCCCCCGCGCCCGCCATCGCCTGCGAGAGCACAACGCCAACCCCGAGAAGGCCGTAGCTGTAGGCCACGATTTGAAGGTACTCACGTCCGACGGAGATCACTCGTGGATCGGGATCGAAGAACCCCATGATTGGGTTCGCGTAGGTCACATACACAAACGCGAGGCCAAGCATCATCACAAGATTCAGCGCAGAGGCGACCCACCCCGCTCGCTTCGCTCGTCCTGGAAGATTCGCGCCAAGGCTGGTGCCCACGAAACTCGACGCCGCAGCGCCCCAGCCCATCCCGATGAAGAGGACCATCGTTTCCAGCCGGAGACAGATCGAAAACGCGGTGAGGACCGTCTGATCCTCGTCGGTCGTGTACGCCGCGTTGAGCAAGGCCAGGACGAAGAGGATCGCGCCCACCCGAACCACCAGCTGCGCGCTCGACGGCCAGCCGAGACGCCAAAGCGCCAGGAGCTCGGCCCTGAAGGGGCGCAGATACACCGGGTGAAAGCGCGGCCCGCTTCGGCGACGAAGCAGGATCACCACGCCGACCACGACCGGCACCGAACGCGCGATCAACGTCGCCCATGCAGCCCCCTGAACGCCCATCCGTTCGATACCGAGCGCCTCACTGATGGGCGCTCCCCACGCGAACACATCCGGCGCAGGACCCGTGCCGTAGATGAGCAGCACGTTGAGAACGATGTTGAGCGCATTGCCGCCCACGAGGAGCGATGCGGCGGTCTTCGCGTGACCGAGCGCGCGGAGGATGGCCACGAGCTGAAGGAGCATGAAGATCGAAAAGCAGCCCCCGAGCATGACCTGCAGATAGGGCACCGCGATGTCCGCAGCCTCTCCGCGGGTTTGCATCACATCCCGCACGAGCGTCTCGCTGCCGAAGATGCCGGCGGCGCCAAAGACGATCGACAACACCGTGACGAGCCACATCGACTGCCACGCGACGCGCCGCACACCGGTCAGATGATTCGCCCCAAGGTGACGCGCGATCAACGACACCGCAGCGGTGGAGATCCCGTTGCTCAGGATGGTCGCGATCGCGGTCATCATGTCGCACACCCCGAGGGCCGCGAGCGCCGCCGAGCCGTTTTCTAGCCGGCTGATCATGAAGAGATCGATGATGTTGAAGGCGGTGTGGAGGACCATCCCGACGACCAGCGGCGCACCGAAGCGAAGAACGCCAAGGACCAGGGGGCCCTCGAGGATTCGCTTTCGATTTCGCTCGGTTCGGGTCGCCATCCGCGTCTCATGCCTAGAGCGTGATCCAGGACAATCGCAAGGAGATGGCGCTCGATTGGCGGGTCGAGGGCAAGGCAGGACGCCAGGAAAGCACCGGCCCTCGCCTCTTGACCTGGCGACCCGGTGCGGCTAGTTCTTTGCCGAAATGGCCGAGACCTACAACAACGTCCCGATGAGTGAAGACGAGCAGAAGCGCGTCGCAGCCCAGGATGCTGCCTGGACCGGCCCTAAGCTCGTGGTGCTTTGCGCGATCACCCTTGGCGGCGCTCTCGCGCTCCTTTGGGCGATGGCGAACAACATCATCGGCCCGACGATCAACCAGTAGGTCGAAGAGGCTTAGCGCTTCTTCTTTTTGAGAAGCTTCGCCAACACCGAGTCGAGGTGGTCGAGGGAGTGGTAGCGCACGGTGATCGTGCCCTTCTGTCCTTTCCCCTCGATTGTCACCGTTGTCTCGAGTGCCTCTGACAGACGCCGCTCGAGGTCCTTGATGTTCGCGCTCTTCTTGGTCGTGGTCCGCTTGGCCGGACCTTTGTTGCCGCGCGCGCGCCGCTCAACCTCGCGAACGCTCAGCTTCTGCGCAACCGAAACCTGCGCCAGCTTCAGCATCGTCGGAACATCGGGCGCCATGAGAAGCGCACGCCCATGACCCTCGGTCAGCTGCCCGTCCTCCAAGAGATCAAGCACCTGATCAGGAAGCTTCAGTAGACGCAGCGCATTGGAAATCGAGGAGCGGTCTTTGCCCACGCGATCCGCCACCCGCTCCTGGGTGTGTCCGAACTCGTCGACGAGTCGCTGAAACGCTCGCGCGGTTTCGATGGGGTTGAGGTCCTCGCGCTGAAGGTTTTCGACGAGTGCGGCCTCGAACGCCGCGGCGTCCGAAAGGTCCCGCACAAAAATCGGCACCTCTTTGAGACCGGCCCGCTGGGCTGCACGCCAGCGACGCTCGCCCGCGATGATCTCAAACCCGCCGTCCTTCCGCTTACGAACGAGGATCGGCTCGAGAATCCCGTGCTCTTCGATGCTCGCGGTGAGCTCCGCGAGCGCCTCGTCGTTGAAGCGTCGCCGCGGCTGTTCGCGGTTTGGATGGAGCTCTTCAATCCGAGCCGTTGCAGTGCCAGCCGGCGCACCTTTGGCGGGCGCCGCGGGGAGAAGGCCGTCTAGACCACGCCCGAGTCGCTTCTTCTTCGCCGCCATGGTGTTAGGCGGCCGCGCTTTCGTCGAAGTCGTCGAGGATCTCGCGCGCGAGATTCAAGTAGCAGTACGACCCGCGGCTCGACGCGTCGTAGAGAATCACCGGCAGCCCATGGGAGGGCGCCTCGGCGAGCCGAACGTTTCGAGGAATCACCGCCTGAAACACGCGAAAGTGCTTCTTGACCTCGGCCGCGACTTCTCGCGCCAGGTTGTTGCGCGCGTCGAACATCGTCAGCAGCACGCCGTGAATCGCAAGCTTTGGATTCAGCGACGCTTTGACACGCTCGACCGTCCCCACGAGCTGCGAGAGGCCCTCCAGGGCGTAGTACTCGCACTGAAGGGGCACGAGAACGTAGTCGGCGGCGGTCAGTGCATTGATCGTGAGAACCCCGAGGGAGGGCGGACAATCGATGATGACGTAGTCGTAATCGCCCTTCACCTTCGCGACCGCTCGCTTGAGGCGGAGCGCTTGGTCCTCGATGTCGACGAGTTCGCGTTCGATCGCCACGAGGTCTTGCGACGACGGGACCACGGAGAGCTGCGGCATCTCGGTCTGGACCGCTTCGCGCGCGATCGTGGTCTGCTCGAGGAGCAGCTCGTAGGTGCCTCCAGTGACCGACCCTGGCGCCACGCCGACGCCCGTCGAGGCATTTCCCTGCGGGTCGAGGTCGATCAGGAGAACTCGCTGCTCCGCCACGGCGAGGCTCGCCGCGAGATTCACAGCGGTGGTGGTCTTACCGACTCCCCCTTTTTGATTCGCGATGGCGAATACGCGACCCACAAAGGAGAGGTACCACCTGCCTGTGACCCATTCCACCGCAATCTCGGAGCGCGCTCCTCGTCGTTTTTTTGGCGTCCTACATCCAGGTGGTAGGGTGTCGCCAAATGTAGGACAAGGTGGTCAACGAACTGACACCGTCGCAAGTCCTGGAAGAGGAGCTTTCAATGAAGAATCGTGGTCCCAAGTTCTATCGATCTCTCGCCGAGTTTCATCGGGAGGAGCTCGGGCCCATGAAGGCGGGATGGTCTCTCGACGACCTCTACGCCGACGCCCGCTTCAATCCCGGCCGTGACGACTCCTTGGCCGACGACGAGCCGAAGGAACTCGACTTCGACGTCTAACCCCTTCCCCCGATCATCGTCCCCCCTCCCGGGACGTGTACCCGCTCCCCACGTTGCGTCGCCCCGCAACGGAGCGGTTCCGAGCCCGGCGACGTCGCCCCGTCGCCGGGCTCATTTTTTTAGTTCCAGGTCAGTCAGCGGAACGACTGCGAATCCCGACAGCTACTCCGAGCTCGCGGCGCAGGTTCGATCCGCACCTCGAGCGGTCGCCCGCGCCGTCGCGAGCAACCATCTCGCCGTCGTCGTTCCCTGCCACCGTGTGATTCGAAAAGACGGTTCGTTTGCTGGCTTTCGCTGGGGAACGCCGCGAAAGAAAGCGCTCCTCGAACGTGAGGGCGCTACGGCAGCTGGCCGCAAACGCCCGTGAGCTCGACGAGCATCTCGTCTGCCCGGGCTTGCTCCCCAGCGCTTCCCTCACCCCGACGCTGCGGCAAAAGCTCCTGCAGCACGCTCCGGCCACGACAGCGAAGACGCTGAGCGGTTTGTTGAAGCACCGACTGCACTTCACCCCGAAAGCGCGCTTCGACGCTCTCGGCCTGCGCGGGATCCGCCTCCATCTCCGCCCGGACGTCGAGGGGCACCATGATGCGGGTCTCTGCGACCACCTCCGCCGTGAAGCGATAGACCTCGACCGCCCGAATCAGCGCGCGCAGACTCCACGGCGCTTCATCGGCCTCCTGATAGGCCTGAAGCGCGACGTCACCTTGGCTTCCATACGCCGCGAGGGTCGACTGCAGTTCGACGAGCAGCCCCTCAAGGGTGTCGTGCTGCGGAAGCAGAATGACCGCCTCCTCGCGAAGGCGCGCGAAGATCTCCTCGCCGCGATCATAAGCCGCGGGAGGCGCGTCGGACGTGTCCGTTCGTACGGACGCGCCGCCACAGCCAAGCAGACAAATCCAAACGAGGGCGCGCGTTGCGCGATGCGACATGGCGGAAACGTGCCCTCTCCGGGTCACACCTGAATCTGGATTCCGAGCGCTTCGCGAAGCTTGAAGTAGCTCTCGGAAACGCTGAAGAGAACGAGCTCCTTCAACTTGTCCTTCGGCGGCAGGTCGATGCTGCCCTCCGGCGGCAAGGCCTGAATCATCCGCCGCGCAACCTCGAGGTCGTTGCAGACGAGGAAGCCCGCGCGAATCGCGGAAAGCTCCGCGCTCTGCATCCACACCTTGATGTCCGCGCGCCCGCCCTTGTCCTCGACGAACTTGCGGCAGACCGCCCGAAGACCATCAGTTTGCGCCGGGTTCATATTCGGCGCGATTTGCCCCGCCCACTGATCGACCTGCGGATCCGCCGGACCCACACCGGAAATGCGAAGCGCCGCGAGGAGCAACATCCTTAGTTCGGTGTGCGAGCTGAAGAGCGTTCGAACGAAATGCTCGCTCAGGTAGTACGTCAGGAAGCGACCGATGACGAACATCAGGTCCTGCGGACTGTAGCCGCTCAAGAGTGTCGACCCCGCGATCACAGCCGGCGGGTTCGAACCCGGCAAATGCGCGAGACCACCGGCACTCTGCTGCTGCAAGAAGAGCCGCGGCTGAGTCGGAATGTTGAGGACCTGAAGCACGAAGCCAAAGGTCCGCGCGAAAGTCACCGTCGAGCTCGCCGGGTCGACCGGCTTGAGGCGGTGAATGTTCAAGGCCTTGTCCGAGGCTTGCTTGACCTGAAGAACCGCCGGGGCCATCAGCTCCATGATCTTGCTGACGTAGCGATCCTCGTCCGGGTGGAGGAGCTCGTTGAACCAGAGGTTCCGCTCCACTCGGCCGCGGGGACGAATCGACCCCTGCTGCTTGTACTGCGTGTAGAACTGCTGCTGCTCCGCGTCCGCCTTGTTGAGGAACGCGAGCGTTGCCGCGAGACACCACGCTTTGTCGTACGCCCGCGCGTCGAAGTAGAGCTTGTAGAGCGCGCGGTACGAGTCGACGCGATAGGGATCGTTGCGAAGGAGCCACTGGTGCTCTTCGATCGCCTGCTCCACCCGGTCCGGCATGGTGGCGTAGAGCTCGGCAAGGATCTGATGCTGCTTCGGATCGTCCGGCTTCAGGGACGCCGCCGTTCGGAACGCTTCCGCCGCAGCCTCGAAGTTCCGCTGACGGTCACGGTAGATGATGCCGAGGGTGTAGAAGAGGTTGTGCTTGAGGTCCTCGCGACCCGGCTCCTGGATGATTCGGTGAATCATCTTGCGGTACGCGCGCTCCAGACCCTTCCAGTCCTTCTTGGCGTTGAGGATCTTGTTGACCGCCTCGAACGCCTTCAGCTGATCCGGATCGAGGTCGAGGGCGTCGTTGAACTTCGCAAGCGCACCGTCGACGTCTTTGAGCTCGTCACGAATGATGACGGCGACCGTGTAGGCGTACTTCGCCTTGCGATCGGTGCGATCCTCGAGCGCAGCAATCTGCTCGATGATCTCGATGCCCCGCTCCCACTGCTTCGTCTCCTGGTACGCGCCCAGAAGCTTGTGAAGCATGATGTGGTTGTCGGGCTCGAGGTCGGATGCTTCCGCCCAGGCTTCGATCGCCTTTTGCGGGTGTCCGACCTTCTCCTTCCAGAGCGTGCCGACCTGATCGAGAAGCTTGAAGCGCTCGCCGAAGTCGTCGACCGACTCGAGGATTTGCTTCTTGAAGTGAATGACCTGCTGCCACTCGCCCTGCGTCTCGTAGAGACCGACGACAGCCTCGAGCGTCGGCCGATGATGCGGATCCTCCTCGAGGGCCTTGTCGAACATGTTGAGCGCCTTGCGCCGCTCACCCTGCTCGCGTTTGATGACGCCGAGGCGGAAGAAGATGTCCGTGATCTCGTCCGGCGCGAGCGAGTCGCGATGATGAACGAGAAGCATCTGGTAGAACTTGAACGCGCGATCCCACTGGGACGCCGCGTAGTACGCGCCCGCCACTCCAAGGAGCGTCGGAAGGTGCGTTGAGTCGACCTGGTAGGCCTTCTCGAACGCCTTGATGGCTTCCTCGGTGTTGCCGAGTTCCATCGAGGTCTCGCCAAGCATAAACGCCAGGCGATGCTGCTCGGCGAGCTCGCGCTTGCCGCTGCGCTTGACGAGCATTTCGAGAAGCGGAAACGCCTCCTGATGGCGGCCGGCCTTCGTGTACTCGTCGACGAGCGGAAGCGCGGCGTCCTCGTTGTCCGCGTCCTGCTTCTGGGCCGCTTCCCAAACCTGAACGGCCTTTTCGTGTTCCTCCAGGCGCTCGTCGTAAATCTGGCCAAGCTCGACGAGAAGCCCCGCCACAAGGCGCGGGTTCTCTTGGTAGCTCGCCTCTTGTTCGATGAGCTTCGCTGCAGCGAGCCAGTCGCCCGAGTCGATCTGAATCGAGCGCATGGCGGCGAGCGAGGGCAGATGACCAGGATCGAGATCCACCGCCATCTGGTATTTGTCGAGCGCCGACACGCGGTCGCCGAGCTCCTCATCGAGGATGCGACCCGAACGGAAGAGCAGGTCCACCTGATGCTGCGGATCCTGCACGAGCCGCGCGAGCTGCTCCATCATCTCGAGGGCGGACGCATGGTCCCCGCGCTTGTCGTAGATCCGCGTCAGCGCATCGAGCGCTTCAACGTCGTCCTCGTTGATCGCAAGGACATTGAGGTAGGCGTCGACCGCGCGATCTGCATCGTCGAGATCGGCCATGTAGGTCTGACCGAGTGCCTTGAAGATCCGAATTCGCTCGGCGCGATCCGGCGTGGCAGAGACGTGACGCTCATACGTGTCGATGAGCTCATCCCATTTCTGCATCTGGCGGTAGAGCCGGGCCAAACCACCGAGGGCGCCGGTGTGTGTCGGGTCGATCTCGATGACCTGCTCGAGTCGTTCCGCTGCCTTTTCCGGCTTGAGGAACTCCTCCTCCCACATACCCGCGAGCTGGGTGAGGATTCCGACGCGCTCCTTCTCGGTTTGAACGACCTCAAACTGCGTCTCGAGCACCCCGAGAAGGTCCTGCCAGCGCTCGGTCCGCGCGTAGAGTCGCTCGAGTCCCTTCAGCGCCGAGAGGTTGAGCGAGTCGTCCGCGAGCACCTGCTGGTACACGCTGATCGCCTGATCGATCTCTTGCGTTCGATCCTCGTAGACCTCGGCAAGCTTGAGGCGGGCGGCGGTGAGCTCTTCCGGATCCTCCACCGCGCGGGTCTTGCCGTCGAGGATCTGAATGAGGCGATCCCACTGGCCACGTTCGCTGTAGATGACCTCGAGCGCTTCGATGGCCTCCACGTGGGCCGGCATCGCGTCGAGGGCCTTCTCGTAGTAGCCGCGCGCCTGATCGGGAATGTTCAGATGCGTTTGGGCGAGCTTGCCCATGCGCACGTAGGTATCCGCCTGAATCTGCGGGTCGTCGGTCGACGTAACGATCTGGCCGAAGGTCTGCGCGAGAACATCCCACTGCTGGGTTTTCTCGTAGAGCTCCGCCATCGAGAGCATGAGATGCACGTTGGCCGGATCGACGGCCTGCACCTGCTGGTAGTAGGGAAGCGCGTAGTCCGGGCGGTCGAGCTCCTGGCCGTACCACTTCGCACACTGCAGACAGAGGGTGACCTTCGTGTCCTGATCCTCCGCCTCCTGAAGCGCCTCGTTGGCCGCGGTGAGCAGCTCGTTCCACTTGCTCGTGAGGCGCGTAACGCGCGTGAGCTCCTCGAAGGTCGGCTTGTCCGCGTAGTCGAGGGACCACGCAACCTGAAGCGCCTCGAAGGCCTGCTCTTTGTCGTCGAGCTCGTCTTCGTAAACCTTCGCGACCTTGCCGAGGAGCTGCACGCTCTCGGCGAGGTCCTCGGTGGTCTCGACACGACCGACGTACATGTCGATCAGCTCTTCCCAGCGCCCTGCCCCGCGGTGAAGCTCGTCGAGCTTCGAAAACGCGAAGTCGTGCATCGGCTCGACTTCGAGGATGCGCTGGTAGGCCGGCGTTCCGCCATCCGGGTTTTCAACCTGCTCCGCCCACGTCTGCGCGACGGTGAGGAGCTGATCGATCTGCTGCTGCGGCTCGTCGAAGGCCTCCGCCCGCTTCTGCATGACGACGATGGCGTCTTCCCACATCTCTTCGCCGCGGTGGATGTGCTCGAGAGCGTCCATCGCGTCGAAGTTTCGCGGGTTGATATCGAGGGCCTTGTTGTAGGCGTCGACCGCATCCATCGGCTGCTGAAGCTCGACGTTGTAGAGATGGCCGAGCTGCATGTAGACGTTTTCGAGCTGCGCGTCTTCGAGCGTCGCTGCGCCTACTTCGATCACGCGGTGAAGCGTGTCGACGAGCTCGTGATGCTGATTGCCGGCGCGGTGAATCTCGGCGATGTGAAAGAGCGCGTCCGTATTCGACGGGTCGATGTCGAGGATGCGCTCCCAGTTGTCGAGGGCGTTGCGAACGCGCTCGAGCTTCTCGTACCAGATACGCCCGAGGTCCGCGAAAATGCGAACGCGCAGCTGGTCGTCTTCGGCCGTGTTGACCTCGCGCTCGAGAATCTCGACGAGCTCCGCCCAGTTTTGCTGCTCCGCGAAGATATTGCCGAGCGCGTTGAGGGCTTCGGGGTCTTCCCCGCGGAGATCGAGCACACGCTTCCAGAGGCCGATGGCCTGCTCGTGGTCGCCGAGCTGGTCCGACGCGAGGCGCGCCATCTTCGCGAGAATGTCGCCCTGGTTCGTGTCCCCAAAGACGACCTCAAGCTCCTTTTCGAACGCCGCGAAGAGCGCCGGCCAGGCTTGCTGCCGCGTGTAGATCTCCTGGAGCGCCGTGATCGACTCGGAGTGTTCCGGCTCGAGGTTTCCGAGCACCTCGTCGTAGACCTGGATGGCCTGTTCGGTTTCACCGAGGTCGTTCGCGAGAACCTGGCCTAGACGATAGTGCAGGTCGACGAGGTCCGCGGGAATGTCAGACGCCGCAATCCTCTTGCGAAGCACCGCCGCGAGCGAATCGTGAGCGCCGTATTCAACGTAAATGCGGTCGAGCGCCTCGAGGGTCTCCTCGTCCTTTTCATCAACGCCGAGAACGAAGCGGTAGGTCTCCTCCGCGCGCGCGATGTCGCCGAGCTCTTCCTCGTAGACGCGCGCGAGACGCTTGCCGATCGAGACCTTGTGCTCGGCTTCCTGCGCGCTCACAAGCGTGTCGGCGTAGGTGTTGGCGAGCTGGCCCCAGCCATCGAGGATCGAACCGAGACGCTCCACCTCACCAAGCGAGTGGTCGTGCGCAGGATCTTCCATGAGCGCGCGCTGCATCCAAATGAATGCGCGGTCGTGATCGGACGCGCGCTCTTCTGCAATCTCCGCGATGCGGTGCATCATGACGACGCGCTCTTCGCGGTCGTCCTGATAGTTCATCTGCAGCTCGTGCACGTTGAGGAGGCGATCCCAAGCCTCCTGCATGCGGTAGAGCGGCTCGAGAATCTCGCCGATCTTGAGAGGACGAACGCCCTCCGCGAAGAGAAGCTCGAGAGCGCCCATCGCCGGGGTGTGCTCGGGCGCAGCCGCGAGGATTTCCTGGTACTGATCGATGGCCTCGTCGACCTGACCAAGGTGCTCCTGATAGACGCGGCCAAGACGGAACTGGAGCGAGAGAACGTCGTCGGGACTCGCCGCGACTTCGATTTCCTTCTGCAGGATTCCTGCGAGCTCCGGCCAACGCTCGGTCGCCTCGTAGAGACGGTCCAGGGCTTCGACCGCTTGAACATGCGCCGGGTCCGCTTCGACGACGAGGCGGTAGCGCTCGATGGCGGCGTCAACGTTGCCGACCTGAACCTCGTAGATCATGGCCGTGCGGAGGGCCATGTCGACCACGTCATCGGGGCGGTCCTGACGAATCGCCTCGATCTCGACATCGTAGAGACGGGTGACCTCGTCCCATTTGTCAGTGAGCTCACCGAGAGACTCGAGCGAGATCAGCGTGTGCTCGTGGCGGTTGTCGAGGGGAAGCGAGCGCGCGAAGGCCTGAAAGGCCGACGCCGGATCGTCGAGCTGCATCTGGTGGAGCTCGGCCACCTGATGAAGAAGCTCCACCTGCCGAAGGGGGTCTTCCTCGTGCGCGATCTGCACCTCGTGAACGCTCACGAGCTTTTGCCACTCGCCCATTTGGCGATAGACGGGCTCGAGAACCCCCGCCGCCGCGAGAGGCTCCATGCCCGCTGACACCATCGACTCAAGCGCGTTGAGGGTCGGCTCGTGCTCGGGTGCAACCTCCAGAATGTCGCGGTAGATATCGACCGCACGCACCGGGTCGCCGAGGCGATGATGCCAAAGGTCAGCGATGCGGTAGCGATACGAAATCACCTCGCTCGGATCCATGGCGAGGTCGGCTTCGCGCTCAAGAACGCTCAGCAGCTCGTCCCAGTTCTCGGTGCCCTGATAGAGCTGATCGAGGCGCTGAAGCGCGGTGAGATCCCCGGGGTCGATCTCGAGGATGCGCTGGTAGCTGTCGATCGCCTTTTGGCTGTCGCCAAGCTCCCGCTCGTAGACCGCACCAACCTCCGTGTAGAGGCGCTTCTTTTCGTCGGGGTCGACGACGATGTCGGCCTTCTGCGTATAGACCTCGAGGAGCTTCTCCCACTGCTCAAGACGCAGGTTTAGTTCGATGAGCTTGTCGAGGGATTGGATGTCCTCGGGGTCGATCTCGAGCGCCTGGTGGTAAACGCCAATGGCGTCCTGCGGTCGCTCGAGGAGCTCCTCGTAGATGGCCGCGGCGCGGTAGAGGTGCTCCTTCTGATCCTCTGACGAAGGCAGCATCTTCGCCTTCGTGAGATAGATCTGAGCCAGGTCTTCGTAGCGCTCGGCGAGCTGGAAGAGACGCTCGAGGGCGGTCGCCGCTTCGAGGTGCTGATCGTCGAGCTCGAGGACCCGCCGGTAGTGCGCGATGGCGCCTTCGTGATCGCCGAGCTGAAGCTCGCGGATCTGCGCGGCCTTGACGTGGAGGTTCGCGGCAAGGAGCGGATCGTCGAGATCCTTAACCTGCTCTTCGTAGGTCTTCGCGAGCGCTTCCGCGTCGCCGATGACCGGACTGAGACGCTCGAGCTGCTCCTGCGTCGCTCCGCTCGCAGGGTCCTCCGCGAGAGCGCGCGCGTAGCATTGGAACGCGGACGCGTAGTCGTCGAGGGCAACCTCGTAGAGCTCGGCGATGCGATGAAGAAGATCGACACGACGCTCGGGACTACTGGCGTGCGTTGCCTGAATCTCGTGAACACCGATGAGCTTTCGAACCTCCCCCGCGTCGCGGTAGAGCGGCTCGAGAATCTCGGCGATGAGCAGTTGATGGTCCTGCACCTGGAGAAGGCGCTCGAGGTTCTCGAGGGCCGCGGGATTGCTCGGCTGGCGCGCGAGTACCTCGCGGTAGATCTCGATCGCAGCTTCGGCCGCGCTCATGCGGGTTTCCCGAAGCTCGGCCGAGCGAAGCATCAACTCGATCTGCTGCTCTTCGTCGTCAGCCAGCTCAAGGCGCCGGTCGACGTTGTCCGCGAGCTCCGCCCACATTTCCTGGCGCTGGAAAAGGTCGTCGAGGGCGGAAAGCGCACGATGGCTCGAGGGATCGATCTCGAGGATTTCGTTGTGCGTCGTGATGGCGGTCGCGGGCTCCTCGAGGAACTGATCCTGAATCATGCCCATCTGAAGTAGGAGCTCTTCCTTCTCGAGGGGATCCATCGTCTGTTCGACGCGGCGCCGCAGCACCGACACGAGATCGGACCAACGCTCCGTCCGGCGGAAAAGCGCGTCGAGCGCGAGGAGGACTTCCTGGTCGCCTGGGTCGTCGTCGAGGACCTTTCGGTAGGCGCCCACCGCACCGTCGACATCGTTGAGTTGGGTGTCGTAAACGGTGGCGGCTTTGATCCAGAGGGAACGCCTCAAGTCGGGGTCCTCTGCGCCCGCCGCAAGCCGGCCAAGAAGCTCGACGAGCTGCGGGAAACGCTCCTGCGAAACCGCAAGCATCTCGAGACGCGCGAGAGTGTCCGCACTTCCCGGCTGTTCGCTGAGGGCTTCGGCGTACGCCGCAAACGCCTTGTCCGCGTCCTCGAGCTGCTCGCCGTACACCTGCCCGATCTTGGTCAGGAGCTGAAGGCGCTCGTCCGGTTCCTCGGCGCCGTCGTGAAGCACCCGAAGGGCACGAATCAACGGAGCCCAATCGCCGCGCACCTCGTAGACGGGCTCAAGAATCCGCGCGGCCGCAACACCCACTCCTTCGTCGCTCAGGAGCTCTTCGAGGGCACTGCGAGCCCCGTCATGCTCCGGAAGGATGGTGAGCACCTCGCGATAGAGCTCCACGGCGCGTGGTTTTTCGTCGAGGTGTTGCTCAAGCGCACGCGCAAGGCGGAACTTATGCGCGGCCATCTCCTCGTGGGACTCGGAGAGTTCGATGCGCTTTTCCAGCGTGTCAGCGAACTCCTGCCAGCGCTGCTCCGCTTCGTAGAGGCGGTCGAGCGCACGAAACGCGTCCACCTCGCCAAAGCCGTACTCGCCGAGGATGTCGTTGTACGCGGCGATGGCTGTGGCCGCGTCGCCGAGCTGCTCTTCGATGAGCGCCGCGCGCCGATACGCGATCTCACGTCGCGCTTCAGGATCGTCTTCGAGCTCCATGCGGCGATCGAAGATCTCCTGGAGCTCGCCGTAGCGCTCGGTCTGCTGGTAGAGGTCTGCCAGCGCAGCGATCGCGGGACCGTGGTCGCTCTGGGCGTCGTACACCGCGCGAAACTGCGCGATGGCTTCTTCGACGCGCTCCACCTTTGTGAGCACGCCACCCAAACTCATGCGTAGCGCGAGCGCGTCGTCTTCCGTCGCCGCGTCCTCGATGGCCTTTTGGTAGGCCTCGATGACCTTGTCCCAGCCACCGGTCGACTCCGCGAGGCGCTCGACATCCTCTCGGACGATCTCCTGGTCCGGCATGACGAGAAACGCTTCGAGGTACTTCTCGAACGCGGTCTCTGGCTGACGGAGCTTTTCCTCGTAGAGCAGGCCGGTCTCGCGAAGGAGTGCAACCCGCGCGTCCGGCTCCATGTCATGGCGCAGGCGCACTTCGTACACCGGGGCGAGCTTTCGCGCGTCGCTCGCCGCCTCATAGATCGGTGAGAGCGCTTCGGCGGCTTCGAGGTTGTCGGCGTCGGTGTCGAGAACCTTCTCGTACGCACGTGCTGCGCGATCCGGCTTGCCCTTCTTGTCGATCCAGAGCTTGGCAGCGCGGAAGAGAAGCGTGATGCGGTCCTCGGGCTCCGTCTCCTTGCCGTCCGCCTCTCGTTCGAAGATGCGGATCAGCTCATCCCACTTCTCCGACTGGCCGTAGAAGTCTTCGAGGTCGTCCCACGCCTTGAGCGCGACGTAGCGCCGCTTGAGCTGCTCGGACGCCCGGCGGTCGCCCGGGTTAACTTCCAGGAGCTTTCGAAACGCGCGAACCGCTCCTTCGTCGTCGCCGATCTTGTCGGCGTAGATCATGCCGAGCTTCTGCAGCGTCTTCGGGTCCGGATCCGCTTCGGTGAGAATCTCGAGAACCTTCGCGAGGGGCTCCCAGCTGCGCGCTCGTTCGTAGAGTTGCGCCAGCGACTCGAGGGCTTTGGGGTGCGTCGGCTCCGCTTCGAGGACCTTCTCCCAAAGACCGATGCAGATGTCCGGCTTGCGGATGCGCTGCGTCGCGAGCTCCGCCATCTCGATGTAGCGGAGCGGCCGGTCTTCCGGATCGAGAAGCTCCGCCTCCCGCTCCATCGTGCGGATCAAACTCTCCCAGTCGCGACGCTTCTCGTACATCTCCTTGAGACGCGTGATCGCCTCGAGGTCGTGGGGGTCGACCTCGAGCACCTTTTCGAAGCACTTGATGGCTTCGGCCTGGTTGCTCGAGCGCTCCACGTACATCGTGCCGGCCTGGCGGAAGAGGTCGATCTTGTCGCTGGGTTCAACGACGATCTCCGCCTTCGCGAGGATGGTGCGAATCACATCCGACCATCTCTTTTGGCTCTCAAACTTCTGAAGCTGCTCGTCGAGCTCAGCGAGTTTCGCGCGATCCTCGTCGGTCAGTTCGACGGATTCATCAGCCATGTTCACGGACTCCGATTAGTGCTGCGGGGAGTTCACACCGACTCGACATCAATTGACCGAAAGCTCGCCCAGCTTGTCCTGGGCTGCCTTCATGTAGTGAGCCGGCGCTTCCGCCCCACCCACTTCCACGAACTTCTTAAGGTAGCGACGCGCCTCTTCGCGGTTGTCCACGAGGGCGTACGTCCAGCCGAGCGAGAAGAGCGCGTCCTGCATGCCGGGCACGATCTCGAGAGCCGAACGGAAGTGCGTGATCGCCTGATCGAAGTTGCGCTGCTGCTGGTACACGGTTCCAAGCAGGTGATGCAGATTGGCTTCCTCTTCGGTGCCCTGCATCGCAACTTCCAGGCCGCTGTTCAGAACCTGGGCCGACTGATCGAGGTAGCCCTGGTCGGCATAGAGACGACCGAGCGCCGAGTAGGCTTCCAGGAAACGCGGACCGTGCTGAATCGCTTCGGTGTACCGCTGAAGTGCGTTTTGCGGATCCTCGAGCTGCTCAAGGACCTGCGCGAGCTTGAAGTACGCCTTGAAGAGATCGGGGTCGAGCTCGATGGACTTTTCGAACGCTTCCTTCGCGCCGTTCCAGTCCTCGAGCTGAATCATCACCGTGCCAAGCTTCTCGTGGTAGCCGGCGACCTCTCCGTTGATGGTGATCGCTTGCTGGAGATCCTGCTTGGCGCGCTCAAAGGAACGAAGCTCGATGTGAACCAGCGCCAAGTTGTAAAACGCCTGGTCGTTCGTCGGATCGATCGCCGTCGATCGCTCGAGGCTTTTCACCGCGTCGACGAAGCGCTTCGCCTGGGCGTACATCACGCCTTCGTTCATCTGATTGACAGACTCCACTCGCGCGCGGGAGCAGTTGCCTGCCGTAAGGAAGGTCATGCAAAGCATGCCGAATAGGACGGTCGAAGCTCGCTTCATCGTCGCGTAATCCCTCGCTCGCACTGGCCGCCGCCGACGTGGCGTGACCGAAATGCGCCGGCCGATACTAAAAGAGTTTCGGGACGTTTCTCAACGCTGTTTTCCGGGGTTTTGATCCAATTCGCAGAGTGCCCAGTCGCGACGCGCCCATAGAAAAAGGCCGCCCGGAGCCCGGACGGCCTCTTCGTGAAGCGGGGCTGGCTATCCGCCCTGCGCCTGCAGCATGAACGGGTAGTTCACGATGACGATGCCGCCACCATCCGGAGCGGGGAACGTCCATCGACGCACAGCCTGCGTGATGCATCCCTCGACCCGCTGGTTGCCCAAGGTGCTCGCCTGAACCATCGCGGTTTGGACGGCGCCAGTCGGCGAGATGATGAAGCGAACCGTGACGCGACCCTCGAGGTCGGGACGCGCGTTCAGCTCCTGCTCGTAGCAGAACTTCACCTCGTTGATGTGGCGCCGGATGACGCGACGAATGACTTCCTTCGAGAGGCTGCCGCGGACGTCCGCGTGGCCGGACCGAATGCGAGGCACGCGAGCCGAGCGACCACGGAATCCACCTGCACCTCGGCCGTAACCCTGGCCGCTTCCACCGCCACCGCCGTGACCGATCGTTCCGAGGTTTCCAAGGCCGATGGTGCCCTCGCCGGTTCCGCCGCCTCCACGGCCCGTGCCGCGAAGACCGAGGCCACCGAAGCCGAAGCTCTCACCGATGTTCTCGCCCATCAGGTTACCGAGAGCGCTCATGGGGTCATTTCCGAGAGCGGTGTCTCGTCCGAAGGGAGAGGTCGGCGAGTTCCAGGCGCCGGTCATCGCACGAAGGGTTCCGAGAACACCAGCGTTTCGCGCCATTTCGCGCGCTTCCTCGCGGGCCATGTGGGGGTCCGTGTTGTCCTCCGGGCCCTCGATGCCGTAGCGATTGTTCGCCTTCTTGGCTTCCTTCTTACCCATCGCGCCTTCTTCACCCTTATGGCGCTTGCCCTTGCCGCCCGAATCGTCCTGCTGCGCAGTGTCTTCGAGCCACTCGGGGGTCTCCTCCTCCTCGGTCGCCGGAGGCTCCATGAGGTACTTCACGAGACGGGAGTCCGTGTTGAGGAGGTCGAGGTTAAGCCCGCCGCCTGCGGGCGGGATGAAGTACATCATCGTCAGCAGGATGCCGAAGATGGCCATCGAGCCGAGGACGTAGGAAAGCGGCTGCCAGTCGACGCTGAGCCCGCCGGCGATCTTCTTTCCGGCGTTGGTCTGACGGGTCACGAAGGTGAAGCCGTTGTGCTCGACCTTGACGGTCGCTCCCGCGGGAATCGGGTACTGCTGCGCCCCCGGGAACTCGGAGCAGGGCTGAAGTCGTCCGCCCGACGCGAGCTCGGCGATCGTCATGTTCTGATCGCCCACGGTCACCATTCCGGTGGCGCCCTGCGGAATCACCGCAGCGCCGGAGGCCGTGACCACAGGCATGCGCGAGGTGCCGAGAACTTCCGAGCCCATCAGGAAATCAACAGGCGTATTCGGGGCGGGCTCACCGACGTAGAACGCACGAATCGGCGTGAGATGCTCGACGTGAAGGACCTGGCGGTCGCCCCACATCACCCGAACTTCCACGGTCTGCTCAGGCGCGTCGACCTCATCCGCCGAGATGGGCGGACCGCTCGCCACGATGCCGTACTGAACGTCTTCCGGATCGTCCGAGGTGCTCGCTGCCGCCGCGGCCGCAGGAGCTGCCGCAGGCGCCCCAAAGGGATTGGGAACAGCCGGCGCAGGCGCTGCGAAGGGGTTCGGCACCGAGGGCGCGGGGGCTGCGGGGGGTGACGCCGCAGGTGCTTCCGGCTCCGCTGCTGCAGCCGCTGCCTCCCCGATTTCGACGGTCACTACCGTGTCGCCCAGCGCGATCTCATCGCCGCTCTGAAGCTTGCACTTGTTGACCTTCTTCCCGTTGACCACGGTGCCCGAGGCAGAGCCGAGATCGATGATGAAGATGTCTTCGGGGCCGGTCACCTCGATCACTGCATGCATTCGCGAGACGTTGTCGTCGTCTATGCGCAGATGACTCGAGGGAAGCTTGCCGACCTTGATAATGTCCTGGGTCAGCTCTTCGGTCCGCTCCTCCCCATCGGGGGACTTAATGCGGAACTTCATCGGAATATTGTTACTCACCTTCGCCTCCGGAGAGCGCGCGACGCCACGGTGCCCTTTCCACCGACGCGCTGCGCGCTGCTTTGGCCTGTCTTGGGGATGACGTTGTTGCTCAGAGGTCCTCGACCGACTTCAGCATCTCGGGGATGAAATGCTCACGAATCCGGATGAGCGACGAGCGCCGACCACGTCGACGAACGTTGAGGAGCTCACCATCGGGCCGCACCAGATCACCTGAAACCAGGTCATCTTCGAAGTCGTAGGTGGTCGCGTCACCGCCGTCGTCCTGCGCCGAAGCCGGGCTCACCCCGGGAATCAACACGAGAGACAGGGCGACCGCCGCCATCACCACCAACGCTTGGAGCTTCTTCACAACAACCTCCGACCACCTGAGCCCATCCTGTGTCCAGGCCCAAAGCCGGCGCATGCTAACGCGATGGCTTCGAGAACGTCAACGGCGTTTGTGTCCGAGAACACACCTGAATTTCGGGAAAGAGCCCCCGTGATCACCCGTCTGACACCAGCTGTAAGCGGAGGTTCCGCAAGAGTGTTGTTCAGGTGAGGGGCGGAGGGTCCGACAGACATCAACCAACCGAAATCACAGAGGAAACGGGCGCCTATCAATTCGCGCTCGATTCATTCAGGCGCGGACAGGGCAATTTCGAGCTGTCTCAGAAGCTCGAGGCGGCCTGGCCGACACCCCTCACAGCTGCGCTCGACGCCGGATCGGGCATCCGCCCACCGGGGCCCGGAGGCTCGGGAGAGGAAGTCCTCATAGTGGGCTCGCGCGTCCCGGATCGCCGACAAATCAAGACTGCTGTGGTCGTGAATCAGCACGGCGAGGTTGTAGTGGGCCTCTGGGCGGGCGTCTTCGAGGGCGATCGCCCGTTGGTACGCCGCCCTGGCCTCCTCCACCTCGGCGAGCCCGCGGTGCGCGACGCCGAGGCCGATCCATCCGTCGTAGAGATCAGGTCGCAGGAACGTCACCCGGCGAAACGAGAGACCGGCGTCCTCGTAGGCGCGCACCGAGAGCGCGATCTGTCCTCGGTTCATCCAGAGCTCGCTGAGGTCGGCGACCTCGGTTGCGCGTACAAATCGTCGATACGCTTCGGCGACTTCTCCGCGCCGGATCGCGATGAGACCGAGGACGTTTTGTGTCGGGGCGTGACGCGCGTCGACTTCCTCCGCGTGAAGCGCCGTGACGTACGCGAGCTCGAGGTGGCCGACCGCGAGATGATTCAGCGCAAGCTCTGCGAGGACGTCCGGGTCGTCCGCTTCGATCGCGAGCGCACGGTGAAGGTTCCTTCGCGCGTTTTCGTAGTCGCCCGTTTCGCGCAGAACGCGTCCGAGTTCGACATAGGCGCCACGACATTGGGCATCTTGGCGTAGCGCACTTTCAAGGGCACGCCTGCGTTCGGCGGCACCGGAAGGAAGCGCCGGCACGCACCCAATCACAGCGGTTGACGAAGCGCGTGAAGGCGGAGGCACAGGCGGGACAACGACCGTCTCGACCTGCTGCGCCGCACACGCACAAAGCACCACACACCCGAGCATGCGAATCATGAGGGATGGAACCCTCGCGGGGCGCGGAATTGGATCGTGATGACACGGGACGCGGAATTGATCCTGGTTAACGAGAAAAGCCCGACGCGCGGCCGGGCTTTTCCGTTCGTTGGGGGGGAGCTACTCCGAGCCGCCCTCTTGCTGTTGCTGCTGCTCCATCTGACGTTGCTGGGCTTCTGCTTCGCGCTGCATCTGCTCCGCCTCGCGCTGCATCTGCTCCGCCTCGCGAAGCGCCGAAACGGTGTCGTCGATGACCTGAAGTCGACCCGGACGACAGTTGGCGGCATAGCGCCGGTTGCTGTTTCGACCTCGTCGACGACGCCGGCTCAGCTCGCGGCATCGGTTGCGGACCGACTCGACCGTCTCCGCGTAGCGCTGGTTGCTCCCCGCACGCTGAATAAACGTGTTGTAGAAGCCCTTGGCCCGCTCGAGGTTGCCGATGGTCTCGTTCATCGAGTTGCCGCCCATGTAGTCCTGGTAGAGCACCCCGAGGTTGAAGTGCGCATCCGGGCGGGCACCTTCGATCTGAATCGCGCGCTCGTACTCGGCCTGCGCCTCCGCGAACTGCTCGAGGCCACGAAGCGCAGCCCCAAGGCCGAGGTGCGCCTCGTAGCTGCCGTTGTTGAGCTCGACGGCCTTCGCGAAGGAGCGACGCGCGTCCTGGTAGCCGCGGAAGGAAAGCGTGACCTGTCCGAAGTTCATGTGGCCTTCGAACATGTTGTCGTCGAGAGCGATCGCCCGCTGGAAGAAGCGGAGGGCCTCGATGACGTCACCCTTGCGGATCTTGACGAGCCCCCAGGTGTTGTAGATGGGCGCGTAGTCCGCGTCGATGAGCTGCGCCTGACGGCAGACAACCTCGGCGAGATCGAGTGACGCTGAGCCACCGCGCTGCAGTCCTCGATTGTAATAGAGGAGCGCCATCTGGTTGAACGCCGGGAGGTAGTCCGACTCGATCGCGAGCGCGCGGCGAAGGTTGCGAAGCGCTTCCTCCTCCTGACCACCGCCGGCCTCACGCTGCATGATCGCGAGGTTCACGTAGCCGGAGGTGCACTGAGGATCGTCGCGAACCGCACGCTGAAACGCCTGTCGCGCTCCGTTTCGGTTCCCCGCCACCTGGTCCATCAGCGCGAGGGCCACACGGCTCTTGCAAAGGGGACCGTTGCCCGGAAGCGCGCGGTTTTCACGACGTGCCGTCTGGTTCGCGGCCTCGGCAGCGCGAAGCGAGTTCCGGTAGAACTCGCGCGCCTTGTCGCCGTCGTTGCACGTCTCAGCGACGAGACCCGCCATGTAGAGCGCTTCGGCGAACGCCCCACCCTGCGCCTCGTTGGCTTCCTCGAACTTTGCGATCGCACTCGCGCAGTTCTGAGGGTTCCATCCCGCCTCATCGAAGCGAGCGTAGAGCTGGAGCCCTTCGGTCCAGTGGTTGTGGGCCTGCACGGTTACCGCGGCGCCACCGGCACTTCGGATCTCCGTGCCACCGGTGGTGGTGGCGACTTCCTCGTCGTCACCACTTCCGCTTCCACCGCCGCAGGCCAGCGCTCCAATGCAGACGAGGATTCCAAGCTTTCGACTGATCATTGGTCTGCTCCTGCTGCCGTGTCCCCGCCGGTACCGCCGACGTCGACATCATCCTCACCCGTCACGAGTTCCACTGGACCCGGACGACCGAGGCTGCCTCGAATGTAGTTCGCCTGTCCGCGAAGCTCCGCGGCCACCGGGTAGCGGCGCGGGTCAAGGCGGTTGAGCTCCGTCTCGCAGATGCGCGAGTACTCGTTGAACCAGCGGACGTTCGTCGCAGTGGTCAGGCAGTACTCGAACTTGCCGACGGCCTGGGCACGAACGGGCTCGAGAGGTTCATCGAACGCTCCGACGTAGATGTCGAAGAGTTCGGGGTCGTTCTCGATCTCTTCCGGAATCGGTGCGCGCTGCACCGCATCAATGATCGAGATGTACATCTGCCCGATACGCGCCGCGGCGGCGATGAGCCAAGGCGGCGATGTTAGCGGTTCGACGCCTTCGCGAACGACGACGCTGAGCTCTGCGATCTTGTTGTATTCGGCCTCCGCGGCGAGGAGCGCTGCCTGCTTGGCCTGAATCCACTCGGAGAACTCGTTCTGCGCCCATCGGTTGACGCGGTCGAGGCTTCGGCCGCCGCGATAGCGCGGGAAGCCAACTCCTCGGAAAGCCGCGTACTTCTCCTCCGCGAGATAGAAGAGCGCTTCCGCTGTCGCGTCGAGCGCCTCCTTGAGGTAGCGAACCTTCGTGGCGTCATCGACGTTGTCGAGACCGTTGATCGCGTCCGGCGTTCGGCGCCAGCGATCGACCGCCGCGCGGAAGTGACGCATTGCGGTTCGCTTGTCGTCCATCTCCCAGTGCGCGCGCCCTTGGAGGACGTCGGCGCGGAGAAGCTGGTTCGGCAAGCCGTTCCGGCGATAGGTCCGCGAGAAGGAACGGAAGTGCGTCGAAACGGACCGCCAGTTCTCCTCGCGCTCGTAGATGGTGCCGATCGAGAAGTTGACCATGGAGGTCTCTCGAGGCAGCCGTCTTCCGTAGTTTCGCGCGAAGAGACGCGCGTCTTCCCGAGCCTTGTCAGTGTCACCGAGACCCATGCGGAAGAACACGGCGTTCTGAAGGGCCTCATGGGCGATCGCACAGGTTCCGGCCTCGCGATCTGCGTCGGTGCAATCGTCGCCATCTTCGCCCGGGAAGCGGGTCGCAAAGCGTTCGTAGTACCCCGCCGCCTGTTCGTAGAACGCGAGGGCGTGGAAGTTCGCGCCGACAAGGTAGATGGCGCGCTTCGCGTACTCGCTTTCCGGGAACCGTTCGATCAGAACGTTACGAACCTGGATCGCGCGTCCAAGAAGACGAGCCGCCTCAAAGTGAATCGCGGCGTTGTAGAGGACCTCGTCCATCTTGAAGTCCGCCTCTTCCGAACACTCCTGGTGCCGGCGGAAGATACGAACGTACGTGGCGGCCGCCCGCTTGTGCTGGTCGTTGTTCCCGTACGCCTCAGCGGTCTTACGCATGACGTTGCACTTCAGCGTCGTGAGCACACCGCAGAGGTCCGGGTGTTCGTCCCGCGCGTCCGGTGAACCGCAGTAGAAACCAGCGAGCGGGTCAATGGCCGACTCGATTTCGCCAAGACACTCCGGACGGTTCGGCTCTCGTTGCGAACCGAGAACGTTCAAGGAGTCGAGGTAGAGGTTCGCGGCGTACTCCGAGAGCTCGCTATCCCGATGGTTCCAGGCGATGTCCTTGAAGAGAACAGCCGCCTCTTCGTACTGGTTGGCTTCGTAGTAGATATGCGCCTGGCGATACTTGATCGTCGGAAGGTCGTCGCTGTCGTTGACGAAGCAAACGTAGCGGCGGAATGCATTGAGCATCCCCGATTCGAGCTCGGTGAACTCGCGCCGCTCCCTCGACGGTGTCTCCGGCTCTTCCTGTTGTCGCCGGCGACCACGCCGCCCTCGCCTTCGGCGATCACGACTTCTCGACTCGCGCGTTTCGC
>JBCDAA010000078.1:0-26025 GCA_039186435.1 Myxococcota bacterium | reverse complement strand
GCCCATGGAAGCCCGAAAAGCGCTGGTCGCGCTCGTCAAGCGGGCGCGCGAAACCTAGGTGCCCGAACCTAGGTGCACGAACCTAGGCGCACGAACCTAGGTGCACGAATCTAGGCGCACGAACCTAAGGGGCCCGCAGCGCACCCGCGAGGGTGCCAAGCCAGCGCTCGGTGTCGCCGATCCAGAGCGACGTAATGGAACCGAGGGCGCATGGTTCGTGGGTGACGAGGGCCGTTCCGTCCCACTCGAAGACCCTTCCGGGACGGATGGATTGCGCGGCCCAAAGCGAGGATCGGTTGGCGCCGAGGGCTACGATCGCCGGCCTCGCGGCGGGTGTGAGGTCGGCCCACCCGGTTCCGTCGAACCGGTAGAGCCCGTCCGATCCGCCCACCCAAACGTCGTCCGGTGCGCGCGCCCAGACGGCCCGAAGAGACGCGCTGGTGGGTGCGACCACGGAGCTCCACTCGCCGCCGTTAGAACGGAGAACGAGTCCGTCCTGGCCCACAGCCCACACGTCGCTCGCACTCGTTCCATGAACATCGAGGAGCAATCCGGCGGGCGCGGAGGCACGCTGCATCTCGCGACCGTTCCAGCGGTGGATTTCGCGACCGACGAACCACACGTCGTCCGGGTTGGCTCCCCAGACCCCTTGCATGTTGCGCAGGGGGAAGTCTGTCCACGCTCCGCCATCCCAGTGATGAACCTCGAGCGATCCAGCAACCCAGACGTCGTCCGCGGAAAATCCCCAAACCGCGATCCCGCGATCGCTGATGGGCCGCTCGGTCCAGCGTCCGCCCTGAAACACGGCGGTCTCGGATCCAACCGCCCAAGTCACGCCATCGCCGGACCAAAGATCGGCGATGATCGGTACAACCTCGGACTCCACCGGGGCCCAGTCGTCGCCGTCCCAGCGAAACTTGCGACCGTGATCGTCGAGCACCCACGCCTCTCCGGAGGTTGGGACGACGAGAGCGTGCACCTGGGCGTCGAGGGGATGAGGAATCCACCGATCGCCGTTCCAGTGGGCGACCTCTCCAAAAGGAGTGGCCATCCAAACGTCGTCGGCTCCCGTACCGTCGAGGAACGCAGACCGCGCTGTGGCTTCGATCGTTTCGATGTCTTCCCACGCAGTCCCGTCCCAGTGAAGGAGATGTCCTGCTGCGCCTCCGGACACATACACGTCGTCGGTTCCGGACGCCCACGCGCGGTCGTACGTAAATGTGGGCCGCGTTCGAGCAACGACGGAGACGACGTCGTCGACGATATGCTCGATGCGTGAGCCGCTCACGATGTAGGCCTCGTTTGCGGCGACCGCGACGACGTCTGAAAGCTCGCCGGCAGCGAGATGCGCGACATTCCAGTCGCTGCCGTCCCAGATCGAAACGTGCCGCTCCTCGCTGATCACCCAGGCGCGGTCGCCAACGGCACTGACCCGAGACGGGGGTGCGATGCGGCCGGACCATCGTGGAAGGGCCTCCCAGGTGCTCCCGTTCCAATGCCACACGCCCTCTTCCGTGGTCGCGTAGACGCGATCGGGGCCTGCGCCCGAAAGGTCGCGAATGGCGTCCGTAAGCGTGTCGGAAAGGCGCGTCTCGGCCCCGTCCCAGTAGCGGAGAAGACCATCGTCGCCGCCGAACCAGAAACATCCCCCTGCACCCCACGCGGCGTCGGTGGTGAACGCACCTTTGGGTGGGTCCTGCCAACAATAGTCCGCGCAGGTACAGAGCGGACCTTCTGTGAGGGCGTCCGGGTCGAAGCAGGCGCTGAGGGGCTCGCCTGAATCGCGTCCCGCGTCTGGAAGCGCGTCGCTTTCGGTGTCGACTTGGGCGTCGCGGGCATCAGGCTCCGCGTCCGTTCCCGCGTCGCTTCCTGAATCGCGTCCTGCGTCGGTACCCGCGTCACGTCCGGTATCGATCGCGGCATCGACCGCGGTGTCGCCGCGAACGTCGGCTGCCGCATCTCGTCCTCGGGGGTCTTGCGAGCTTCCACAGGCGACCAGGAGGACCCAAAGGGAGCGAAAGGTCATGCCTCAGCCTAGAAGCGGACGTCCTGGCGAGCGCTCCCGTTCGGCTTAATTCGACTTACGTTTCACCGGCACGACGCACGATGTCGGCGACGAGCTGCCAGCCGTTTTCATCGCGGACGATGGTGTCGCGAAGGCCGAGCTTACGAAGCCGTGCGAGCGTGACGTGCACGCGGTTGCGAGCGCTGAGTGCACCGATTCGCTGCCCGGGCCATCCGAAGGAAAAGAGCGCGTCGATGTCGAGGGATTCGTCGGCTTCGAGCAGCGCCCGAAAGACGCGTCGCGCTGCTCGCGCGCGAGAGAGGTCCACCGGTTCGTCGTCTCCGACCCGAAACCAGGCTGCATTGAGGCCCACCTCAAGGCGCAGTCGCGCCGGCTCGCTGCCGGGGCCAGGAAGATCCGCAACGAGCAACGCGAGCATCGCATCGGGACGAAGAAAGGGCGGCAGGTTGTCGAGCTCGTCGGCGAGCGTGTCTCGGGCACGATTCACTTCGTCGCGATCGCCCCGACCGCGCTGAAGCTTCACGACGGCGTCGACGAGAGGACGTAACTGCGTGGGTGGGAGCACTGCGAGCTGCGCCCGCGCGTCGAGGTCCCCCGCGATGGCGGCGGTCTCCACTGCGACCGATCGCACCCGGGGTGATCCCTGAAGCTGCGTGAGCGCGGCCGCGATCAGCGCCTGAGATTCGGATGCTTCGCGCGCGACGGCCGCGATCAGTCCCGCGTAGAGCAGCGCCCATGATCCTGCGCGCGCCCGGCTTCGTTCGGCGACCCGTACCGCGCCGCGCGCAATCTCGAGAGCTCCCGACTCGCGACGGACACACCTCGCAATGGCCGCAATGGTCAGCGACCTTGCCTCCAGCACATCCCACCCGTGCTGCGCGGCGACCTCAGCAACCTGCGCCGAGAGGCGCTCTGCGGCGGTGAGCTCGCCGGCCGAGAGGAGCCCCACGGCGTGAAGCCACCGTCCGCGTGCATGGGCGAGGGGACCTCCGTGGCTTTCCAGGGCGGCAACGCGTTCCGCCGCGGTCGCAATCTCCGCGGATCGACCGAAGTAATAGGCCCTCGCAAAGCGAACCCGCGCCAGATGGAGCGAGAACCCGTCGTCTGTTTGCCCCAGCTCTTCGACGATCTCGCTGAGGGAGTCGAGAACTTCGACCGGAAAGAGGTCTGCAGCGGACGCCACCTCAGCGGCGAGCCATGCGGCGGCTTCCTCGTGTGCTGTGGTTCGAAACGTCTCGATGGCCCCCATTGCCTCGTCGACCGCTTCCGAAACGCGGCCCGCCATCATCGCGAGGCGAAATCGAAAAGCGCTCACCATCGCCCGCTCAACCGAGGTGAGAGAGGTGGTCGCGTCCGCGAGCTCGACCACTCGCGCGGCCTGGGCGGCAAAGCGCTGCGCGCTGAACGCGTCGTATGCGTTCCGAAGACTCGGAAAGACGAGCGAGCGAAGGCTTGGCGCGATGGGCTCGCGCAAGATCACTTCGAGCGCGGCGCCGACCTCCTCGATGTGCGCCGCGCGAATGGATGCGTCGGCTTCCTTAAGAAAGTACGTCGCGTGCGCGATCTTCGCGTTCGCGGGACAACGCACGGCCTCGCGAACTGGGCGCAGCAACCGCCACTGCGTTTCCTGGTCGACGGTTGTTCGCTCGACGAGCGATCGCCGGCTGAGCTCTTCGAGGGCGGAGGTGCTCGCTTCTCCGAGGACGTGTTGAGCGGCCTCGGTGGTGAACGAGCCCGCGAACGCAGCGAGGCACTCGAGTGCTGTTACTGCAGACGCCGACACGCGTTGGATGCTTCGCTGAATGCTCGCTTGCAGCGGGCCGAGTCCTTGATCGAGCTCCGCGAGGATTTCCCGCGGAGTCACCTCCCGGCTTCGGGTCGCGGCGAGCACAATCGCCAGAGGAATGCCCTCGAGCGCCTGGACCAGCGCGACCACAGCATCCAGGTCGCTCACCGCCGCGCCCAGATCACCGCGCCGCGTGAGAAAGAGTCGAACGGCGACGTTGTCCGCGTCGGATTCCGTCGGGAGGGGGAGCGGCCTGAGACGTAAAACCTGTTCGCCTTCGCTCCCCAGGGCAGCGTGCGCGGTGGCGAGAAACCGACTGTCGGGCAGCGCTCGAACGAAGCTGTCGATCTTCTGCCGGAGGCCCGGGTCGTCTGGAACGTCGTCGAGGACGCAGAAAACGTCGTCTTGTTCGAGCGCCCCGGCGATCAACGCGTCGTACGTGTGAGCGTCGACTCCGAGCGCCTCGGTCATGCGGGGGAGAATGGTTGCGGCGGACGCATCCCGGAGGTCGACCCAGACCACCTGATGGTCTTCGATGTCGTCCGCGATGGTGTGCGCGAGATGCGTTTTTCCGATCCCGGCCGCGCCGCTGATCGTGACGAGTCGCGTTCCCCGGGCAAAGGTCTCGCGAAGAATCTCTCGTTCCCGTTCCCTCCCGATGAGTTGCGCGATCGGCCGCAGCACCTCCGGAGTATCTTCGCGGCGTCGCGAGAATCCGAGCACTTTGTAAGGTGAATTAAGCGGTTCAACGAGGGACCTCTTCGCATCGTGGGCAGATGCGTTCCCTTGCCCTCGCCGCTCTCGTTGCCTGCGCACCTGCTGGCGCATCCCCTGATTCATCCGCGCCTCGCGATTCGTCGGTCGATGTCTTCACGCCAGGGGCGCACCAGGATGCCGGCCGCCAGGATGCAGGGCACGTCGACGCAAGGCCAGACGCGCGGATCGCGGACACAGGAACGGATGCGGCTTTCGATGTCGGCGCAGACGCGCAGCGAGACGCCGTTCGCTGCGACGGATTTGCGGATCCGAACGTGGAGCTTTGCAGTGAGACTGAGAATCGCTGCGGCGTGGTCTTTTCTGCGGGGCAAGGATGCACCGAGGTGTGCGCCGCTGCTGGGCTTCGATGCGGGGACGCGTTCGAAAACGTAGAGGATGAGTGCGCGGCGGATCGACTGCGAGCGAGCCTCGGGTGCAGGCCGACAGGCCACGAAAGCGACTATTGCGAGTGCGTTCGCGGGGACTGCGCTCCGTCTTGCGAAGGTCGGATGTGCGGGAGCGACGGGTGCGGGGGAAGCTGTGGCGAGTGCGCTGCAGGAGCCGCTTGCGTCGACGGAACGTGCCGACGCGATCGACCGTGGGAAGACCTTTTGGGCGAGCGCGTGGGTTTCGGCATCGACACGACTGGCGGGGCGGGAGGATCCGTCTGCGAGGTAACCCGTCTTTCGGATGCGGGGACAGGGTCGCTGCGCGCGTGTGTTTCTCGGGCCGGACGCCAGTGGATCGTGTTTGCCGTCAGCGGCGCGATCGATCTGCGGTCGCCGATCCGAGTGCCGTCGAATACGACCCTCGACGGCCGCGGCGCGACGATCGTGCTGCGCCGTCGAGGGCTCTACCTCGAAGGATCGAACAACGTGATCCTTCACAACTTCGCGATGACCGATGGGGTCGGCGATCCCGAGGAAGACGATGCGATTCGCCTGCGGGACGCCCGAAATGTCTGGGTGCACCGGCTCGATCTCAGCGACTACCCCGACGGGCTCCTCGACATCACGCGCGCGTCGACGCAGGTCACCGTCAGCCACTGCGAGTTTCACGACCACGACAAGGTGATGTTGATCGGCCACAGCCCAACCCACAGCGCCGACCGCGCGATTCGCGTGACACTCACCCGCAACTACTTTCACGACAGCAACGTTCGCCACCCGCGGCTTCGTTACGGCCGCGTGCACGCGTTCAACAACGTTTGGGAACGCTGGGATGGCTACGGGGTCGCTGCTTCGCAGGAGTCCGAGTTTCTCTCCGAGAACAACGCGTATCTCGCGGGCGCCGACGACGATGCCATCGTCGACCGCTGGGGCTCCGACCCGAACCGCGGTTTTGTCAGCTCGAACGGCGATGTCTTTCGAGGGGAGATTCGTGCCGCGGAGAGTCGTCACGATCGGGTGTTCCGCCCCGCGTACCCGTATGCCGCGGCGCCGATGACGGACGCGCTGATCGAAACGATTCGTCGCGAAGCTGGGTCACAGACGATTCCGCTACCGCGCTAGGCCGCGCGCACTTTGAACTGATTGTGCGGTCTAGCGTTCGAAGACCCAGATGCGCCCTTGGTCGGGTGTGTCCGAGCTGGACGTTCCGGGCGCGCCGACGACGATCAACTCGTCGTCGAAGGCGACCGCGGCGCCAAACTCGTCGCCCGCTTGAAGCCCGACCGGGTCGATGATTCGGTTGAGAAACCACCCGGCGTCTCCGCGAGCGAACTCCATGACGCGGTTGGATCGCGGCGCACCGACGAGAATCGTGCGATCGCGGATGGCGACGGCGTCCCCAAGAAGGTTGAAGGAGCTCGTGGTGAGCATCGCTTCGATCTCGTAGCTGCTCCCGTTCCAGACGTAGACACGCGCAGCGTGGTTGAGGGGCAAGCCGACGACGACGCGATCGCCGTCCGCCGCAAGGATGCCGCCGATCGTGACGCCGGGTCCGGGGAGAATCCGCTCGACGGAGCGCGTGGCCGACACGCGCGGAAACACCTCGATGTACCCACCGAGTCCCTGCTGGGCTGCGCCCACGAGGAGGTGATGATCGTTGAGAGCGATCGCGCTGCCGAACTCGTCCCCGGCGATGATCCCGCGCGCCGGCGGAATCCAGCGAACTTGCTCAAGCGGGGCGCCGTCCGCGGGAGGTGGAAACTCGTAAACGGCCACGAGGCCACTGTCGGCGGTCGAGTCGCCGGAGCGATAACCCGGCGCGCCGACGTAAAGGCGACTGCCGTCGACCGCCAAGGCCGTCCCGAAGCGATCGCCGAATACCGGATCGGCAAGGTCCAGAAAGGTCGCGCGTCGCTGCACTCCCTGAAGGGGCGCGTCGCCGCTCGCCGGTTCCAAAAAGGAGGTGTCGATGGAGCCGACGTTGTCCGGGTTGACGCTTGGGCATCCAAAGACCGCGACGTTTCCTTCGAGCAAGACCGAGTGGCCGCAGCGACGGCTAAGACCGAACACGCCGAGGCTGCCGAAAGAATCGAAGTTATGCGCGACGCGGGCACGCCCGACCTGTGCCTCGACGGTGTTTCCGTAGGTGGGTTCGCCCGCCAGGATCCACGGGGCGGCCAGTGCGACCGCCGCGCCGAGTCGGTTGGTCGGCGGAACTTCCATGTCGTCCGGCGCGAACGCGAGAATGGGATCCGAGCGGTCGATGCACTCCCCCGCGACGCAGCTCCCAAACTCGCAGTCGGTGAAGATCTCGACGTCGACCGTTTCGCAGGTGTTGGCGGCACAGTTTCGAACGCCGGTCACACAAGGGATGCCGGGGTCGCAGGCGTCTCCATCTGTGCACGGCGGTGCGCTGTCCTGACCGGCATCGACCATCGCGTCGACCTCACCGCTTCCTTGGCAGCCTCGATCTGGATCACAGTAGCCGCCGGGTGGGCACGCGTCCGTCACTGGAAAGTAGAGGCAGACGCCGTGGCTGCATTCCGCGCTGGCGCATTCGTGGGCGCCGGCGCAGTCCGAACCAGCCGCACAAGCAGGGGCAGGGCAGCTCGCCTCCTCGCCGGTTGCACACTCTCGAAGCACGCACCGTCCTTGCAGGCATGACGTTTCCGTGCCGCAGGTGACGTTCCAGCAATCGCGCGACACGACGACCTGAACGCCGTACACCGATCCAGAGGGCAACGCGCTCACGGTTCGGCGCGCCACCTCTCGATTCGCTTCGTCGAGGAGCCGCACCTCGACTTCGGTTGGCACGCCGCGCGGCGCGGAGACTTCGGCAACACGGCGAAACGTCTGAAAGCGGTCGCTTCGAAATACCGAGGCGGCGGTCGACGACTCGCCGACCTGGGTTTCGATCCGCACGAACTCGATGCCAGGCACGAGGTCGGTTTGGAGCTCAACGACAACGTCGGTTTCGTTGGAGGGGTTGCAGGCGAGAATGAGAAGAACGAGCAATCGGTTGCGCACGCGCCTACGATAGGGAGCCAGATGCACGATGAGGTCGATGGCTCCGTGTTCTTAAGTGGATTTAAGCGCGGCCTACCTCCCAGGACGGCCTTGCGCGTGTGGGGGCAGCGATGACGACGAGGTCGATCGAGACGCTACTGCGCCGACTGCAGTTCCTGTCGAACCGCACACCCACCACCGGACGAAGAAGCGGGGCCGGCGTTTGCGCTCGTGGACCACTACCGGGATGGGGCCATCTACGTCGGCCATTGGGCGGGGAAAAGCGAGTGGGAACGGCATCGCCAAGGCGACGAGATCGTCATGGTCCTCGAAGGGGAGACGACGCTCTTTCTTCTCGGTGAGGATGGTGAAACGCCGCATACGTTGAAGGCGCGAGAGCTCCTCGTGGTCCCGCAGGGCGTCTGGCATCGCTTCGAAACGCCCGCGTCAGTGAAGGTGATGACGGTCACCCCCCAGCCGACGGACCACTCGGTGGAGCGTCCCCAACTTTCAACTTACGCCGGGTGATTCGCGAGCGTTGGTGCGCAAGCGGCCAAGTCCCGACGTTCGCCGTGGGGGTAGTCAGCCGCCGAGAGGAAGACCTTGTTCGCGCGCGGTGCAGGAGACCGGTAGCCACAGGGTTCGACGTCTATCCGCATCGGAAACCAGCGCCCCGTGAGCCAGTCGACCTCGCGCTGGCAGAGCGCGACGAAGACAAAGCGTTCGCTCGATCGGATGAGGAAATCGTCCTCGAAGCGGTCGAACGCCGACGCGGGTTCAAAGACCCGGCCGAAGAACGTCCATCGTTCGAGACCGTTCGAATGAAATCGTAGGATTAGGTTCGGCCCGCAAATGAGGTAGACGCACGCTGCAACGAAGAGTGCGCCTCCGACGAACCAGGATGTGTCGACCTCGCGGAACAGCATCAGCAGCCCGAAGTAGAGACTCCAACCGATCCACGGATGGCGGACACGGGGCCTGCGCGCATGTGGATACGGACGTCGGTAAGCCGTGATGTTGGGCATGACGTAAGGAAGGAGTTCCGCTGGGCACTCCCGACCGGTGAAGGCCCTCCCTGGCTTGTCGACGACGCGCGTTGCTGGATAGCCCGTTAGACTTCTCGAAGGGCGCGTGATGGCGATCGCAGATCGCGGCCAGGCCCCCGACCAGAACCAGTTCGACCACCTCAGCCCGTTCGAGTCGGCTTCCCACCGCGACCATCCAAAGAGGGAGTAGAGCATCAGCCCGACTCCCGGTCCGTAGAGCGTGAACACAGCCGGCCCGAAGTCAGGGAGGTAGATCGCCAACCCCGTCACGAGGGTGCCCGTGACGAATATCCGTCGATAGAAGGGGGCGGTGCTCCACGTGACTTGATCAGGGACCCGAAGAAGCCTTCGTTCGTGAAGTACGTCGACGAACGCGAGGTAGCCGTTCGCTCTTCGGGGCACCGTGAGAGGAGAGCCGTTCGCGAGCGTCAACGTCATCACGCGGGCCACGCGGGCGTCGACGAGATGATTCCAGCGGATGTGAATCTGCCCCCTGAGACGCTTGATGGTGACGCCGTCAGCGCCTGTTTCGATACGCGTCCATGTTGACGGACTCAACAGCCAGTACGCGCCAAGGATCAAGGGAACGAGGAAGGCCATCGTTCCTCGAACTGCACAACTTCGGCCAGCGCGGGTCGCCGACTTCCTAGGGCTATGGCACGCATCAGGCGTTCGCCGCGCTACGTTCTGCCGGTGGGTTCCGCCCGCTCGGGACGAATGAGCGACGCCTACGCGAAGCAACCCGTCGCACGAGCCCATGGGGGCGCCTTCGCCACGACGTTCCATCGCTCATCGTGCCGATAGTCGTTCACGAACCACCCTCGCGCGTTTTGTCCCCGCGCCATGGTTCGATAGGACTCGATTTCGGGCTTCACCGGATTGGGAAACCAACGCGCAAGCCACTCGATTTCGCTGGGCCAGAGCTGCAGGACCTGTGTGCCATCCCGGCGAAGGAGAAAGCGATCTTTCGTTCCTCGGAAGTCCTCCTGTGGTTCGAAGACGCGGCCAAAGAGGGTCCAACGTTCGAGGCCGCTCGCGTCAAAGCGAATGAGAAGAGTGACGCGCGTGAGGACGAGGAGCAAAACCCCTGCGAACCACGGAGATTGTCCGGCGTCCATCAGGACCAGCGCCGTCATGCTGACCGCTACGGGGATGACGATGAGCCAGACACACCAGAGGTGCCGCGTGCGTGGCCTGCGCGCGCGAACGAACGGGCTCTCCCGAACGATTGCGGCTCCAGGGACGACGTAGCGAATCAGCTCGGCTGGGCACGCGCGATGCCCCCCAAAGGTCTTGAGAGTTCGCTCGTGGAGTTGTGCGACGGGAAACCCGAGGAGTCCCGGGAACGCTCTGGTGATGCCCGTCGACCGGCGCGGCCGATCGAACGACCAAAACCAGTTCGACCAGCGCACTCCGTCGCGGTCGACCTCCCAGCGTGCCCATCCCAGCATTGCGTAGAGCATCGTTCCGATTCCTGGTCCGAACGTGACGCCGGTGAACAACGGACCGCCGTAGCTTAGTTCGAACGCCCCCCACGTCACGACTGCGCCCGCCACAAACACCCGTCGCAGCAGCGGCGCCGAGCTCCACGTCACCCGCTCTGGAATATGCAGCTTCTGCCGCGCGTGAAGCGCCTCCACGAAGTCGAGGTACCCACGCGCGTTTCGGGGGACCGAACGTACACGCCCGTTCCGATATGTGATCGTCATCTCGTGATCGACGCTCGCCCCTTCAAGGTCCGCCCACGCAATGCGCTGGACTCGCCCAAGCGTCTCGATCGCTACGCCCTCAACGCCGGTTCGGATCCGAGTGAAACGCCCATGAAGCGGAAGAACAAGCCATACGATCAGGAGCACCGCGAGCGTCAGAACGGGGACCACCACCGAGGAGCGTGCATAAGTTCGGCCAGCTGAAACCTGCGCGAACTCCTCTCGGTCGTCTGCTTTTCGCCCACCGCTGGGATCTTCTGCCAGCGCAGCTTCTCCCCATTGCGACAGTTCCAGCCCGGATGCGAACCTCATCGTGCGGGAAGAAGAGGGAAGCGAGTGTGAGTGCAAAGGCAGTTCGCGAGATGCTGCGGCAGCGAAATCTTGAGGAGCTGAAGACCTGGTGGGGGTTTCAAACGAAGGCTCCGGGAGGACCGGACTGTCTCGAGGCCGCCTGGCGCACGGAGCAACCAGACGTCGCGGCGTTCTTGATCTCGCACGTCATGAAGCGAAAGGTTCGTGCGAAGGGGTGGACCGACGCGGTCGCCGCGGTGGTCGGCGGGCTTCCCGAGCATTTTGCGCTGGCCGACAAACGGGACGCAGACGTCACCGCGCGCGGCACGCATGGAACGCCGCTCTCGATCGCGGTCGCTCGCAGGAACCTCGACGCCATTCGCTGGATTCTCGACAAGGGCGTCGGCTTCGACTGGGTTCACACGCGCACCTCCTCGAGCGAGGTGTTTCGACTCCTCCGCGAGTACAGCGAGCCGTCCGACGCCTCGCTACGAGCGGCGGTCTCCGCCAACGAGCTGGCCTTCGCGCGCGAGGATCTGGATGCGGGCATCCCGTGGAACGAAAGCGCGACGAGCGCGATGCGTTCCGCGGAGGCGGTCGCGATCGCTCGGGAGGCGGGCTGGGATGGTTCCAAACCCGAGCGCATCTTTCGGTCGTGGGTCGGTGTTCCTGGATGGGCGCATCACTTCGATCTGGAGACCAACCGTGCGCGTCTCACTGCGTTTCTCGATGCGCTCTGCGAAGCCGGCGTTCGCTGCACGCAAGAGGACTTCGCGATGGCGCTCTCAAGGCTGTACTCGCACCCGCACATCGAGGCGATGGTACGGATGGGGGCTACGCTCGATGGCCGCATCACCCAGGGGAAAGACAAAGGAACGCCTGTTGAGATCGCCCTCAAGCATCACGGGGCGTCGGTGGTGAGAGCGCTTCTCGAAGCTGGCGCGCCCGCGCCGGCGAAGATCAAGCCCAACGCAGGATGGCGTGATGCGGAAGAAAAGCGTGAGCTCCTTTCAAAGGCGGGCGTTCGGGCGCAGTCGCTGACCCCGACCGATCTTCTCGCCCTCGGGGACCTTCGTTCACAGGACTTGATCGCGGTCCTGAAAGGTGTCGATGGCGTCTTTGGGGTTCATCCAGGGATGACGAAGGACGAGGTCTCCGCACTCGGTCTCAAACACCGCATGGGCAAAGGGCCTCAGTTGCTGCGTCTCAAGTTCTCCGAAGGCGTCGTCACGAAGGTCTCCTACGAGCTTTCGGGTCATAGCGACTACGGCACGCCGCTCCTGGCGCTGCTGATCGAAACGTACGGAAAAGCCAAGAAGGTCGCCGGCCGCTGGGAGTGGACGCTCGAACACGGCACTCTCGAGTTCACGAAGGCGAACCTCTCCACGGGCATCGTTCCAATTTTCGGGTGCGAGCTGCGCTACGCCTAGACTGCGCGCACTTCAAACGGACCGGGGCTCGCTCCTGGCCTGTCGGCGTCGAGAACCAGCGAGCGGACGATCCGCTCAAGAGAAGCGCCGTCTAACCTCCCGCTACTCCACGTCCGCAATACGCCACTCGCCTGCTTCGCGAAGCAGCCGGATTACGCGCCCCGAGCTCGATCGAATGAACGCCTCGTTGCCCTGAATCTCCGCTTCGAGATCGAGCTCGTCTTCCGTGTCTTCGAGAAAGCGCTCGATCTCCGCTTCGATTTCGGCGCGAGGCGCGCGCGCAAGGACCCGAAGAATCCTTCGAAGCGATCGCCGCATAAGAGCTCGCCGGAGGGAGCGGATCGCATCTTCGGGCGTCTGAAGGGTCGGCGCGTCCACCACGCCCCCATCGATTTTCCAAACGCCGCCTTCCAGCCGAAGCACAGCCAGCTCGCCGTTGGGGAGCCGCACGGAAGCCCGGCTTTCCACGCCCTCGGCGACCCGATCGTTGAGATGGCTCGCCCGCTCGTTGAGCTCTTCGCGGTTTTCGGTGAGCAGGCGCCCGATCTCTTCGGGCGAGGTGGTCTGCTGCGACTCCTCATTCATGAGCGCGTGCAGTGCCGCGGCATCCCCTCGTGCGAGCGCTTCGGAGTAGGCACGCACCACATCTTCGGGCCCCTCGACCGTAGGCGCGGTCGCAGCGCAGCCAATCAGAAGGAGCGAAAGAAAGCGCACGGGCGCGGACTGTAGCATTGGGGGTGGGCCAAAACCGGCGGTTTCGCCCGTGAACTCAGGTTCACGAACGTGACCTGCCGGCGCGCGCGGACGGCACAAGCCCTCGAAAGCCCTTGTGAAATTCGCAGGGTTTTCAAGGTTGATCCCCTCCTCCACCCGAAAATGGCCCTGGCACGGATCGTGGATAGGATCAGGCATCGAGAGGGAATCGATGCGCCACATCCAGTTCATTGCTCTTTTGGCCCTCGGGGCCCTCCCCGTTGTCGCGGGATGTTCGTCGGACAACTACTTCTGCAACGACGAAGGCTGTTTCTTCTGCGACGGCCTTGGTTGCCGCGAGGTTGAGCCACCGGAACGGCCCACCTGCCGCGGCGACTTTGAGTGTCCGGAAGGCACGATGTGCACGGACCTCGGCTGCGTTGCGGAGTGCGACGGTGACTCGGATTGTCCCGACGGCACCGAGTGTCGCGCGGGATCCTGCGTGGGGCCGACCGAGCCGGATCCGGATCCGCGCCCCGGCACCTGCGAGCGCAACGCGGACTGTGGCGATGAAAGCCTCGTGTGCCGCGACGGAATGTGCATGCCCGACGACCGGAGCTGCGGCGAAGTCGGCTGCAGCTGCGAGGAGACGGGCGAGTGCTCTGACGGTTTTGTTTGCCTGGAGGGCGAATGCCGGGCCGACGAGGATGTGTGCCGCTTCAACACCGAGTGCGGCGTCGGTCGCCAGTGCGTGGACGGCGCCTGCGTTGAGGCTTGCGGTCCTGAGGTTCCCTGCGAGACGGGAACCTGCGTCAACGGCTTCTGCCGGGACATCCGCCCTCCGACGGGCGAGTGCACGCGCGACGACCAGTGCGACGCGGGTGAGACTTGCATCGATTCGTCGTGCGTCGACACGTGCATGAGCGACGCCGAGTGCGGCGAGGGTCGTTACTGCGACGGCAACCGCTGCCGCGTGGACACCCGCCCGCGTCCCTTCTGCACCGTTGATTCCGAGTGCCGCTTCCGCTGCGTGAACGGCGTATGTCGAACCCCGTGTGACAACAGCACCGAGTGCGCTCGCGTCGACGTGCAGTTTTCGATCTGCTTGGAGGAAAACTATTGCGCGACGGCGAACGAAGCGACCACCGACTGCGCCATCTCTTCAGATTGTGCAGATAGTGAGGAATGTATTGACGGCATCTGTCGTTGAATAGAGTGACACCGGGGGGATGACCCCCGGTTCAACCACACCACCCATCCACCACCCCTTACCGGGAGCGCAACCACCGCGTTCCCGGTAAGTCTTTTTAAGCGCGCGATCTTTTTAAGCGCGCGATCTTTTCATTCGGCGCATCGCGTTGGGTCGGCTCATTCGATCAGCGCTCATTCGATCGGCGCTCGTCGAGGGAGAGCGAAAACGCCCCTCCATCGTCTTGACCCACCACGGTGCGGTCGTTAGCCCGCCCGCATGAGATGGCTTTCGTTTCTGCTTTTTGTTGGCTGTGGTTCTTCTGCCGTGCCGGTGGAGACGGGCGGCGATGAACCCGCGGAGTCGGTCCCTGAAAGTTCGCGCGCAGGGGAAACAGAGTCCGGTCCTTGCGAAGGCGCTACGCTCACGTGGACGCGGATCGTGGAGCAGTGTCAGGTCGCCTCCGACCGCGCGTTTCAGCTCGACACCGACTCCGTTTCGTTTGCCCTCGCGGAGTCGGGACCCTTCACCGGAGGCCGCCGGCAACGACTCCGCTTGGTGCTCACCAACACCAGCGACGCGCCACTCCATATCGTGAGCGATCCGGGTCCGGTCTCCGCGCGTGTACCTCGCGAGAACGAGGAAGCGATGGCGATCGGTGGAGTCATTGGGAGTCCGATGATCGCCTTTGTCCTTTCCGCAGGGGGCACCGTGGAGATGGACGCCCTCGTTGACCTTTCGGAGCACACCGAGACCTGCATGGGGTCGAGCTGCGTGCCGACCCGAGGAGGTTCCCTTGCGCCGGGCAATCATGAGGTTGTGTTTCAGACGCCTTTCCGCCGCGGCTTTAGCGCAACGATCGAGATCGCCGCTCCGTAGCTACGCCGCTTGCGGAAGCGACGCCTCCACCTTCCGCGCCGCGCGCGCTTTCTTGCGAGCGAGGGTTCGTCGCTCTCGCTCCGTGTACGCGTAGGGAACGCGCGTGCCCATGAGGTAGTCGAACCAAGGCCGCGTGACGCACCAGTTCGCGTCCTGCTTGGGACCCATGTGATGGTCGTAGTGCCAGGTGAGGTGCTCGCGCGCCCACGCGGGATCTTCGTGGGCTCGTTTGTGGACGCGGTAGTAGTTCCAGCTCGCGTACCAGACCGTGCCCACGAAGAAGGGCGCGATCGGAAGGAGCGGCGTCATGGCTGCAGCGGTCGCGACTAGGACTGCGGCTTCCTTGCCCTGCGAGTGACGACCGAAAACCGAACGGTCGTAGCTTGCGTCCCGCATGTCGTTCCGGCGCGATTCCCGATGGTGCTCGTGCCAGTGGAACGCCCAAAAGCTGTCCTTCTTCTTGCCCGCGCCGTGAAGCACGTACTTGTGGACGAGCCACTCGGTGGCGTTTGCGGCGAAGAGCCCAACCGGAATTCCAAGCATCAGAACCTCTCTCGAAATCGTGACCGAAGGGTCATATATGAAACATGACGTCACGGTCACCGTTTGGCAAGAGATTTTGTGACCAAACGGTCATCTTGCCGGGTCGCTGGCGTGAGCGCGCCTAACGAATCCCCACAAATCCCGTGTATGATTCGCCCATGGCCGGTCGTCGCGGACCGAAAACTCCGTCTCAGCGCCCCGGCAAAGAGGGCGGCAAGCGAGCCCTCAATCGCCAAAAGCGCGTCGACGATCTGGTGAGCGCGGGCCTCGTGCTCTTCCTCGACAAGGGGGTCGCTTCGGTGACCATCGACGAGATCGCGAGTCGCGCCGGAACCGCGAAAGGGAACTTCTATCGCTACTTCGACGACAAGCGCGCCCTCGTCGACGCGATCCTCGACAAACCCGCCGCAGAAGTTCGTCGCGCGATGCGTCGCTGCGCGGTGTCCCTCGCGCGGGCGAACGATGAGGAAGGTCTCTCCGCAGCCTACACGGACCTTGCGAACGCTCTCGCCCTTGTCGCGATGAAACACCTTCCGGTGATGCGGCTCTACCTTCAGGAGAACCGCGCGCCCGCAACCTCCGAAACCGCCGGGCTTCACGCCCTCGCCGACGAGCTCGAGGACGGTGCGGTTCGCCTCACGGAAGTCGCGGTCGAGCATGGACTGCTTCGGGTTTCCGATCCGCGGGTGAGTGCACTTGCGGTGGTGGGCGCGGTCGAGCAGCTCGCGATCGCCATCTTTCGCGGGCGTCTCGACGTGCCGCCAGCCGACGTCGCCACGATGGTCGTCAGCATGGTCCTCGAAGGCATTCGCCAGCGCTGACCTCTAAGCTCACTGCCCCAAACGACCGATGACCTGAGTACTTCACCGCGAGGAGTACCCAATGGCTATCCGTCACATCACGTATCAAACCCCCTTTCCATCCAGTGCCGCACCCAGCGCGCTCATGGACCTTTGCACGGCCGGACACCTCTGGGTGCCGGTGCCGATGGACGTCGTCGCTGGCGATTGGCTGGTGGTCGATGTACGCGCAGGCGACGGATCCCGATTGGTGACCTTCCTCGGCAAAGCCTCGGACGTACGTCTCGACGGCTCTTGGCGTGCACGCGTTGAGCTCGACGACGCGCCCATGCTGGGACGAGCGGCCTACGCCCTCAGCCAGTGTTCCCGGCACGACGTGTCCTCGGTTCGCGCGTACGCCGCCTAGCGTCGCTTAAAGCGATCGAGACGTTCATCGGAGGATTCGTCCGTTCGTCGCCTCCTCGGCGAGGGTCGTCGCAGATCGCCGGCGAGAGCGTCGTTCACCTCCTATATCGTGGGCATGAAGCGACTTCTGGCGAGTGCCCTTTGCGTTCTGGCTGCCTGCGGAGACGACGCGAGTCCGGGCGTCGACGCGGCTGTGTCCCCCGACGGAGCATCTCCTGACGCGTCCTCCTCGGGGAGCGTTTCCGAACTTCTGGCGCGGCGTCTCACCGGCGACCGCACGGGCGCCTGCGTCGAGGCCGCCCTGATTCGCGGAGACTCCGTCGAGACGGGCTTTGCCTGCGCCGGCGAGCCTCGCGCCATCGAAGGAAGCGCCTTTGAGATCGGTTCGATTTCCAAGACGATGACCGGCTTTCTGCTGACCGATCTGGTTCGGCGTGGAGCGATCAGTTTGGACGACCCCATCGCCGATCATCTCGGGGTCGACGTGGTGCGCTGGGAAGAGCAGCCGCTCCTCGTTCGGCACCTCCTGACGCACACCTCTGGGCTTCCTGCCCTGCCGCCAGGATTTGCGCCGACGAATCCGGCGAACCCTTACGCGCACCTCACCGCGGACGGACTGCTCGCGACGCTGAGTGACGCGCCGCTTGCAAGCGCGCCGGGCGAGACGTGGAGCTACTCGAACTACGCGTTCATGGTCCTCTCCCACGTCGTCGCTCAGAAGCACGAGGGCGCGTTCGTCGACGCGCTTTCGGGTCGCATGCTCAACCCGAACGGCTTTGCGGAGACCTTTGTCGAGACCCCGCCGGCGGGCGTGTCGCTCGTGCAAGGTCATCGCTCCAACGGCCTCGACGCGTCTCCTTGGACCATCGCGCCCACCCTTTCGGGCCTCGGCATGGTGCGGTCGACCTTGAATGACATGATCCGCTACGCGCGCCTCGCGATGGGGGAGGGAGATCCCGAAAGCGTTGCCGTGATGGCGCAGGCGATGGAGCCCCTTGGCCTGCCGGCCCGCGGTCCGCAGGTCATGGCGAGCGCGTGGATCGTCGTGCCGCTTCCGGATCGAACGCTCTACGCGCACGGCGGCGGCACGGGAGGATTCAGTTCGTTCGTGGCGGTCGATCGCGAGTCTCGCGAAGCGGTGGTGCTTCTTTCGGATACGGCGCTCTCGGACGTCGGCGGATTTGAGGAGGTCGCCCTTCATCTTCTGGCGCCCGAGCGCATTCCTCTTCCCGCGCCGAGGTTGCCGGAGACGGCCCCCGAGACGATCGTCGCGTCGCTGGCGGGCGACTACGACTTGCGAGGGACCTCGCTTACGCTCTTCGCGCAGGACGGAGAGCTTCGCGCCAGCGTAGGCGGGGAGACGCTTCGTTTCGGCTACGACAGCTACGGCGATTTTTACGGGCTGGAGATCGACGCATTGCTTCGTCCGGTCGAACTTCCGGACGGCCGTACTACCTTTGAGTGGCGCCAAGGAGGAGGTGTTCTCCTTGCCGAAAGAGCACGGTGATCGGTCCGACTGCGTCCCTCGATGAGCCTTTGCCGGAAGCGTTTCTCCGACGCTCGAGCCGCAGCTTTGCATCCTATCAGAACTTTCCGGCGTTCTCGTGGCCCTGGCTGCGCGGACGAACGCTCGTCGCGGTGGTCGCCCTCGGCGCCTTTGGTTTCCTCAACGCGCTCGGTCGCTACGCCAGCACCCAGGACGTCACCTCTGCGGTCGTCATCTTTGCTGGCGTGTTCTTCGGCGGACTGACGCTGGTTTCCGCCGGGCCGGCGCTCGCAACGCTGGTTCGAACGCGTGCGATGGCGCCCCAAAAGGAGCTCTGGGGAATTCGCATCGCGCTTGTCGCAGGTGTCGCGATCAGTTTTGGCGCGGACATGCTCGCGTCCGCCATTGTGGAGGACGCGCTCGAAAGACCCGAGCCGGCGCATCCTCCGGAAGGCATGAACGCGGCGCTGATGCTGGTCGCGAACGTGGCCATCCTGCTCTTCATCTACGGAATGCTCGGCGGCTTTCTCGCCTATCGTCGCTATCGGGAGGAACTCGTCGAAGGAAAGCGCTGGCAGGAGATTCAAGATCTCCGCGACGCGAACCGGGATCTCGATCTGCGCCTTTCGATCCTGCAGGCGCAGCTCGAGCCGCACTTTCTCTTCAACGCGCTGGCCTCGGTGCGTTCCCTGATCACGGTGGATCCCGCCTCGGCGGCCTCCGCGCTGGATGCCCTCACCAGCTATTTTCGCGCGACGATTCCGCGCCTTCGCGAAAGCGACGTCGAGAGTACTCTCGGCCAGCAGCTCGAGATGGTGGAAAGCTACCTGGAGGTGATGAGCGTGCGCATTGAGCGGCTCAACTACGCCATCGAGGCGGACGACTCGCTGGGGTTGATCGAGTTTCCACCGCTCTTGCTCCTGACCCTTGTCGAAAACGCGATCGTGCACGGCGTACGTCCGGCGATGGCCGCGCGGGTCGACGTTCGTGTGGCGATGGAAGGCGACGAGTTGATCGTGTCGGTGGCGGACGAAGGGCCGGGTCTTCGCGAAGGCGGCGGCGGCGGCGTGGGGCTTGCGAATCTTCATCGCCAGCTGGCGCTCCGCTATCGCGGACAAGCAAAGTTCTCGCTTCAGAATCGCCCGGAAGGCGGCGCCATCGCCGAGCTTCGCATTCCGGTGGATTCGCGATGACGTCCGCGATGACGACCGTGCTTGTTGCCGAAGATGAAGACCCGCAGCGCCGCGCGTTTGTGGAGCTGCTCGGGCGCCTTTGGCCCGAGGCGGAGATCATCGAAGCGGCCGATGGTCCCTCCGCCGTTCGTCTCGGACACGCGCATCAATGCGTCGCTGCGTTTCTCGACTTGCGGATGCCCGCCCTCGACGGCCTTGGCGTTGCGGCGGCGCTTCCGGAGTCGACCCACGTGGTGTTTGTGACTGCGCATGCGGACGAAGCCGTCGCCGCCTTTGAGCGCGGGGCGATCGACTATCTACTCAAGCCCGTCGCGGAAAAGCGCCTCGCCGAGAGTGTGCGCCGACTTCGCGGGCGTCTCGATACGAGTCCCGCATCGATGAAGCACCTTCTGGCGGAGCTTCACGAACTTCGAAAGGAGCCGGAGCGTCTTCAGTGGGTGACGGCGAGCGTGGGCGACACGGTGCGCCTCTGTTCCATCGACGAGATCCTCGCCTTTCGTGCGCAGGACAAATACACCGAAGTCCTCAGCACGACCGGGGACGCGACCATTCGCATGTCGCTGAAGGAGCTTCTTTCGAAGCTCGACCCCGACGAATTTTGGCAGGTGCATCGGAGCGTGATCGTCCGCGTCAGCGCCATCGAGCACGTCCGAAAGGACGCGGATGGCCGCTATTCGTTGACGCTCAAAGGCCGCGGGGATGTGCTGCCGATCGCCAACTCCTTTCGTCGGCGATTTCGCGGCATGTAGGCGATCAGATCGCGCCGACGTAGTCCGCGAGAACACCGTCCCACCCGGAGTCGTAGCCGTCGCGATGGGTCTGCGCCTCGTCGCCGAGTTTTTCCCAGCCCTTATGCGTGAGGGTGACGGTCGTCGACGTGCCGCTCTCAAAGCGAACCTCAACGTGCTGCGCGCTCGAGGCGTCCCGTCCTGGATGCCAGGTGAAGGCGAGACGCGTCGGCGGTTCCCAGATCAAGATCGTTCCCCAAACGTGTTCGGATCCGTCGCTCGCGCGCTCGACGATGCGCCCGCCGACTTCGCCTTCCACCGTGACGGACTCGGCGTTGACGCCGGCGATGGAGTGGGTCGCCAAGGGCCACCAGGTCGCCATGCGCTGCGTGAACACCGTAAACGCGTGCTCGACGGAGCATGAGAGCTCGAGCGTCTTCACCACCGGCGCGATCGTCATCGTTCCTCCCGCTCTGCTTCCTTCGCAAAGGCTGTGAGCACGTCCTCCCAAAACGCGTCGACGTACTGCCGAAGCGTCTGCAGCCCTTTGGCTTCGAGCCGGTACATCCGGCGCGTTCCGCTGCGCTCCGCGCTCACAAGGCCGGCGCGCGCGAGCACCTGAAGATGCTGCGAGACCGCGGGCCGGCTGACGGGCAGGTCCGCCGCCAGGGCGGTTACCGATCGCGGCCCTTCCTTCAGCGACGCCACGATGGCTCGCCGGGTCTTGTCTCCAAGCGCATCAAGGACCGAATCCGCCGAGCTTGTGTAAGCACCCACTTACGTAAGTTTTGACTAACGAAGCGGTGAACGCAAGCGTTTGCGAGCGAACCGTATGGATCCCTAGTCGGCATGCGCTCTGGTGAATGGATCGGCTTTTCCGCCCCTTCAAAACCGTGGTCTGCAAAGACCTCACGCTATGACGCGATGCGCCAGTTTCGCTTTGATTTCGATGGGTTGACAGTGTCCGGCCCTCCCTCTAGGTTCCACGCGTGACCCTGCCCGCACGAAAGCCCAAATGGCTTCGGGTTCGTCTTCCGAACGGCGACGGGCAGGAGCGCTTTGAGAGCCTCAAAGGGCAGATGCGAAGCCGCGACCTTCACACGGTCTGCGAGGAAGCGCGCTGTCCGAACATCTTCGAGTGCTGGGCGCAGGGCACCGCCACGATCATGATCCTCGGTGATACCTGCACGCGGGGATGTCGTTTCTGTTCGGTCAAGACCGGCAACCCGCAGGGCTTCGTGGATCCGCGCGAACCGGAGAACACCGGACGTGCCCTTGGCGGTCTCGATCTCGCGTACGTCGTCGTCACGATGGTCGATCGCGACGACCTCCTCGACGGTGGCGCAGCGCACGTCGCGCAGACCATCCAGCGCATCAAGCACTACTCGCCGGAGCTTCTCGTCGAAACGCTCCTCGGTGACTTTCAGGGCGTGCGCCGTGATGTCGAAACCGTGATTCGTGACGGCGCGCCGGATGTCTTTGCGCACAACGTGGAGGTCGTTCCGCGACTTCAGCGAAAGATCCGTGACGCGCGCTGCAGCTGGGAGCGAAGCGCCAACGTGCTTCGCTGGGCCAAGGATGCGGGCGCGAACGTGACGAAGTCTTCGCTGATGGTCGGCATCGGCGAAACGGAAGACGAGATGCTCGAAGCGATGCAGCTGCTTCGAGAGGCGGACGTCGATGTGCTCACGATCGGCCAGTACCTCCGGCCGACGCCGAAGCACGCGGACGTGCAGCGCTACGTTTCGCCGGAAGAGTTTGCCCGCTACGAAGAAGCGGGCGTTGCGATGGGCTTTCGCTTCGTCGCATCCGGCCCGCTCGTTCGTTCGAGCTATCGGGCCGCGGAGGCGTTTCTCCACGGCGTGCTCACCGGAGCGCACCGGCCGTCGAACGTCGACCGCTACGGTAAGAAAAAGCGCCTCGCCGTGTTGGCGTAGACGCGAAAGTCAGGAAGGCAGCCTATGCAAACGCAACATCAGGTCGTACCGATTCGCACGCCCGAAGGCGACGCGGATGTCCCGTCGGTCATCGAACGCGACGGAAGCCTGCGCGCGCAGCATGATCCGAAGCTGCCTCTTGAGACGGTGCTCGATCTCTACCGCGCGATGGTTCGCACCCGCGTGATCGACGGGCAGCTCGAGCGTCTTCAGCGTCAGGGTCGCATCGGTTTTCACATCGGTTCTCTCGGCGAGGAAGCGTGCATCATCGGCTCCGCCGCGGCGATGCGTGCGAGCGACTGGATCTTTCCCTGCTACCGCGAGTTTGGCGCGCTCCTCTACCGCGGCTTTCCGCTGCAGCACTACGTCGACAACATGTACGGCAACGCGGAGGACGTCGTGCAGGGTCGCCAGATGCCGGATCACTACACCGGACGGCCCTATCGCTTCGGTTCGGTGAGCTCGCCGATCGGAACGCAGATCACGCAGGCGGTTGGCTTTGGCTGGGCGGCGCGCAAGAAGGGCAACGACGAGGTCGTCAGCGTCTACTTCGGCGAGGGCGCCACGAGCTCGAGCGAGTTTCACACCGGTTTGAACTTCGCGGGCGTGATGAACGCGCCAGTGGTTTTCCTTTGTCGCAACAATCGCTGGGCCATCAGCGTGCCGAGCGAAAAGCAGACCGCCTCGGCGACCTTTGCGCAGAAGGGCATCGCCTACGGCGTCAAGGGCGTTCGCGTGGACGGCAACGACGTGCTCGCGACCTGGAAGGTGGTTCGCGACGCGGTGCTTCGGGCTTCCCGCGGCGAGGGGCCGACGCTTATCGAAATGCTCACGTATCGCGTCGGCGGTCACTCGACCTCCGACGATCCGCGCGCCTACCGCGTGCAGGACGAGGTCGAGCAGTGGCGCATGACCGATCCGATTCTGCGTTTGCGAACGCACCTCGAGCATCGCGGCGCCTGGGACGAAGCCAAGGACGAGGCCTACAAGTCCGAGGTCGAGGCGGAGCTCAAGGCGTGCATCGCGGCCGCCGAGAAGAAGCCGAAGCCGAGCCTCGGGTCGATGTTCGACGACGTATTTGACGAGATTCCGTGGCACCTGAAGGAGCAGCGCGAAGAGCTGCTTACCGGGCCGCGCGCCAAGGACCACCACTGAGGATTAGGGACAAGCCATGCCGGAAATGAACTTGGTCCAAGCCATCAACGACGCGCTCCGTTTGGAGATGCGCGCTGATCCTGATGTTGTCGTGCTCGGCGAAGACGTCGGCAAAGTCGGCGGCGTCTTTCGCGTCACGCAGGGTCTCTTCGACGAGTTCGGGGACGACCGCGTCATCGACACGCCTCTTGCCGAGGGCGGCATCATTGGAACCGCGGTGGGCATGGCCCTCTACGGCCTTCGCCCCGTGCCGGAGATTCAGTTCGCGGACTTCATCTTTCCCGCGTACGACCAGATCGTTAGCGAGGTCGCGAAGTACCGCTACCGCAGCGGCGGGGAGTACACCTGCCCGATGGTGATTCGCACGCCGGTCGGCGGCGGCATTCGCGGCGGCCACTATCACTCCCAGTCGCCGGAGTCCCTCTTCATTCACAACGCGGGTCTCACCGTGGTGTGCCCTTCGAATCCCTACGACGCGAAGGGGCTCCTGATCAGCGCGATTCGCAGCGACGACCCGGTGCTCTTCTTCGAGCCGAAGCGCGTCTATCGCGCGGTAAAGATGGACGTGCCCGAGGAGGACTACACGCTGCCGATCGGCAAGGCGAAGGTGGTCAAGGAAGGCACCGACGTCACGGTCGTCGCCTGGGGCGCGATGCTCTTCGAGGCCCTCGCGAGCGCAGAAGAAGTCGCGCCGGAAGGCGTGAGCGCCGAGGTCATCGACCTGCGAACGCTCTGGCCCGTCGACATCGACACGATCGTCGAGAGCGTGAAGAAGACCGGCAAGGTCGTGATCGTGCACGAGGCGCCGAAGGCTTGTGGGTTTGGCGCGGAGCTGCTCTCGCTGATCACGGAGAAGGCGTTCGTGCATCTCGAAGCGCCGCCCCTTCGCGTGACGGGCTGGGACACGCCCTTCCCCTACACGCTGGAGATGGAGTACCTGCCGCTTCAGCATCGAATCACGCCGGCGATTCTCGAAACCGTTCGCTACATCCCCTGAGGCAGCATGAGTACCTTTCAGTTCAAGATGCCGGACATCGGCGAGGGTGTGACCGAGGGTGAGATCGTCGACTGGCACGTGAAGGTCGGGGACGTCGTCGCGGAAGACGACCCGATGGTCGAGGTGATGACCGACAAGGCGACCGTGACGATCGGTGCGCCGCGTGCGGGTACGATCTCCGCGATTCATTTCGACGTGGGCGCGGTGGCTCAGGTCGGGCAGGTCGTCGTGGAGATCGCGATGAGCGGCGGCGGAGCAGAGGCTGCGCCGAGCGCGCCCGAAAAGAAGTCCGAGCCGGCGGCGACGGCGGTGGGCGACATCCGCGAAGGGCTTCCCGGGTCGAGCTTCTTTCAGTCGAAGCCGAGCGGCAACGGCGCGCCGATCAAGCCGCCGAGCCCGAAGCCGATCGCGGCCGCGTCGTCCTCGTCCTCGGGCGGTCTGCAGCAGATCGAGTTCTTTCAGGCGAAGCCCCTGGCGACGCCCGCGACGCGAAAGCTCGCGCGCGATCTCGGCGTTGATCTTCGCCGGATTCAGCCCTCGGGGCCGGGTGGGCGGACGACGCGCGCCGATGTGAAGGGCTTTGCAGGACAGGCCGCGACCGGTACGCATCCGGTCGCTCCGCCTGCTCCGGCTGCGGCCGCTGCGGTTGCGCCTCCTGCGGCCATTCCGGCGGGCGCGCGCGAGGAGCGAAAGCCCTTCGTCGGCATTCGGCGCCGCATCGCGCAGCGCATGCAGATGACCAAGAACACGGCGGCGCACTTCACCTTTGTGGAGGAGTGCGACGTGACGGAGCTGATCGCGCTGCGAAAGCGCCTAAAGCCCGCCGCAGAGGAAGCCGGCGTTCGCCTGAGCTACCTGCCCTTCATCGTGAAGGCGGTGGTGGCGGCGCTGAAAAAGCACCCAGTGCTCAACAGCGCCCTCGACGAGAGCAGCAACGAGCTGGTGTACCGGAAGTACTACAACATCGGCATTGCGGCCGCGACGGATGCCGGGCTGATGGTGCCGGTGATTCAGGACGCGGACCGGCGTTCGATCCTGGATGTGGCGCGGGAGATCGACCGGCTTGGCGAGGGCGCGCGTACGGGCTCGCTGAAGCCGGAGGAGCTGAGCGGCTCGACGTTTACGATCACGTCCCTCGGCAAGCAGGGCGGGCTTTTCGCGACGCCGGTGCTGAACCATCCGGAGGTGGGGATTCTCGGGGTGCACCAGATGAAGCGAAAGCCGGTGGTGCGCGGTGATGAGATCGTGATCGGTGATGTGATGTTGCTTTCGTTGAGCTTCGATCACCGGATCGTGGACGGGCACATTGGTGCTGCGTTCGCTTACGACATCATCGGTTATTTGGAGTCGCCGGATCGTTTGTTTCTTGAGATGGTTTAGCGTTTCGGTTTTCGTTTCGGAGCTATAGCGTTTCGGCTTTAGCGATTCGGCTTTAGCGTTTCGGCTTTAGCGTTTCGGCTTTAGCGTTTCGGCTTTAGCATTTCGGGCGGATCTTGAGCGGCCGTTCGGGAGCGGGGCAGGGGGTTCCCTCCTACTGGTTTCCCTCCGCTTCGCTTCGGCTGCACGACGCGCACGAGCTTT